>NZ_JBYTDY010000017.1:0-100760 GCF_058791835.1 Paenibacillus sp. EB106-04-04-XG159 | reverse complement strand
TCGTAAATGTCTTGGCTGGAAATCTGCTCACGAAGCATTCATGGACGAACTGTCGCGCTTAGCTTGACAATCCGTCACATAAAAAAGACACCCTCCCTATTAACTAGGGAAGATGCCTTTTTCGTGTAGTTCAAGTCATTAACGCAGACCACATTTCGTCTTAATAAAATGAAGCTGGTTCTCCACATGGTTCAATTGCTGCTCCAGTTCGGGAGATCCGTCTTGCTGCGCTTGAAGCTGCTGCAGCTGCTTCATAAGGTGCGGCACATCAGAATTGGCATTCGCACAGGAATAATCACTAGTAAGATCTAGATGAGTGTTAGAATTATTGCTCATTGCAAGCCTCCTGCTCTACTTACGTTTGCCTTTGGCGTTGTTAGCGTCTGCCGTCCGAGTTGACTTATTCAGATTCGAATGTCCTGGTTGCTTATGGGCCATGTCTAGAACTCCTTTCATGCTGCCTTCATAATGAAGTCAGATCAGCTACTTTTCCTGCTTTGAAATGTTGTTCAGACTTGGAGCTCGGCGTGCAGCCTTGTTAGACTTCAATGTAATGCTCTGCTCCGTGAAGCTAGCTTTGTTGCGTTGTTGATGAATACGTTCCGCCTTGTTATAAGGCATTGCGACCACCTCCAACCTTATGATACCCACGAGACCTCGCTTTATGTTGATTGCCAGCGGTTTACGGCAAATACGGATTCGAGCTATCTGCGCTTATTGGGCAGCTTAACACCGATCATTCTCCACACGATACGTTCAAATACGCGCCACGGCAGCATGGCCCGTGCTGCCAGCGACTGTCTCACACCTTTTCCTATAATATACCTTAACCGTCTTCTCCCATGAGGCAGTGTTGCGATTCGCAGAATTAATCGCGAAACCTGTTCAGGCGGCGACGCCGTTCTGCTCGTCTCCGCTACACTCGCCTTTAGCTTGCTGGTGTAGGCGGCATTCGACGAGCTCTGTTGCTCACCAAGCATCGACAGTCCGCGATCCCATATGTTCGTCTTGAAGCTTCCTGCTTCAATAAGCACAACATCGACGCCGTGAACAAGCGCTTCATATCGCAAGGACTCCGAGAATCCTTCAACGGCAAATTTAGAAGCCGCATAAGGTCCTATTCCGGGGAATCCCATGCGGCCGCTAATGCTGCTTAACTGAATGATGCAGCCTTCTTTCTGCTCGCGCATGATTCGCATAGCAGCGCAAGAAGTCTGAATCACGGCAAATACATTCGTATCGAACTGCTGGCGCCACTGTTCCATCGGAATATCTTCCGCGAAGCCGCCGACTGCGAAGCCTGCGTTATTCACGAGAACGTCCAGCCTGCCGAATGTACGCCCAATACGCTCCGCCGTCTCCGTTACGGCTTGCTCGGATGTAACATCCAGCTCCCATATATGCAAGCGGCTGATCGCCGCGCCTCCTGCACGCTCCAGCACGCTGTTTGCTACTCGCTCTTGTCGGCTGTCTGCCTGTCTCATCGTCGCTACGACTGTCCATCCCGCTTGCAAAAAGGAGGCAGCCGTAAGCAGTCCGAAGCCGCTGGCAGCGCCAGTAATCCATACGACTTTATCCTGCTTCATAGCTGCCTCATCTCCTTTACTGCTTGTCTTCTATATAAGATAATTTAAACTTGGAAATCTGTGCCTCCAGCTGTGTACTCAGCGATTGCAGCTGGTCAACTGATGCCCGAATCTGTTCGGTCATCGCCGATTGCTCTTCAGTAGCCGCCGCTACTCGCTCCGATGAGGAGTGGCTTTGACTCGCGATCTCACTTAATTGTTCCAGAGATGCTGTGACTTCCTCACTTGCAGCAGACATTTGCACCGAAACGACGCTGCCTTCCTTTACTTGCTCCGATATATTCATAACCTCAGTTGTGATTTCCATAAAGGCGTCATCTGCGGCACGAACAACCTTTAATCCGTATTCAACAGAATCTTTCTGATGCTTAGCCGCTTGCTCTGTATTCGCTCTATAGGTATGAACTTCAGCAATAAGCTCCATAATACGATTAAGTGACGTCTTCGAGCTGTCGGCCAGCTTGCGCACCTCTGTTGCAACTACTTGAAACCCCTTGCCATGCGCGCCTGCGCGTGCGGCTTCTATGGATGCATTCAATGCCAACAGTTCCGTTTGCTTCACAACGCCCTGAATGAAATGAACCGCTTCGCTAATCTGATTAACCTCATTCGACAGGCGCTGCAGTGCTTCGTAAGTAATATCGGACGCTTCTTGTATTCGTTCCATCTGCATTACGGTTTCATTCACGATCTGGCGACCGTTCTCTGCCTTCGATGCCGAGATCTCCATCTTCTCCAGCACGTTTGCCGAAGTTTCGGATATTTGCTGAACGCCAGCGGCAATTTCCATCATAGCCCGCTTCGTTTCCTCAGCGCTTAACTGCTGCATCTGCGCCCCTGATGCCACCTGCTGCATCGCAGCGCTGACCTCTGTCGCAGACAGCGCCGTCTCTTCTGCGCCTCTAGCTAATTCGATTGTCGCCAGCGTGACTCCCTTAGACGCGACTTGTATTTCATGCAGCAGCCCGTTTATCCGTTCGATCATTTGATTTACGACTGATCCGATTCGACTGAATTCATCCTTGCCCTTTACATGCAAACGAACCGTCAGATCGCCCTCTGCAGCCTGCTCAGCCAATCGACGAACTTTGTTAAGCGGTCTTAATTGCAAGCTGATGTAGACAGCTACGAATAGGATGCATAACAATTCAATGGAGGCGCAGATGCCGACTGCGGACAAAAGCATATCATTAAGCTTCTTCTTAATTATACTATAATCATAGTCAACGCCCAGATACGCTAATGTTTGACCCATCTCATTATTAACTGGAACTAATGTCGTGATGACCTGCTTCCCGTTCGAGGTGTATTCCTTGGTACTGGCGGCATCGCTTGTCTTTAGCTTCTGCACAGCCTCCATCTTTCCTTCATCCATTGGGAATACGGAGCCAGCGATGAAGCCCTGCTCGTCCATTCCGTTATCACCTTGAATCATAGTCATGTGAGGATTCTCGGGTGTCGAGCTGGCAGGAACCTTAGCAGACAAAAGGTACATATGTTCCATATCTTCTTTAAGAAGGACGTTCAGCTTCTGCCGAATCTGCATAAAATTAATATTTTCAGTAAAGTTCATCCCGACATTATTGGAGTCATCCATCGTTAAAGCAGCCTGTCGAACCGCCACACGAAGCTCTTGTATCTGCAAGTCCACAATCTGATTTAAACGCTGTCCAAAAAACTCCATATACATCTTATTTTGTTGATTGACCTGTAAAGTGAAAAGTGTGGTTCCAAGAACGATTACGATAATCGTAATGATCAGAATGATCCGTACTACGATGCTGTGCATTAACTTCGACATATGGCCAAATCCTCTCTCTAATGTGATTCAATAATGTCAGCCACAATTTTCAACCATATAACCCCAGGATTCGATTCTATTTGCGTCTATATCGAAAGGAATTATAGCACAAGCAAGGTTATTTTTACCATCAATTCAACTAGATATTTCCAATAAATTCTACACTCCGTTTTCGGCAATCTTCATCATAAAGTGTAAAAAAAGCAGCACTGAGCGACTTACACTCAGCACTGCTGCTCTTTCATTGCAATTATCCACCCAATACAACTCGATCATCCACAAACTTCTCGCCGCGCAGCAGTTCAAACTGTCGCAGCAGCTTCTCAACCGTAAGATTGCGTTTCTCATCCGCTTTGATATCTAATATGATCTTCCCTTTATCCATCATAATGAGTCGATTGCCAAGTCGAATCGCCTGCTCCATATTGTGCGTTACCATCAGTGTCGTAAGCTTGGTCTCCTGCACGATCTGTTCCGTCAACCGCGTGATCATTTCTGCGCGTGCCGGATCGAGCGCTGCCGTATGCTCATCAAGCAGAAGCAGACTCGGCTTCATAAAGGTAGCCATTAACAAGCTGAGCGCTTGTCGTTCACCCCCGGATAAGAGGCCTACCTTCGCTGATAATCGATCCTCCAGATACAGACCAAGCGTACTCAGCTGATCTCTGAACCAGACGCGTCGGCCGCGGTTCACTCCAAAGCTTAAGCCTCGCTTCTTCCCGCGGGAATAGGCGATAGCCAGATTCTCTTCAATCGTCATGGAAGGCGCAGTACCTGCCATCGGATCTTGGAATACGCGTCCAATCCATTGGCTGCGCTTATGCTCTGACATGAATGTAACGTCATGACCGTCAATGCTCACCGTACCGATGTCAGGCTGTATAACACCCGCGATTACGTTCATAAGTGTTGACTTTCCTGCACCGTTGCTGCCAATAACCGTTACAAAGTCACCTGGCTGGAGCTGCAGGGAGATATTAGTCAAGGCCAGCTTCTCGTCAGCTGTATCTGGATTAAACAGCTTGTTTACATGTTCGATGTTCAGCATTAGAGATTACCTCCAGTTTGTGCAAGCTCGGCAGCCCGCTTCCGGCTCGCGGCTCTCTGCTTGTAGGAACGCTGGACCATTGGCAATGTCAGCGCGAGGATGACGATGACCGCTGTAAGCAGCTTCAAATCTGTTGAATCCAGCTCAAGCTGCAATGCAATCGCGAAAATGATGCGGTATAACACAGCGCCGAGCAGCACCGCAAGCGTTGTGCGAGCGATTGTCTTATGACCGAAGATCGCTTCGCCAATAATAACGGAAGCTAATCCGATGACGATCATACCGACGCCGGATTGAATATCCGCAAAGCCTTGGTATTGGGCGATCAGTGCCCCAGCCAGAGCAACCAATGCATTGGATAAGCTCACGCCTAGAATGATCGTCTTATGGGTGTGTACCCCAAAGCTTCTTACCATTCGCGAATTGTCGCCAGTTGCCCGCAGCGCAAGTCCGATCTCTGTGCGAAGAAACCAATCCAGCAGCAATTTGACTCCAAATGCGAACAGCCCCATCACGATAACGAATGTAAAACCTCCAGACAGCGGGGTCAGTATCGTTTCCTTATATAATAAGCCGATGTTGGCTTTACCCATGATGCGCAAGTTAATCGAGTAAAGGGCAGTCATCATCAAGATACCGGACAACAGCGGGTTGATGCGGCCTTTCGTATGAATAATACCTGTCAGAGCGCCGGCTATGCCTCCGCCAACAAAGGCAAGCAGCGTGCCAATCATAGGATTGACACCGTTGCTAATGCATAAGGCCGCTATGGCTCCGCCAGTCGTAAAGCTGCCGTCCACCGTCAAGTCCGGGAAGTCTAATATCCGGAACGTAAGGTATACTCCTAATGCCATCAGCGCAAACAGCAATCCGAGTTCCAAAGCCTTATACATAGCAGTCCAAAATCCAGTATCAAACATGCTTTATCCTCCTCTGTTGAAACGCTATGCCTCTCGCAAGGATTTTTAACGTTTCAAATGTTTATCAATTAAGTCTTCCTGTCAGGTCAGAGCTGGAACAGCATGCGCTGCAGCTTCGAAATGGTATGGTAGCGAAAAGCCCGCTCCCTGAATGGGAGCGGACCGCAACATCATGCAATTCAATACTTGTTGCAGACAGGATCATTATTCGAACAAGTTCTCCGGCTTCACTTCGCTCTTGATCGCATCTGTTACCTCAAAGCCTTGTTCTGCGGCTGCTTTCATATTAAGAGCAAGATCTAGCGTTTCTGGAATGCGAACCGCCATATCTGCTGGTTTCTTGCCATCTTTCAAGATCTCGACAGCCATCTTGCCAGTGGTATATCCCAGATCGAAGTATTCGAAGCCGTAAGAGGCCACGCCGCCTGCTTTCACCGAATCCTTCTCTGCTACGAACAATGGAATCTTATTTTCATTCGCTACCCCGATAACCGCGTTGAGTGCGCTAACGATTGTGTTATCTGACGGTACATAGATCGCTTGTACCTTGCCGACCAACGATTCAGCAGCTTGCTTCACTTCAGAAGAGTTGGATACTGGCGCCTTCACAACCTTTATACCCAGCTTAGCTAACGCGTCTTCAGCTTGCTTCACGTTTGTCAACGAGTTCTGTTCGCCTTCGTTAGTCATAATGCCTACTGTCTTTACGTCTTTCACATTTTTGCTGATGAATTCCATCAGCTTGGAGATCGCTTCCGGATGAAGGTCGGTCGTTCCTGTCACGTTACTGCCTGGCTTCTCAACGCTTTGCACGAGGTTAGCGACAAGCGGATCCGTTACTGCTGTAAACAGTATAGGCACATCTTTAATGTTCTGAGCCGCTGTCTGAGCGGATGGTGTCGCAATCGCAAGTATTAGATCCTTGCCGTCTGATGCAAATTTTTGGGCAATTGTACCAGCGTTGTTTTGATCATTTTGCGCGTTCTGGTAGTCAATCTCAAGGTTCTCGCCTTCCACATAGCCCGCATCCTTCAAAGCGGCTATAAAGCCTCTGCGAGCTTCATCCAGTGAAGCGTGCTCAACAATCTGAGTAATTCCGATCTTCACTTTCTCTTTGGATTGGGTGCCGGCATTTCCAGATGCTGAATCACTTGCCTCTTTATTCTTCTCTCCGCATGCTGTCATAAATGTCAATAAGCCGACCAACAGCAGTGATACCAATACATAACTTTTCGATTTCATAACATGTGTCCCCTTCCGTTTATGAAGCATATAATCAATCCCTCTACCCACCGCTCTCATTCTCTGTATCGAGTGGTTTGCCTCTGCGCTGCATTGATCCACACCTTCTAGGGTTTAACGCATAAAAGCATGAATGCATAAATCTATTAAAGTATATTGTACAGCTGCTTTAAAGTCTGTCAATGAAAATTTCTATTTTGAATGACTATTTATAGATATTTTCTTGCCGGAATCAACAAAAAACCCGCATCCCCAAGCATGCAGGGAATACGGGCTCTATGATTATTACAGACAGCAAGCTTATTGCAAATCTACTATCTGTTCGAGTTCTTCTCTCTGAAATCTCTGCGGCGAGCTACGCCTTCTTCATACGCTGAGTTAATAACAGCATCTCTAACCCTAGGCACAACTTTATCGTTAAAAACTGACGGAATAATGTACAGCTCACTTAATTCATCATCTGTAACAACCTGAGCAATGGCGTGTGCAGCAGCAATCTTCATCTTCTCTGTCACTTTCGATGCCCGGCTGTCAAGCAGACCACGAAACAGTCCTGGGAAGCACAGCACGTTATTGATCTGGTTCGGATAGTCAGATCGTCCTGTTGCAATGATGCGCGCAATGCCCTCGATCTCATCCGGATCGATCTCTGGAGTCGGGTTCGCCATAGCGAATACGATCGGATCCGTTCCCATGGCCAGCACATCCTCTTTCTTCAACACGCCTGGGCCAGATACACCGATGAAGATATCCGCACCGCGAATAACTTCGGACAGACTCCCTGACTCTTCATTCGGATTCGTCTTCGCCGCATAACTATTCCATGCTTCATTCTCGTACGAAGTCGTACGAATAAGCGCGCCTTGACGGTCGACACCGATAATATTGCTCGCACCTGCTTCTAGAAGTATATTCGTACATGCCATCCCTGCAGCACCAATGCCGCACAAGACGATCTTGCAATCTTCAAGCTTCTTCTTTACGATGCGCAGCGAATTCAATACTGCAGCTAGAAGTACGACAGCAGTACCATGCTGATCATCATGGAACACGGGAATATCCAGCGCTTCCGTTAACCGCTTCTCGATGTCGAAGCAGCGCGGCGCGGAAATGTCCTCTAGATTAATTCCGCCAAAGCCTGGCGCGATCGCTTGAATCGTTCTAACGATTTCGTCCGGATCCTGCGTATCCAAGCATATCGGGAAGGCATCAACACCTGCGAACTGTTTGAACAGCATGGCCTTTCCTTCCATTACCGGCATAGCCGCTCGAGGACCAATATTGCCAAGTCCTAACACGGCTGTACCGTCTGAGATTACCGCAACTGTATCACGCTTGATCGTCAACGTAAAAGCGCGTTTCGGATCCTCGTGAATCGCCATGCACACACGTGCTACACCCGGAGTATATACGCGGGACAAGTCATCCCGATTCCGAATCGGTACCTTAGGCTGCATCTCTATCTTGCCTCCCAAGTGAAGGAGGAAGGTCTGATCTGAAATGTTTACGATATTCACACCATCAATCGGTTTTAGTCTTTCTACTACTCGATCTCCTACACTTCCATCATATACATTGACCGTAATATCTCGCACAGTCGTAGTGTTCGTGCTGCGAATGACGTCAATCGCTACGATATCGCCACCGCTTTCTCCGATAGCAGACGCTACTTGGGCAAACGTGCACTTGCTCTTGTCAATTTCCATTCGAATAATGATGTTGGTATTAGAGCCTAATGATTTGGACATAAGTGCTACACTCCTTTGAGCGGATGCTTTCTACATGCCACCTGCTTCCACAGCCTGATCCAATCGCATCGGGTGCGTACGAAGGTGAACGATGTAACCTCTTTCATTTTCTCCACTCGATTGGCAAATTCCTCCATGAAATCGTATAAAAATCAATTGTCACTCTTATAAATACCACTTTATGGCGTGTAAATACGAAAAACTCAAGCCTAAAGGATATCTCTTTAAGCTTGAGCTTTCGTTCATTATTAGTGCCTATTCACGTTCTAAAATAACATAATCTGTATCTACACCAGGTTCATAGCCTACCTTAGCGCCGAGAAGCTCTCCGATAGACCGAAGCGGAACGTATACCGTCTTGCCGTCTTTCATTACAGGCGCACCTTGCAGCTTCTTCGCAACACCGTCAACTGTTGCCTGATTGCTGTTTATGGTCAACACGATTACACTGCCCGTAATATCGTCAACGATACGAACTTGCTTCAATACACCGTCCCATTTGACATCCGCATCAAATTGCTCAGCCACATAACGAAGCGGCACCATCGTCGTGCCATTGGTTACATAAGGAGCAGGACCCTCGTACAGCCAGTCACCATACGGATCATCCGTGATTGGCAGAACGATGTACTTGCTTGTTATTCCTGCATCAAGCAGCAGTTGATATGCGAGGGAATCCTTCTCAAAGTTTCTCATCCATTGACCTGGTGTCAGAGTATCTTCAGCCGGATTAATCGCATTTGTCGTATCCACTTTGTCTACTGTTATTGGCTGGTTGATATTCTTCACCTCGGATACAGCTTGGAAGCTGATGCCCTTCAATGGAACTCCTTCCGTTTCTGGCAGTGCGATGTTGAACTCAACGTTGGTCTTCTTGGTATTCAATGCACCATCAACATACATGTCAATCTTCAGCTTCGTCTTATCGCTAAGGATGACAGCAAGCTCTGGTGACTCTGTCGTCATCTCTTTCCAGCCCGCTTCAAGCTCATCCAACATCTTGTTGCCATTCTCTTTCAGCCACTTATATGCAGCGACTGAGAACACTTCGCCATCCTGCATGATCGAAGATTCATCGTACATAAGCTCGTTATACACTGGTCCATACAGCTTGCCGATCTCAGCAAGAAAAGCTTTCGTCCCTTGCTCGTCGGCAATCATCGACTTCATCATATCTCGAAGCCAGCCAATGGATTCATCAGCGCCGAATTCCATATGTATCTTCTTCAGCGATTCGGTCTGCCCAAATATCGGCTCATTGACAGAAGTCACTGTCGTTACCTTCGGATTAGGAGCATGCTTCGAGAAGAACTTAACGAATGCTTTCTGCAGCTTAAGCATCTCAGCATTATCAAGCTGCATACTTGCCCATTCATCATCTGTCAACGGGACGGCAATCGGTCTCTTTGCCCCTTCTACGTTTAAGGCGAATTGTTTTTCATCTAGACTAACCTGAAATGGAAGCGACTTCCCTCCCATTTTCAAGCTTCCGTTCATTGATAATTGTTCAGATGATTGCGTTTTCGTGTTCAAATCAAGCTGAAGTCCATTCATAAGCGTAAACATCTGCTTATCTTCTTCTGTCAGCTCAGCTTTCTCGTTTACATCAAACTTGATGGATAACGTACTCTTGCTTTCGCCGGAAGTAACTTCAGCAGATCGTGTCATTACACCTGCTATGTCCACTCCGCCTACTGATTGACAGCCAGCGAGCACAAGAAGCAGGGCAGATAGCATAACTGCTATCCCTTTACGAATACGCATGTTTCTCACACCTCCATAATGTGTAGGCAAAATATAGTAATATCGTATCATATCCATTATGAGTCGCGATAAATAGATTGTAAAGTCTTAATCTCACATATGCTCCCATTGAAAAAGTTCATGCCCCAGCCATGCTGCATTGGCGGCGGCGCGAGGCTACTTCGGCGCCTGAGACGTCGGTTTTTTACGTCTCAGGCTTAACTTACGGCTGCGCGAGTAAATGTGAAAAAGGACCATCAAACCACTATTAGCGGTTTGATGGTCCTCTTATTAGTTATCTAAGGGATCCTAGCATCCTGACTGAATGGGATAACACCCAAATGCTCGCGGAGAGACATATTAGGCAGCGCATACTCGCACACGTTCAAACTCTCATTCTCTCAAGCTCGCAATCCGTACACTAGCAGCACCATACAGCCATTATCACCAACGGTTCCCTGCGACTTCATTATCGTTCCAATAATTTCTCGACGCTCATATTCGGCGTAATGCGCCATCTCTCCGTATGTTCAGCCGTCTCACCTGGCTCAAGCGTCGCCATCACACCCAACGACTCCAGCTCGAGCATATGCTCATTCGTATAGCATTCGAAGGAACATCCGCCGTCAGGATATACGGCGCCTTGTTGATGTTCGTGGCGAATTTCAAATGCAACGCCATTATTAACATAAGCCGCCCAGCCCGGTTCATTGCTGGTGCCGATCTTGAACGCGCAGTCCGCAGTTACGGATTGACGAACGGTAATGAAATCTTCACCCCACTGAACACGCTCATCGTTCATTCGAGTATACGGCCACAGCGTAAGCGTACGGTTAGGCAGCACTCCCGTTTCACGCTTCGTTTGCGGGATGACTGCCGTTCCGCCCTGCGCCATCACGCTGATTGACCAAGGCGTCACTGTGATGGGATAAGCGCCTTCATTCGTAATTCGGTGATGCAGAACGACCTCGTCTTCTGTCATCTCAATTTCAATCTGCTTCTGTACGAGAGTCCATTGCTCAACAGGAGAAGTTACAATAATACCTTGGTTCGTAGCTGTCCATTGAATAGGCTGATCGTCGGCAGAATAACTGCGTGGAAATGCTTCAGGACTTACCCATAGGCGATGGCCGCCGCGAATCTGCCAACCGTCGCAGCCCATTTTATTAAACGCCTCACTCTTCTGTGAGATGTTCCCATCTACGTCATGGTGGAACACATTGTCACCGCCACGCAGACTAAAGTGCATAATACGAATACCATAATCCAACGGAATTAACATCGTATATCGATCATTTTCTAAATGAAGACTGCGTCCATATGGAGTTTCCTCCACTATATCCATCTTTACAATTGTCATAGATACCACCCCGTTCTCTAGATTTGAACTAGCCCCAGTTGCTCTGTGAATCTAATAAATGCGCGCTGGCCGTCCTCATCTCGCTTGTAAACGCCTGCATGAGCCAATATCTCAACAAATGCTCGTCCAAGCTCCGACTTCACGATCCGTTCCGCTTCTGCCGTACTGCTGCTGCAGCCGTAGCGCTCGACCAGCATATCAATCCAATCACGATGAATCACGAGTTCATCATGCTCGCTCATCTGAGCTTTCCGCTGTCCCCAAGACTCCGCTCCCGTCAGAAGCGCGCTAATTCCAGCGACAGATTGCAATAATCTCGGAGGCAGAATAGCTAAGCCCATTACTTCGATCAAGCCGATATTCTCCTGTTTAATGTGATGCATCTCGCGGTGCGGATGATAGATCCCTTCCGGATGCTGCTCACTTGTACGATTATTGCGCAGTACAACATCGACTTCATACGCTGTCCCCCGTCTGCGAACAATCGGAGTCACCGTGTTATGCGGAGTACGCTGCTCACCTTCTCCTGAATAGGCATAAATGCCGACAGAAGGGTCGCTGTACTGCTTCCAAGCTTCGAATACCGTATTAACTGCCTGCAGCAATGTATCTCGGTTCTCTCCCGCTAGACGGAGCACCGACATCGGCCAACGAACGATGCTAACGCGAATACCTTCATATTGCGGATAGTTAAACGTATGATCCGCGCTTGCTTGCTCGATAGGGAAGGTATGGCATCCCGCCTGAAAATGGTCGTGGCTCAGTATAGAACCGCCAACAATCGGCAGATCCGCATTCGAGCCGATGAAGTAATGCGGGAACTGTTCCGTAAACTCCAGCAAGCGCTTGAAGCTCGCTTCCGTCAGCTTCATCGGGACGTGTTTACTGTTGAACACGATGCTGTGTTCGTTATAGTAAACATAAGGCGAATATTGAAAATACCAAGCTTCCTCATTTAATGTCAGCGGTATGATGCGCAAATTCTGCCGGGCAGGATGATTAGCGCGTCCTGCATAGCCGACATTGTCAGCACACAGCAGGCACTGCGGGTAAGATGAATTCGGCTGCTGTCTAGCAAGCGCGATCTCCTGCGGACTTTTCTCGGGCTTGGATACGTTGATCGTCATCTGAATCGGACCATATTCAGTCTCATGCTCCCACTCCACATTTTTCAACACACGATCCATCCGAATATAATTACTGTCGATACTCATGTTATAAAAATGACGTGTTGCCTGCTGAATTCCTTCAGTCCGAGCTGTAAGCCAAAACTGATTAGCCGCCTCTGAAGGGCGCGGCATGAGCATACCCATTATTCTAGCATCCAGCAGATCGCGCTGCGTAGTCGAATTGTCAGGGATCAATCCGATTGTATATCCATAATCCAGCAGCACAACAAGCATGTCTTGCAGCTTTCGAACAGCTTCCCGCTCAACGCCATATTCCGTACTATAGCCGTCGTACGGCTCCGGCAATTTGAATAAATCCAACAGCTTATTGCGAGCTTCCGGGCAATCTAATGCGCCGATCATCCCTTTGACACGCGCATATTGAATCAATTGTTCGATCGTCTCGCATACTTCATCCGAGATGGACAGCGCTTCACTGGTGTCCGTGGCTTTAAGCCCGCCGTCACGCATGCCGCTCTCCTGATGCTCATTCATTGTTCCCATGATAGGAGCCTCCCCAGTTGGTATTGGTTCACCGAATTATATTAAGATTCCATATACCCATTCGGATGGCTCTCATGCCAACGCCATGCACTTTCAATGATGACATCCAGACACTCACGTTTCGGATTCCAACCGAGCACCCGTCTCGCACGCTCAGCTGAAGCAATCAGTATTGCCGGGTCTCCCGCGCGACGGTCGCGAATAACCGTCTTGATCGCCCGTCCAGTCACCTTCTCTGCAGTCTTAATGACTTCCAGCACAGAGAAGCCCTGTCCGTTGCCAAGATTAAACGTATCACTGTCTCCACCGTTGCGCAAATATTTCAGTGCCAGCACATGCGCATCTGCCAGATCCGTAACGTGGATATAATCTCGAATACACGTTCCATCCGACGTCGGATAATCGCTGCCGAACACCGATATTTCATCACGCTTGCCAAGCGCGGTCTGCAGTACAAGCGGCACTAAATGTGACTCAGGACGATGGTCTTCGCCAATCAGCCCGCTTTCATGCGCACCAGCGGCATTAAAATAACGCAGCGCCACATACTTCATGCCGTACACGCGATCAAACCAACGCATCATGCGCTCCATCGTCAGCTTCGTCTCACCATATACATTGGCCGGCTCCGTACGGTCGCCTTCTTCTATCGGTGTGCTCTCAGGCTCACCATATGTCGCCGCGGTTGAAGAGAACACGATCCGCTTCACACCGCGCGCTTGCATTGCGTCAAGCAGCACCTGTGTTCCGTGAACATTGTTATCGTAGTATTTCGCCGGGTTAGTCATGCTCTCCCCAACAAGAGAATAAGCCGCAAAGTGAATGACCGCATCAATCTCATGCTTCGCAAATACTTGGTCCAAGAAGCCGCGATCACGAATATCGCCAACTTCAAGCGTACCGCCCAGTACTGATCCTCGATGACCAGTCTCGAGAGAGTCAACGATGACCACCTCTTCACCTAATGCGATTAGTTCCGCTACTGTATGAGATCCGATATATCCCGCTCCGCCTGTTACGAGAACTGCCATGATGTTTACACCTCCTGTTGTTGTGCTGCTAGGCCCACAATCTCTTCCACACCGTTGCCTACATCGCACACGTAATATTCGCCTTCTAAACCTGTGCGCTCCTTATAACGCGATCCGACTGCAGCGATGAACGTCTCCACCGCTTCTTCCGCAACGAGTGATACCGTGCATCCTCCGAAGCCGGCGCCAGTCATGCGCGATCCGATCGTTCCGTCTACCGCGAGCGCTTCTTCAACCATAATGTCCAGCTCAGAACAACTCACCTCATACAAGTCGCGCAACGATTCATGAGAAGCGATCATCAGCTTGCCGAAAGTGAGAAGATCACCTGCTTCGAGCGCCTGAAGGGATTGTTCAACGCGTTTATTTTCATACACAACATGCTCTGCTCGCTGTCTGACGACTATATCACTAATAAGGTGCTTAGCTTCTTCGAATTGTTCTGGGCTAAGCTGAGCGAGATGCTCCAGACCCGCAATATTCGGCTGAAGTTCCGCAAGCGCTTGTTCGCACTGTGAGCGGCGCTCATTGTATTTGGAATCTACTAAGCCCCGGCGCTTATTCGTATTGCCGATGACGAGCTTATAGCCATGAATCCGAAATGGCACCAGCTTGTAACGGAGCGAGTCGCAATCAAGCATGATCGCGTGATCCTGCTTGCCTTGAGAAACGGCGAATTGGTCCATAATACCGCTGTTGACCCCCACATAGCGATTCTCCGCACGCTGTGCAAGCAGAGCCAACGCTGTTCGCTCCACCTCGTAACCTTCCATATTCATGAAGGCGTATCCTGCAGCGACTTCAAGTGATGCAGATGAGGAAAGACCCGCGCCATTCGGAATATTCCCAGAAATGAGCACGTCATAGCCGCTTCGAAGCGGCATATTTGCTTTCTTCATTTCATCTAATACGCCAAATACATAGTCCGTCCATACTCCTGTCTTCATCGCTGGCAGTTCATCACAATTAGCTTCAGCTTGCTCTGGAAATTGAAGACTGACTAAGCGAATCTTCTGATCCTGACGAGGTCGAATTAATAGAGTCGTTCCGATCTGGAGCGCGGCTGGCAGAACCCAGCCTCCGTTATAGTCAATATGCTCTCCGATTAGATTCACACGACCTGGCGCATGGAAAAATCGAACCGGCAAATCACTTGCACCAAAGCAATCCAAAAATTGTTTGAGTAAAGCTTGATCATTCTTCAAGGGCAAAACCTCCCATTAGCATGATTATTTGTGCTGTATGAATACCATTGTGTAATTCCTATTGTAATGGCATTACCGGAAACGAGTAAGTAATGGATGTGAACACCATATGGATAAATGTGATGTCATAGTTATCAAGCAATGATATACTTAGCTTATCCCTAACTTGGAGGTTACACCATGTCATCAAGCAAACAACCTAATGAGCCTACCTATGAGGTTTCTCCTAATCCATCGCTTATCGAGCGCAAGGGACTTCATATCCTGTTTGCAGGCGAGAGCCAGACGAAGCCCAATCATAAGCTGGGGCCGAAGCTCTATGACTACTATTTGCTCCATCATATATTAGAAGGATACGGAACTTATATAACGGAAGCGCGAACCTATGAGCTCGGGCCGGGCGATGCCTTTCTGATCGCGCCGAATCAGCTCGTCAGCTATGTTTCCGACACCATACAGCCATGGAAATATCGTTGGGCTGCCTTCAAGGGAGATGAAGCCAAGGGCCTGATCAAGCGCGCCGGCTTCACGGAATCGAAGCCTATTATCCATGATATCGGAGATGAGACTGCCGCAGAGAGCTTGGAGCGTATGCGGACTGTATTTCAGAAGCGTGAAGTTGCATGTGATCTGTCAGCATGCGGTTCCCTATATCTTATTATGGCAGCATACGCTAACTATCAATATGTATCTGAGGATGCAGAGCATCTTAAGCCTGAAAATGAAGCCCAGCAAATTGTACGCCAAATGATCCATATGATGTCCAACCAATACGCGCATCCATTTACGATGGAGCAGATGGCAAGCAGCCTTGGCTACAGCCGTGCCTATCTGTCGCGCCTGTTCAAACAGGTAACGGAAATGTCGCCGATTACCTTTCTGCTCAAACTGCGGATCGATAAGGGCAGGCAGCTGCTTAGAGATCGACCCGATCTATCTATCGAGCAGATTGCAGCCTCTGTCGGCTTGACTGATCCGTTATATTTTTCTCGCCAATTCCGGAGATTCTATGAACAATCACCAACACAATATCGCTCGTCCATCCTGTCCCACGAAAAGAACCGCCCAACGAAAAAGTGATAGCGGGCATTCATCTATCCTTGAACGATATTCCTTAGCGCTTGTTCCAGATCCGTGTACTTAAAGGAGAAGCCCTCATCCTGCAGGCGCTTCGGGATACAATTCCGCCCAGAGAGCGCCAATTCTGGATCAGCGCGCATGATCATATAAGCTCCCAGCCGCACGATCGGAGCAGGCGCAGCAGGCGCCCAGCCTTTATTCATCACCGTCCGCAGCGTCTTCATAAACTCTCGATTCGTGACAGGCTGCAGACCCGTTGCGTTATATATACCTTCCGCGTTGGGATTCTGAAGCACATAATCGATGATGCGGTTCAAGTCGTCCAGATGAAGCCAGCTTATCATCTGATCTCCGCGTCCAACAGTACCTCCAAGACCATACCGAGTGAGTTTCATTAGCGGCTCCAGCGCTCCTCCGCCTGGACCAAGTGCGAAGCCTATACGAAGAGCCACCTTGCGCACATTCGGAATGGAGGCCTGAAAGAATGCTTTCTCCCACATCTGGCACACTCTTACGGAGAAGCCCGTTCCGTGCGCTCCCTGTTCATCTCGCGGGTCCTTCATATTGCCGAATATCGCAAGCGAGGCCGCCTGTACGAGGACTGAAGGGCGTTGCTTTGCTCGAAGCAGCGCCTCGTCGATCACTTTGACGGAATCGAGTCGAGAGCGGATGATTTCCTTCTGATTAGCATCGGAGTAGATACAGTTCACACTTTTACCGGTAAAATTAACAACAGCGTCAGCCCCGTCCAGCTCCCGTTCCCAATCACCTAACGTGCGTCCATCCCATTGCACATAACGGATCCCGTCACGTTCACTTGTCTGGCCGCGGGTTAATATCACGACTTCATGTCCTTGGTGCCGTAGTGACTTCGCATACGACTTTCCGAGAAATCCCGAGCCTCCTGCCAGTACTACCTTTCGCTTCATCCTAACTCCTCCTCTCGATATCCAGTGCGGCATCCCCGCAAGCATTATTTTTGGATGCAATCTAGTTGAGTCATCGTTTCATCGGTCATTGCTTCGGTTACGACAAACCGCGCAGCATTGCGGCTACTGGCTCAAACGTCCGCACATAGCGATCATGGTATCGCTCATAGCGCGCCTGATCTGGCGTGTAGCGTGTCACACCTCTGCGCTCTGCCAGCGCCTGCAGCTCCTGCGCCCCCTTCACATGCCCTGCCCCGAGCAGTGCAGTGAATGCCGCACCCAGCATCGTGGCTTCCTTAACAGGCGGAACGATTATCGCCGCGTTCATGATATCGGCTTTCATCTGCAGCCACGATGACAGACGCGTACCGCCGCCAACGGCGCGAACTTCTCGGATCGGATGACCCGATACCTGCTCAGCGCTGTTCTTAATCATATTCAATTGATAAGCTGTACCTTCTAATACAGCGCGAATCATGTCCGCTTTGCCGTGCGCATAGGACAGTCCGATAAAGGAAGCGCGCGTCTTCGAGTTCGGATAAGGAGCGCCGCTGCCGGACAAGTATGGGAAGAACAGCACTTCGCCCGGACCGTCCTGAATGTTGGACATCATCCGAATA
Source organism: Paenibacillus sp. EB106-04-04-XG159 (assembly GCF_058791835.1). Taxonomy (NCBI): domain Bacteria; kingdom Bacillati; phylum Bacillota; class Bacilli; order Caryophanales; family Paenibacillaceae; genus Paenibacillus; species Paenibacillus sp. EB106-04-04-XG159. Next base: position 82,774 of record NZ_JBYTDY010000017.1, on the reverse strand, counting down.
ATTTCATCATAACCAAGAGCTTCATCCGCCAGCTGCTTGCGCAGCCATTCAACCGCACCGCCAGACGCAGGATTGCCTCCCATCCAGAACTGATAGCCCGGAATGACATGGAAGCCGTAGGACAGGCCTGTGTCGAATTCAGCTTGCCCCAGCTCTCTCGGGTTCATCATCCCGACTAATGTCTCGGCGGTTCCCATCGAGGCAAAGACTTCGCCTGGTTGAATAGCGCCAACAGCAAGCGAAGCGCACACATGGTCATGACCGCCGATCGCTACAGTTGTCTCAGCGGACAGCCCAAGCTCTCGTGCCATATCCGGCAGGACAGTTCCGAGCGGTGTACCGCTTGGCAGCACCTCTGGAAATAGATCAGCGGGCAGGCCAAATGATGTGATCCAATCCTTATCCCATTGCTGAGTACGCATATCATATGCAAAAGTACGTGTAGCAAGCGAAGGATCACAGCCCATCCTGCCGCTTAATCGATAAGCGATATAGCCCGATACACTCAGCCATACTGCATCGCGGAACATGCCCGGATCATGATCATGCAGCCATAACAGCTTCGGGAGGCCGTGCTTGAACGAAAGATGCAGTCCTGTACGTTGAAATAAAGCTAGGGCGGAGTCTGAGCTGCGAACTCGCTCAGCCTGCGGCGATGAGCTCGTATCAAACCATGGCAGAAGCGGTGACTGGACAGTTCCATGGTCGCGGTGGACGAGCAGTCCGCTCTCTGCCATACTCGCGATACCGATCACTTGAATGCCGGATACCCCGCTCTTCGCGGTAACCTCCTTGATCATATCCGCCACATCCTGCCACATCTGCTCAGGATCATACACGGAATAACCCTTTCCCGTATCTATTACTAACGTTGGTCGACTGGCTGAAGCTACTTCGCGGCCATCTTCATCGAAGATGCCTACTTTACGATTTGTCGTTCCAAGATCTATCCCAAGCATGTACATCCTATGTACCTCCCTTATGTACGCACGATTGAATAGTAAAACAACCTATTCGAGTACCTCTGTATCCGCCGTGTTTATGACTTATCCTGCTGCAGCTTAAACATGAGCTGATACGCTTCCTCTAGCAGTTGACCTACCGGTTCGCGATACACTGCATCAGCATGACGATCTATTGCTGTCGCTGTGCGATTAATGAGCACCAGCTTCGAAGTTGGGCGGCGCAGCTGCACGAAGCTCGCTGCGGGCTGAACAGATAACGAGGTTCCTGCAACGATGAGCAGATCTGCCGCCCTTACATGGTCAATGGCGCGCTCAATGACATCATCGTGCAACGATTCGCCGTATAGCACCACATCCGGCTTCAACATACCATCGCACGCTTTGCACCGAGGCACCACCGCATTGCTGTTCAGGACCGCGGTCAGATCATACTCCGCACCGCAGCTCAAGCAATAGTTGCGATGCACCGTTCCGTGCAGCTCTAGCACCTCTCGACTTCCTGCAGCTTGATGAAGTCCGTCAATATTTTGCGTGATAACCGCCTTCAGCCTTCCCTCTTGCTCCAGCATAGCTAAAGCGCGGTGACAACCATTGGGCTGAGCGGTTGGATGCAGCAATTTATCACGATAGAATGTATAGAACCCTTGCGGATCTTCATAAAAATAAGGGCGGCTCACCATCTCCTCTGGTGGGTGGGGATACTTCGACTCTTTATCAAACACACCACCCGCAGACCGGAAGTCAGGAATGCCGCTCTCGGTTGAGGTACCTGCACCCCCGAAGAACACAATTCGTTCGCTGTGCAGCAAATCGCGCGCCAGTTTAATTGCTTGCGCTTCTAGGCTGGAATCATTCAATTTACAGCGCCTCCTTCAAGCATATTCTGATTCCTATAGTATACATGTGTTTGGCGAATAGAGAAAATAGTGGGAACAAAGAGCACTGTTCATTAACGCTAAAAAGCCTCCTTCACCACGATGTTGAGTGGTAAAGGAGGCTTCGATTCAGATATCCGAGCATAGGCTCAATATCATTTTATAGATAAGGGCTTTCGTGCTTCGCCTTCAACATGTTCCAGCGGCGCTCTACTTCGGTTTCGAATGATTTGAGAGCTTCCGCATTCTCTGGTTTCTTCATGTGGCGCGTCTTGCCCATCGTCATCAGCCAGTCTAGAAGCGGAACCTTCTTGTTCTTCTCTTCAGGATTGTACGTAATATTGGTAACGCCGTGCTCCACTTCATACAGCGGGAAGAAGCAGGAGTCAACTGCCGCATTTACAATGTTCGTGCCTTCCTTGTCATCTGACAACCAGTTCAGCGGACAAGCAATCAGAATCTTACCATACACAAGTCCTTCGTTCTGTGCATACCACTGCGCCTTGGCAGCCTTCTTCACTAGATCCTGCGCGAATGCTTCGCTTCCAGTGAACACATACGGAATATGTGTAGCAGCCATAATCTGAGCGGTATCTTTGTGGTGGAACAGCTTGCCTGCTTGTGCACTGCCGACGTTGGAAGTCGATGTGCGGTGACCAAGCGGCGTCGAATAGGACAACTGCGCACCCGTATTCATGTATCCTTCATTATCATACTCCAGGATAATCATCTTATGATTGCGCAGAGCAGCGCCAATCGCTGGTCCCATACCGATATCCATACCGCCATCGCCTGTAACCATAACGAATGTGAAATCATCCGGCAGGTTCAAGTAATCCAATTCTCCGCGACGCTTGCGTTCCCAGAACATTTCAACAACACCGGACAGCGTTGCAGCGCCGTTCTGGAACAGATTGTGGATATAAGTCGCCTTATGGGCCGAATACGGATATCCAGTCGTTACGACCATCGCACAGCCTGTATGGAACAAGGCGACAATATCGCCTTCGATTCCTTTAAAGAACAGCTCTAGACCAGAGAAGATGCCGCAGCCTGGGCATGCGCCGTGACCAGGCGCAATGCGCTTCGGCTTCCGTGTCAGGTTGCGAAGCGGCGGAATACGCACATTCAGCTTGCCTGTCTCTTCGTTAGGCGTAACTGTAATGAGCCCTGTCTTCAGCTCCTCATATTTCATCGGCTCAATGACACGCTTTGGAGCATTTGCCGGATCGCCTGGCGTATGTCCATGATAGTCGAACGGCTTCGCTACAACTCCTGTTTCCGCTGCTTCAATAGCAGCTTCGAACAGCGCGTGACCATCCTCTGAATAGAAGTCTTTACCGCCGAGTCCGTAGACGCGGCTGACCACCAACGTATCGTGAACGCCATGCGTCAGGAATGCCGCTTTGATCTCATTCACCATGTTGCCGCCGTGACCGCCGTAGGAATCAGCGCGATCGCCGACCGTTACAGCCTTCACATGCTTCAACGCTTCCGCGATTTCCTTCGCTGGGAACGGACGGATAATGTTCGGCGAGATGGATCCAGCTTTAATTCCCATCGCTCGCAATTGATCCACGACATCCTTAATAATCTCGGCTGCGGAGTTCAACAAGAATACAGCGACTTCCGCATCTTCCATACGATATTGATCCAGAATCGGGTAGTCGCGGCCAGTCAGTACCGCATATTCCTTGCGGATGCGGTCGAACACTTCGCCAGCCTTATACATCGCCATAGACTGCTGGTAGCAGTTGTTGATGTAGTCCGGCTCATTCATGTACGGTCCAACTGTGATCGGGTTGTTGCGGTCAAGCGTATCTGCAAAGCCGCGCACCGGCTGTTCACCGACGAAAGCATGCACATCTTCACGATTCGCAAAGGTTTGCACCTTGCGCTTCTGATGAGATGTAAAATAGCCGTCGAAGGCTACCATTACCGGCAAACGAACTTCAGGATCCTCAGCGAGCTTAAGAGCCATTAAGTTCATATCATATACAGCTTGCGGATCACGGCAGAGCAAGATCGGCCAGCCCGTGTTCAAGGCAAAGTACAAATCGGAATGATCCCCATGTATATTAAGAGGTCCAGATACCGAGCGGCACACCAGATTCAGCACCATTGGGAAGCGAGTACCGGATTGGACCGGCATCTGCTCCAGCATGTACATATAACCATTAGCGCTTGTCGCGTTAAATACGCGGCCGCCTGCAGTAGAAGCACCATAGCAAATACCAGCAGAACCATGTTCGCCATCCGCTGGAATCAGCTTAATATCGTGCTGACCGTTAGCTTTCATTAGATCTAAAAATTGCGCGACCTCAGTGGAAGGAGAGATCGGATAATAACCCATAATATGATAATTTATCTGATGCGCAGCATATGCCGCCATCTCATTGCCGGACTCATATACCATCCGTTGTTCTACGGTTCCGGTTGTGACCTCTTGGTCGTATTCAATCGCCACAGGTCCTCATCCCCCTTAATCGATCTTTGGCTGAAAACGTGTCATTAAAGCATCTGGGCTAAGGAAAAATGATGCGGTGTCCGATGCTCGTCCGAATAGCCGTCTTCTTCCCTTGCTTCCGCGAGCGCGTCTGTCGGACAGGCATAAACGCACTTGAGACAACCTTTGCAATATTGATAATCAATGCCTTGCAGGAACATTTGCGGACGTCCCTTCTTGTCCGGCTTCTCTTCCCACACAAAGCAGAAGTCTGGGCATACATTATCGCAAGCAGCGCAATGAATGCACTTGTCTTCTAGGAAATGAGGCATCATTCCCGCGCGAGAAATACTCAGGTCCTTTAATATCGAATTACCAGGATTAACGACAACTCCACCGATCGGTTGAGTTTCATATCCCAGCGCAGGCACATCCCAGCGCACAGGTTCAGGTATTGTCACGCCTTCAGGTACTGCAAAGGTTTCAAACTTCACTTCATCATATCCGCGTTGGAACGTATTGATCGCAGGTTGCACGGTTTGCGGGTATTTCTTCTCCAGCGATTTGCGAATAACATCCTTCATCTTCTCCGCATCAAGGAAGTCGCAAAGACGGAATAATGCACCCAGCATCGCCATGTTCACGCGATTCTTCTCTTCCATCGCAATATTAACCGCGTCTACAACAGCGATCGTACCTCCAAGAAGGCCGAGCTTATCCTTTAATTGCTGTGGAGTTTTAGCGGAATTAATGAGTACCAAGCTGTCTTCGCTGACACCGCTCGTTACATTTACTGTCTTATAAAGTGATTCATGAAAGATACCTACAATATGCGGTCGTTCAACAGGCGTGGTGTCCCGAATAAGCGTCCCCGGCATACAGAAACGGATATGCGCCTTAACGGGAGAACCTTTCTTCTCTGAACCGTAGGAGGAAAAGCTGACACCATTCAAACCGCTGCCAGTAACTCCGGCTTCCGCGAGCATCTTGCCTGCAAGATTGGCGCCTAGCCCCCCGATGGACTCGAGACGAATCTCAAAGAATCCAAGATCGTTCACTTTGGGCAATGTGACCATGTAATAGGTCTCCTTTCCAAAAAATCCTTTAACCTATTGGAGGCAAGGAACGTGATGATATGTTGATGTCCCGCTGCAGATCGCATTTTTAAATAGAAGATATCCGCAGAAAGACAAGTAGAGCCGTATTGTAATAGGCTGACAAGATCGTACCGCATTACAAAAAGCTTGTTTTGTGACATGTGTCACATGTAGGCGATTACACTTTGACAATTGTGTGAATTGAAGAAATCCAAATTTGAGGTATCAGGTACAGACCGAACTTTATTCGTGACTGGTTAACCCAAGATGATGGAGGTATAAGCATGATGCGTATGCGATTACGCGTAGTAGGATGTTTCGAAAAGGGAATCATTAATTCTAGTTTATTCTCATCAACTGCTCATATGCACTATTCGACGTTAGCTCTCTATTTCCTGCCTGTTGAGCCTGCTATAAAGTGAAATACATCACTGCGTTCAACGATCTGTCATTATACAGGGAGAATCCACGCTCGCAATTGTGACTATCATCACAATGTATTACCATTTCATATGATAAATTAATTGTAAAAAAATAAACTGTTTTACATGAACCCCTGTTTGACTTCTTAGATTCATTTAGGGAGGATTAGAACATGTTGGCGCACTTCAGACACTGGTTTAACAGGTCCGGAGTAAGTCCGAAAGACTCGCCTTGGAGTGGGGAGATCTTCGGATTAAACTTAAGGTTTCTGCTTATTGTCACGGTATTCGTATCCAATGCCATCGAACCGCTTATCAATGAGATTCCGGAAATGAAAGCTTTATTCTTATGGATATATACGTTCCATATGCCGCTGTTCGTCGGAGTAACAGGATACTTTGCGCGTCGAAGCTTGATGGGATCCACCGGCAATCGGGTACTGATCCAGATCGCTGTACAATATATCATCTTTCAATCGATATATTCCTTCTTCGACTACACTTTGTTTCAGGTACCTGGCACTAAGCATTCCTTCTTCGTGCCTTTCCTGCTGCTATGGTTCTTAGTCGGGCATATCGTATGGCGATTAATCATGCGTCTGTTTATACACTGGAAAGTCCGTTACCCAGTCTTACTGTCCATTGCGCTAGGAATTCTGGTCGGCTTTATTCCAGTGAGCGGAACTTGGCTTGCTTTGAGCAAGACATTCGTTTACTTGCCATTCTTTATTATCGGTTATTCCTGGAACTTTAACTGGTTTCGTTCTCATATACGCGTCTGGATGCGACTTACTGGCGCCGCTATCTCAGCCTTACTATTAGTCGGTATGTTCTATGCAGCACCTTATATGGAGCCGTCTTGGTTGATGAACAGCATGACATTCCGTGAGCTTGGCTGGTTAAGCAGTGACCTGCATCCCATCGTATATCGATTGTGCATCTATGGCATTGAGTTTATCGCTGCCGCTGCCTTTCTCGCATGGGTTCCGCAAAGAACCTGCGCCATCACTGATTTAGGCAAACGCACATTATATGTATTTCTAATCCACGGATTTATTGTCCGATTTGCCGAATATTTCGGGTTATATAACAACATTCATGATGGCTTGGGCTGTGCGCTGCTCATTCTAGCATCAATTGGCCTCACCGTAATGTTAGCTCATCCTAATGTTAAGAAATTCGCGCATATTATTATTGAACCTAATAGCGAAGCTGTATTTGGATGGGTCCGGCGCGGCGTTTGGCGTCGCAGCACGAAGCAAGGTTAGCACCCCCCCGCTAACGCTTCACCCCCCGATTCGGGCCCTGATGAATGCTTCACATATACACCCATACGCTTCACTCCTACACAAAAGGCACAGCATAAGCTGTGCCTTTTGTGTGTAATCCTCTTCTATTCTCTGAATGAGAGACATCTGCCATAAATGGTCTTCCATAGGAGGAACTTGCTAGAAATGTGCCAAACCATGTGATAGACTCTAGTAAATATATATGATCACGCAATTATGTGACAAATGAAGTGGAGGAATGAATAATGGCGGCTCCAAAAATGCGTTCTGACATGATTAAGAAAGGCTTCGATCGTGCGCCTCACCGCAGCTTGCTGCGCGCAGCTGGCGTTAAGGAAGAGGACTTTGATAAACCGTTTATCGCGGTATGCAACTCTTATATCGATATCATTCCTGGTCACGTACATTTGCAGGAATTCGGCAAGCTCGTGAAAGAGGCCATTCGTGAAGCAGGCGGTGTACCGTTTGAATTCAACACGATTGGAGTAGATGATGGTATCGCTATGGGTCATATCGGAATGCGATACTCGCTCCCAAGCCGTGATATAATTGCAGACTCTGTTGAAACAGTCGTTTCTGCACACTGGTTCGACGGGATGGTATGTATTCCGAACTGTGACAAGATCACACCTGGAATGATCATGGGCGCTTTGCGCTGCAACATTCCTACCGTATTTGTCAGCGGCGGACCTATGAAGGCTGGTAAAGATTCCACGGGACGCTCCATCTCGCTCTCCAGCGTATTTGAAGGCGTTGGCGCTTATCAATCCGGTAAGATCGATGATAAAGGCTTATTGGAGCTTGAACAATTCGGCTGTCCTACTTGCGGCTCCTGTTCCGGCATGTTTACAGCCAACTCGATGAACTGCCTTGCAGAAGCGCTCGGCATCGCGCTCCCTGGTAATGGTACGATCCTGGCGGTATCTGAGGATCGCCGCGAGTTCGTTAAACGATCTGCACGTCAATTGATGGAGATCATTAAGAAGGACATCAAGCCGCGTGATATTGTTACACAGGAAGCGATCGATAATGCCTTCGCATTGGATATGGCAATGGGCGGTTCCACGAATACGGTCCTTCATACACTTGCAATCGCATATGAAGCAGGCATCGAATATCCAATCTCCCGCATCAATGAGGTTGCTGCTCGAGTGCCTCATCTGGCAAAGGTAGCTCCTGCTTCTGATTATCATATTGAAGATGTACATGAAGCTGGCGGCGTTAGCGCCGTGCTGAACGAGTTGTTCAAGAAAGAGGGCGCGCTTCACGGCGAATGCATCACGGTAACAGGCAAGACCCTTCGTGAAAATGTGGAAGGCTGCGACATCCTTAACACAGATGTTATCCATTCATTAGATAACCCTCATTCCGAACGCGGCGGATTGGCTGTGCTGTTCGGCAACTTGGCGCCAGAAGGATGTATCGTCAAGGTTGGCGCAGTAGATCCATCTGTTGGCGGACGTCATACAGGCCCTGCAATATGCTTCAACTCACAAGAAGAAGCGCTAGCAGGCATTGCGAATGGTCAAGTTAAAGAAGGCCATGTCGTTGTCATCCGCTACGAAGGGCCTAAAGGCGGACCAGGTATGCCTGAGATGCTTGCGCCAACTTCTCAGATCGTCGGCATGGGGCTAGGTGCCAAGGTTGCACTTATCACAGACGGTCGTTTTTCCGGCGCATCTCGAGGGATCAGCATCGGTCATATCTCGCCGGAAGCTGCGGAAGGCGGTCCTCTCGCATTCGTGAACGATGGCGACATCATTGACCTGGATATGAACAACCGTAAGATTGAGCTTCAAATTTCTGATGAGGAAATGGAACAGCGTCGCGCGAAGTGGGCAGGCTTTGAGCCTAAGGTCAAGACTGGCTACCTTGCTCGTTACTCCAAGCTTGTTACTAACGCCAGCCAAGGCGGCGTATTGAAGATCTAGTTCGTTCCGAATAAGGGCTGAAAGAGCAGACTATTGGTTGCTCCTTCAGCCCTTTAATGTTGTCCATATTCTATATAGTAATGAATAAACACCCCTCATAAGAAGAGAGCTTTACACTCTCTTCTTATGAGGGGTGCTGCATGTAATCTTACTATTAGAACTGTCCCGCAAAGTGACATGCTACAAAGTGATTGCCGCCTGCGTCTTGATACTTCGGAACTTCCTGTTTACATACTTCCTTCGCAAACGGGCAGCGTGTATGGAACTTACAACCCATCGGCGGGTTAGCCGGGCTCGGAATATCGCCCTCAAGTACGATACGTTCTGCTTTGCGGGTCGGATCTGGTACAGGAATCGCGGATAGCAGTGCCTTTGTATAAGGATGCAGCGGATTCTTAAACAACTCTTCACGGGATGCCGTCTCGACCATAGAGCCTAAGTACATAACACCTATACGGTCGCATAAGTGCTCTACGACGGACAAGTCATGTGATATAAACAGATAAGTCAAGTCCTTCTTCTCTTGCAGATCACTCAACAAGTTGATGATCTGTGCCTGAATGGACACGTCAAGCGCAGATACGGGCTCATCCGCTACGATAAATTCCGGATTCATAATCAGTGCGCGAGCAATACCGATACGCTGACGCTGACCGCCAGAGAATTCATGCGGATAACGATCAATATGATAAGGAGCTAACCCGCAGATTGTTAGAATTTCTTTGACTTGATCGCGAATGTCCTTCTTAGAGACGATACCGTGGTCAACAAGTGCCTCGCCGATTGCATCTCCAACCTTAATGCGGGGATTCAATGAGCTGTATGGATCTTGAAATACGAGCTGCATCTTAGGACGCATCTGACGCAGATCACGACGATTCAATTCGTGAATATCCGTGCCTTTAAATTTAACGGTACCGTCTGTTTTCTCAATCAGTCGCAGGATGGTTCGGCCAGTCGTCGATTTACCGCAGCCTGATTCGCCAACAAGACCAAGCGCTTCACCTTTCTGCAAGGTAAAGGAAACATCATCAACAGCTTTGACATGACCAACGGTTCGCTGCCAGATGCCTCCAGTAATAGGGAAGTATTTCTTTAGATTCTGAACTTCCAGCAAAGGTGCCGTCATGATACTTCCCCTCCTTTCTCATATAACCAACATGAAGCTTTATGCTTCTTATCATAGGTTTGCAATGTAGGCTGCTTATCTACGCATATCGCCATGCAGTGCTCACAGCGGTCGTTAAAGTAGCAGTTGTTCCCTAGCTCAATCGGGTTAGGAACCTGTCCAGGTATCGTATACAAACGTTCAATACGCTGATTAATAATTGGCTTCGCTCGCAATAAACCTTGTGTGTATGGATGCTTCGGATTCTGGAACAATTCGATAACCGGTGCTTCCTCAATCACTTTACCAGCATACATAACGACAACATGATCCGCCATCTCTGCCACTACACCGAGATCGTGTGTGATCAACATAATCGATGTCTTGAATTCACTCTTAATATCACGCATCAGATCCAATATTTGAGCCTGAATCGTAACATCAAGCGCGGTTGTAGGTTCATCCGCAATGAGCAATTTAGGATTACAGCTTAGCGCGATCGCAATCATGATCCGTTGACGCATGCCTCCAGATAATTCATGAGGATACGAATCAAAGATTTGCGCTGCACGAGGGATATTGACAAGCTCAATCAATTCGATTGCCCGCTTCTTAGCGTCCTGCTTGCTCATTCCTTTGTGCAAACGAAGCGGCTCCGTAATTTGTTGACCGATCTTAAATACAGGATTAAGCGATGTCATCGGTTCTTGGAAGATCATCGCGATCTCATTTCCTCGAATCTCACGCATTTCTCGCTCTTTAATCTTAAGCAAGTCCTGATCTTTATATAGAATCTGTCCGCCTTCAATCTTACCTGGGTGCGAAATTAATCGCATCAAAGACATCGCTGTTACACTCTTGCCGCAGCCTGATTCACCTACGACACATAGTGTCTCTCCTTCACGAATAGAGAAGCTGACGTCGTTAACAGCTCTTACAACGCCGCCACTGGTGTAGAAGTTTGTTTGCAGGTTTCGAAATTCGACCAATGTATTAGCCATAACGTCCTCCTATTTCTTCGACTTCGGATCAAGAGCATCACGCAGCGCGTCACCCAAAATATTGATCGCTATTACGGTTAAGAATATAAATACACCAGGCGGTATCCACAGCCATGGGCGTTTTCTGAAGTCAATCAAGTTGTTCGCGGCAGCTATCATATTCCCCCAGGAAGGTGTCGGTGGTACAACTCCAACCCCAAGGAAGCTTAGCGTCGACTCGGAAAGGATTGCACCCGCAACCGACAATGTCGCAACAACTATAATGATAGGAATCGTATTCGGCAATAAATGATTGAATATCTTTCTTTTATCACGCAAGCCAAGAACTTCAGCTGCCTGCATAAATTCTTGTTCACGCAGCGCAAGGATCTGTCCGCGAACGAGCCGCGCCAAGCCAGGCCACGAAAAGAAACCTAACAAGAACATGACGACGAAAATACGTTTATCCGGTGGTATCTGAGTATCTGATAGTAGAGTACCCAGAATAATCAAGACAGGCAGACTCGGAATCGACATCATAATATCCGCAAAGCGCATAATGATTGTATCGACCCATCCGCGATAATAACCCGCTAAAGCGCCAAGTACGCTGCCGATTGATACCGACACCAGCATAGAAACGAGACCCACTAATAAAGATATCCGCCCAGCAAGCATAGTGCGCAGTAGAATGTCTCGACCCAGCTTGTCCGTCCCAAACCAGTGAGCCGCTGACGGCGGCTTATTGGCCATTTTAAGATTCATCGTATCGATGCTATAAGGTGAGAAAAATGGACCTATGAAACATACTAAAAACATCATCACGAGCACAACAAGTCCACAAACTGCCAGCTTGTTTCTTCTAAATTGACGTATTGCCAACATCCAAGGGGATGCGGGTCTCGTCTTTGGTGTATTAGCTTCCACGACCGTAGTCGGTGTGTTGGTTACTTGTGACACTGGTCATCCCCCTTTCTATTTCAGTCGAACACGCGGATCTGCGACTCGATACATCAGATCTGCCAAGTAATTACCTAACATGGTCAAGACAGCCAGCAAAACTGTATATCCCATTAGCAAGAAATAGTCTCGAGCTTGCATAGATTTCAAGAATATTTGCCCGATACCCGGCCAATTGAATATGCTCTCGGTTATCATCGCACCTGAGAATAGGGCTGGTAGCTCGAATCCAAGCAAAGTAATGGCTGGCAGCAGAGCGTTCCGAAGCGCGTGCTTGAAGATAACCGTAGAAGGCTTAAGGCCTTTCGCGCGTGCTGTACGAATGTAATCCTGATGAATGACTTCCAGCATGTTCGTCCGGAAGTAACGAGTCAAGCTGCCTACGCTTAATGCTGTCAACACAGATACGGGCAGAATCATATGATTGATCAAATCCGTAAACTTATCCCATCCTGTAGCAGTGCTTCCTGTTGTATACATGCCTCCAATTGGGAACCATGTATGATCTACCGCAAATATCTTAATTGTTAGCAATCCGACGAAGAATGAAGGCAATGCCATCAGAGCAAATACGAGAAATGTGACTGCAGCATCAAAAAAGGAATACTGCCTTATCGCTGAATATACACCCACAAATATCGCTATCGTCCAGGAAAGCACCATTACAACGCATGCTATCATGAATGAATTCCATATGTACGTATTAATAACTTTAGTAACGGGCTGCTTCTGTTGAATGGAAAAACCTAAATCACCTTGGAGCGTATTACCAGCCCATATAAAATACCGTTCATGCAGAGGTTTGTTCATGCCAAACTTCTCTTTCAACTCATCTTTTCGTTCTTGGGAGATGGACTGATTGTTGTCGATGAAATTACCAGGTGTCATCGCAAATAACGTAAACAAGATGATGGAAACACCGATTAATGTTGGAATGATCTGCAGGAATCGTCGAATCGCGTACTGCTTCACATCTGCTCCTCCCTTCTATATAAGCCCAAATGCCCAGCCGTGAACTGGCTGAGCATTTGGCGTATTGCACCTACCTACTTTACGCTAATTACTGGATTTGGATCGTATCTACGCTCTGTACAAAATTCTTGTACGGTGAAATATCGAAGCCTGCAAGACGAGAGTTGATAGCGAACAAGTCTCGGCGTTGATACATGAAGATCATTGGTGCATCTTCGTTAATCAATTGATAGATCTGCTTGAAGTATTCTTTTCTTTCATCCATGTTCAGAGTAGAACCGGCTTTAATCAACAATTCATCAACTTTCGGGTTGCTGTAATTGTTCTTGTTCTGTGAGCCGCCTGTACGGAATGTGCCTTCGCTGCTTTGCGGATCAGGTGTCAAGCCTGCAGCTAGGAACACCATTTCATAGTCGCCTTTGTTGTACTTGTCAAGCAATGCGTTAAAGTCCATTTGGTCAGCTACGAATTCGATACCCAAATCTTTATAGTTCTTAGTTGCTACAGGAATAAGTGCCTCGTTAACTGCGTTTGGTGTAGAAGCAGTGAACTTAATTTTGAACTTCACGCCGTCCTTTTCACGGATGCCGTCAGCGCCGACTTTCCAGCCAGCTTCGTCGAGCATTGCTTTAGCTTTCTCCGTATCGAACTCATATTGATTAACTTCGTTCGTATAGGACCATGATACTTTGGATTGCGGCACGTTGATTACGTCCGCATAGCCTTGGTACACGGCATCAACGATTTCTTGACGGTTCAAACCGATCGTCAATGCTTGACGAACTTTCTTGTCTGTAAATTTAGGATCTTTATTGTTGAATGCAACATAACCGTAACCGTTTGTTGGGTTCAACCAAGTATCTGCGAAACCAAATGCTGCAATTTCATCCAATTGGTCTTGAGAAACGGTTCCGTCAGACAAGTCCGTTTCACCCGTTTGCAGCAATTGAAGTTTTGTCTCATCAGTAGTGGTCTTGAAGATAACATTCTTAATCGGAGGAACACCTTTGTAATAGTGCTCGTTAGCTGTCAAACGCACTTCTTGTCCTGGAAGGTATTCAACAAGCTTGTAAGGACCAGCGCCAACCGGCTTCTGGAACAGGTTACGGATCGTATCAAGGTTGCCCTTCTTATAATCTTTACCGTATACGCTCTTAGGAATCGGTGCGTCACCCAATGTGGCAAGTGCCAAAACTTTAACTTCTGCCAATGTAAATTCAATTGTCTTCTCGTCGATTACTTTAATACCGGAGATGGATTCAGCGTTGCCTTCTTTATACTCTTTAGCGCCTACAAGCGGTGCATACTGCATGATATCAGTAGGGCCATCATAGTTTGGATCATAATATAGTGTTGTTGTGAATGCGATATCTTCAGCTGTTACAGGAGATCCATCACTGAACTTAGCGCCGTCTTTCAGCTTGAAAGTGATGACCTTGCTGTCATCTGATATCGTATAATCAGCCATACCAGGAGCATAAGTTCCATCTTTTTGAACGCTGATCAACTTGGCGAATATTGACTCAACAATGTAAACGTCATATGTAGATTCTGCCCACAGAGGGTTAAATACACCAGAAGGATCTGTGATACCTAAGATCGCAGTGTCTGTGCGGCTTGCTGCTGGTGCAGGATTCAAGCTCTTGTCCGCAGCAGGGATGAGGCCTTCAGTGACCAATTCAGGCTTCTGTTCTTCTTCTTTCTTAGGATCTTCCTTCTTTTCTTCAGTCTTTGGTGCCGTTGTTGTGTCAGGAGTTTTACCTGGATCTGCTGTCTCGCCGCCTCCGCATGCGGAAAGTACTAGTGAGAATGCTAGTACTAAGCTCAGTATCATGAGTAATTTTTTCTTCACGATGTGCCCCCCTAATTTATATTTAATCATAATCTCGTATATCTATAATCACTAGAGTGGTTATAGATACCATTCGCCTCTGCTTATTAGAACACTGGTCAAATGCATACATATGTACACCCTTCCATAAGCAGGAAATGAATATTTTTCTAAATGTTACTTTATATTTATCGTTTTGTAAATCCCTTTCCTAGCTTTCTTGTAAAATTATTTCATATTGAAATGATAACATTTTTTTATCAACTGCTACTCTAAAACCGAACTTACCCTCCCTATTAGCGAATTGATTATTCGGTTTCAGCAAAATAAATAGACATTTGTCGATTCAAGGCGGACAAAAATTTACTCCGTCTTTCATAGGCGTTCATTCAGAAAACCATCATTCATTTGCATACTTATTGCATAACAGCTTCTGCAGACAACAAAAAATAGGCCCCACAATCCTCACAGCATGAAGATTATGGAGCCTATATTAGAATACAACGTTATAAGGCATGAGGCGCTTCGCCTACTCGATGCTCGGATGCATATGAAGTACTTTCCAACATCGGTGTATCGCCCATGTATAATTGACCATATCTTTTCAATAATGTATCAGTTGACATCATGATTGTCTTAGGAATCAGCTGATTCGGCTGCTGGCGCAATCGCCGCTGACCCATCGGATGCATGACACGCATCAGCAATCGTAGATAATGTCTCGTCATCCAGGAAAACAAGCCTTTAGGAAGGTCCCTGACCGTGAATCCAAACTGCTCTGGACCTCTATTGATAAAGCTAACGCCGTACAGCGCCTTGACTTGAGAGCGCAAGCATTCCTGGTGCTGAATATATTCAGCCAGCTCGGGAAGCGCTCGCTCCGTATCTCGGATCATCTGTATAGCAAGCTGCATCGAGCTCCGCGAACGTTTGCCAATCTCGTACAAGCGCTTGTTATCGAAATGAATCTCCATGACCTGATCTTCGGGATTAAGCGCGATTCCATCGTCAAGCACTACCGTTTCACCATGATACGGTCTAATCCGAAAGTGAAACACAGGCGATTCCGTGTTCGTCGTTTTCATTCCGAAAATAAGATGGAACAGCTTCTCGTAGCCGAGCCAGCAGCTAACGGTAAATCGTTTGATGGCAGAAGGGTTCTTTGTTTTATAAGCGTCTGTTTCCTTAATCAGCTCATCAATTCGTATACATTTTAAGTTCTTTTTCTCGGTATCATTCAAGAACCGTTCCAAGGCTATCAGCATATTGCCAGGAGCTTCCGGATCAGCCCCAAGCGTCACGCCGCAATCGTGCAGCAGCAGAACTTCACCCGCGCGGCAGCGTTTCTTCATTCGTTTATAGAGCCTCTCTGCTCCAAGCTTCTTGCGCCAGTCTCCAAATAGAACTGACCATAGAATAATGTGAATATGACCCATATTGCCGAAGTCAAATAAATTAACTACTCCCCACGGCGGGCGGTAATAAACTGCCGGCTTTCCTGTTACTTGCTCGATGATGTCAGATGTCTGCTTGATGTGACGTTTAACCGTCTTGGGTCTCATAATCCAATTGGATTTATGAACATAATTATGAATACCGATCAGGTGACCTTCATCATGCATCCGCTGCAGCAGCTCCGGATGCTTCTCCGCTTGTATACCTACGACAAAAAATGTCGCTTTCGCATTATGCTTCTTCAGCATATCCAACAGCTGTGCTGTATACACCGGGTCCGGTCCATCATCGAAAGTTAGAGCAAGTGATTGTGATACCTTTCCTCTCTTAAACACGCGAAATCCGAAGAGTCGGCTCACAATACCAGGAAGGAACGCATAGAACGTTAGGAAGTAAAAAGTCCATAACAGTAATAATTCCATCCACTTTCCTCGTTTCTATTTTTCGTTTTTATCTACATTCATTGTAACATATCATCCAATAAAAATAGACATTACAAATCCATTTCATGTACAATATGTTAAGCCTATAAGATGTTATACGTGATTAGAGCGATAAAGGAGTCATGTCCATGTTAGCTTTTTATCAAAAATATTGGAGAACGGCATTTGATATTGGTCTCATTGTATTAACGGTTTATCTTACTATGTTTGCATTCAGTTCATTGTATGCAATTGCGGCACCGATATTTTTGGCGCTTATCATCTTCTGGATCATTGAGCCTTTTGCCGCTTTTCTCAACAGAAAAGGATTGAAGAAGTTCTTGGCATCCGCTATATCGATCATGCTGTTTGTTCTGATCATAGTAGCTGCGCTTATCGGAGCTGGTGTCATATTTACGAATCAGATCGATGACTTGATCAGAAATATTCCAGATTATCGTGATATTCTGGTCAGCGAGTCGGGCAAGATCGCCTCATATCTCGAGTCTAAGTACGAAGCATTGCCTGATGATGTAGCCATACGCATCAAAACATTCGTCTCTGATGCGGCGTTATGGATTATGAAATGGTTTAATCTCTTTTTAAGTGCTCTCATCGCACAGGTAACCGTATTCTCAGGCTTCATATTCAAGTTTGGAATCGGGATCGTGCTCGCCTACTTCTTAAGCACTGAGATTGAAACATGGCGCAAAGTCGCCGCTGAGAAGACACCGCGTACCTTTAAGAAGGCATTTCATTTTCTTAAGGAAAATGTATTCCGCGGGCTAGGTATTTACCTAAAATCGCAGTTGAAGCTCATATCCGTTACATTTACGCTTGTATTCATCTCGCTCTTGCTATTGGATGTAAGCAACGCATTTTCGATCGCGCTGTTATCAGCGTTATTCGACATACTGCCCGTGCTTGGCGTTCCGGTCATCTTCGTTCCCTGGGCGCTCTACTGTTTCATAGTAGGCAACGTGTGGAAAGGTATCATGCTTCTCGTCATCCTTGCTGTTGTGATGACCACTCGTCAGATACTGGAACCTAAGATTACAGGCAAATCGCTTGACGTATCTGCATTTACCATGCTGTCGTTCATGATTATCTCCATGTCATTGTTCGGCGTTGCGGGACTGATCTTATCGCCGATTCTGTTGATCTTAGTTAAGGCCTTGTATGATCAAGGATATCTGAAGCGTTGGATACGAATGCCGCAAGAGGAATTTGACTCTAATCCGCTGGCTCCAGAAGCAACGACGGTGGATCATACTTCAGATAGCAAATAGATCATATCCACAAGCAGCCCGTCAGACATCATATGTTTGACGGGCTATTTGCATGCTCTTTAAAAGATCTATTTATCATATTCAGCAAGGGACTTCATTACTTGTTTGAATGCCGCTGTCGCTCGGTTGCGTCCTGAAGATGTTTCGTCCTCAGAAACGACAGTCACAGCATAACGCGGCTTGCTCGTTGGACCATAGCCTACAAACCAAGTATGCAGCTGCTCTGTTCCGTATGCACCCGCCTGCGCCGTACCGCTCTTTCCAGCCAGCGGCCATACACTGTCTTGCAATATGCTCCCTGTTCCATCCGTTACCGTTAAGCGCATCCACTTCAAGAGCAGCTTCGCCGTTTGCTGCCGCAGCCTCATCTCCGTGCGCGGCTTCGCTGGAAAGCTCACTATTGAACCCCCTTTCGCATCCTCGATCCTGGATACAAGCCGCGGATTGCCATAGGCGCCTCCTTGTATGAGCGTAACAACCGCATTCGCAGCTGCAAGCGGCGTTATGCGTACATCTCTCTGGCCTATAGCCGTTTGCGCTCGAATACCTCCATCCGTGACAACGAGACCTAGCTGATTGCGCAAGAATACATGCCCCGCTTGCTCACCGTCGAAGTGAGCCAAGGCTTCATGGCCTAACACATCGTTAGATACCATGCCAACTGTTCCAGTCAGCCCTAACTGTGCCGCGTATTGCTCGATTTCCTTTGAGCTCAATCGCTCCCCTAATTGCGCAAAGACTACGTTGCAGGACTGCGCAAATGCTTCTTCCAATGTAATATTTCCATGACCGCCTTTCTTCCAGCAAGCCAAACCGTATTTGTGATAATGGCCATCACAATGAAATACCTCCCGCTTGCTGGTCACACCCGTTTCGAGAGCTGCTGCCGCGATGGCCAACTTGAATACGGAGCCTGGGGCGATAGCTTGAACTGCTTGATTGTTCCAATTGCTGCTGTCCGGCTCGATATGATTCGGATTATAAGCTGGCCTCGATTCCATGGCCACAACATCTCGCGTCTTAGCATCGAGTACAACTATCGCACCCTTCTTGATATCGAACTGATCCATAATACGAGCCATTTCCTGTTGAAGCTTCATATCGATCGTCGTCACGAGACGCAACGGATAATAGGGGTTCTTATCCTGACTCAGCCTTACACCCAACCCCTGCATCGGACTGCCAGCAGCATCTGTATAATGCACATATGTAGAGGGCTTGACCGGCATCAGCAGCCCGTCGAAGGAACGTTCCAGTCCATATGCCCCCTCCTGACGAACATGCGAGTGCGTCGATTGCAGCGTCTCTTGGAGCATGCTCGTATATCCAATCCAATGAGGAGTATGCTCTCCCATAGGATATGGCACGGTGTAGGGGAGCACCTGAACACCACTCCAGTTCCTGCTGCTAAGAAAATTCGCTTCCTCATTTGTTATAGAGCGCACGCTCTTGCTGTCAGCAGAATCTCGCCAGATGATCGGCTCTCCCGCTTCTGCCCAGCGCTTCTTCAATGAATCGGCATCCACATTCAGCAGGCGGCTTAACCCGCGAACTGCTTCAGTCTGAATAGCTGCCTCATGCAGCGGAAAGAGAATTAAGGCTCGCACGGTCTGACCTGTAAAATACTGACCGTTGCGATCCACAATTCTTCCTCGCCCTTCATCCAGAACAACGCCTCTTTCGCGTTGAATGACGGATTGCCGAATCAACGTGTGAGGATCATGCGGCAAAGCGCGATGAACATCAATGAATTGCAGCCACGCGATTCTGCAAGTAAACGCAAGTAAAACGGCAGAGATGGTCAGCGTAACCCAATGTATTCGAATCCAGCGATTCAACCGCTCAACGGCGGGATTTATTTTCATCGTGATCACAGTTCCTTCTCATACAAATTACAGCATGTCGTCGTATGTATCTCTAATTAAAAGTAATGATAGATATCCACATTAGCAGTATGATCATGCATGAAAACGTGCAAACCTTAGATTGGTCAAAATCTTCATTTCTAACTAAATGGCAGATATGTAAAAAGGGGCGGTCTTAAAAGACTCGATCAGCGGTTTTTTATCCGATAGCACATACGGTGACAGCAAGGTCGTATGATCCGCGCTTGAACGGACACAGGGGCCGCTATTTCATGATTCAGGGGTATTTTTTGAGGGCTTGCGGACTCAGATGACGCTATTTGCTACAAAACTAGCACTAAACTGCTTATTCAGGTCAAATAACGGCTCTACGGTCCGCTAGCATGACGAATTAGTGGTGTTTGCTGCAAATAGCGGCTCGTGTGTCCGCTCACGGCACTTGTAGATAGCTATCGATTTTATCGAACAGCTTGACGCCACAACCGCATCGGCGAGTCGAAAAACAAGGGGCTTTCCCAGGTAGAAAAAATCTACTTTTGGGACAGCCCCTCATTCATCTTGCTAATATCTATTTTTTGACTCAAGCACTTAATTTCGAGCTTTGGTTAACGATTTTTCTTGCGCATCATATCAAAGTAATGAACCGGCTCATTTACCTTGATCTTTACTAATTGCAGCGGATGGCGAGCCGCATCCAATTCATTGCCTTCCGTATCCCAGATCTTCTCAACAGTCTGTTTGAAGAATGTGCCGTTAGGTCCGAAGAACTCCACTTCAGCACCAGGCTTGAAGTTGTTGCGCTGCTGAATTGTTGCCATACCCGTCTCTGCATCGTAATCCATGACAAGACCCGCAAAGTCATATGGCACAGCCTTCTGTTCAGGCTCATAGATATGATCTTCATGGTCAGGCTCTTCGTAGAAGAAGCCAGTGTTGACAGGTCGGTTGGCTGCCTTACTGATCTCTTCGATCCATTCCGGCTTCAAGACATAATGTTCTGGATCAGCCATATAGGAATCTATGATCTGACGATAAACATTAACAACTGTTGCCACGTAGTGGATCGATTTCATTCGGCCTTCAACCTTAAAGCTGTCTACTCCCGCATCGATTAGATCCGGCAGGTGTTCCACCATGCACAGATCCTTAGAGCTCATGGAGAATGGATTCTGCTCTTCCTTGAATAACGGAAGCTGTGTAATGCCGACACGGAAGTGCTCTATCGCAGGATCAGCCGAAGCTTCTTCCGCTGTCACGATATCATTCAATTCTGGTCTGGCATCCTCGAACAGATCATATTTCCAGCGGCAGGATTGGCAGCAGCCTCCCCGATTCGAGTCACGGTCCGTAAAGTGATTGGACAGCGTGCAGCGTCCGGAATAGGAAGAACACATCGCGCCGTGAATGAACGCTTCGACCTCGACATCCACATGCTCCTTGATCTCAGCGATCTCATCCATGCTCGTCTCACGCGCTAATACAACGCGAGGCGCACCTTCGTCTTTCCAGAATTGCACGGTTTGCCAGTTCGCAACGGACTGCTGCGTGCTGACATGCACTTCAAGACCGGGCACAGCGCGCTGAGCCGTCTCGATTATAATCGGGTCGGCAGCAATGATAGCGCTGATGCCAGCCTCGTATAGATTCTTCAAATATTCTTCAATACCGTCTAGATCTTCGTTATGGGAGTAAATATTCGTTGCTACGAACACTTTAGCTCCGTATTTCTTCGCAAACTCGACCCCTTCACGCATTTCCTCAAAGCTGAAGTTGTCAGCGTTGGAACGCAAGCCGTAGCTCTGACCGCCAATGTAAACCGCATCGGCACCGTAATGTATGGCAAACTTCAATTTTTCCAAATTGCCTGCAGGCGCTAGCAGTTCGGGCTTGTCGAGACGGTACCGCTTGCCGTTGTATTTTCGTTTTGTGTGGGTGCTCATCTGCATCAAGCCTCCTTCTTAATACACTTGTTCTTTATAGAAGAATCCGAATGTCAATTCACGCTCCGGATCCTGTACTTTGCGAATTCGTTCCATCCATTCAGGCTGGAAAGCATATCCCTTCGGATCGGCCGCATAGGCATCGATCGCTGTACGGTATACATTAACGACGACTTCATTATAGGCTAACGGCTTATAGAAGCCTTCAACCTTGAAGCTGTCAATTCCGCTTGCCATCAGCATATGCAAATCTTCCAGTATGCACATGTCATCGGAACTCATGATATGAGTTCCATTCTCATCCTCATAGATCGGAAAGCGCTCATCTTGACGCTCTTCCTCAATGAGAAACATCTTGCGGCCTTTGTCAACATTAGATGTCTCGTCAACTCGACCTGTATGCCGCATGTAATGCTGTAGCAGATGGCGCTTGGAGTGATAAATATTCGTCATGCCGTGCACCTGCACTTCAACTTCCATATCAGGCAGATTGCGCTTCATCTCCAGCAGTTCATCCATATTAAGCTCACGAGCAGCAACGATGCGGCTCGCACCGCGCTTCTGCCAGTAACGGGCAGTCGCGTGGTTCGTGGATGTCATCTCCGCATTCCAGTGCAGCTTCGTATTCGGAGCTGACTGCTTCACAGTCATGAGCACAGCAGGGTCGCCATATACGATGGCGTCCACACCAATTCGCTCCAGCTCCTGCAGGTAGGCAGGAAGCTCCTTCAATGCATCATTGTGCAATATATTGTTCACAGCGACATACAGCTTGGCGCCGCGCTCACGGACTACAGCCATAGCTTGTTCAATCTGTTCCAGCTTCATTTCGCCAGGCATGCGCATTCCATACTTCGACTCACCGACGATAACGGCGTCGGCGCCCGCTTGTATCAGTCGCTCAATCTCATGAATCGAGCCTGCCGATATTAACAGTTCAGGTTTCTGTGTCATTATAACTCACCACTTTATTGTTTACTTTTCTGGATATTCTTCTCGTGTTCAGCAAAAGTCTTGGCAAACAAATGAGTGTTGCTTCCATCCTTCTTCGTCACATAGAACAAATATTCCGATGCCTCCGGCTTCAAAGCTGCTTCAATTGAGGCTAAGCTTGGATTCGCGATCGGTCCCGGCGGCAGACCATCAATCTTGTAGGTATTGTACGGAGAATCGATCTCCAGATCTTTATAATATAATCTTTCCTTAGGCTCGTCGAGTGCATACTGAACCGTCGCGTCAATCTGAAGCTTCATCCCCTGGTCGATTCGGTTGTAGATAACTCCCGCTACGAGCGCTCGTTCTTCGTCCACGACCACTTCACGTTCGATAAGCGATGCAACTGTCAGAAGCCCGTTCAGATCCAAACCGCGCTGCTTCATGTCAGCTTCCCAATTCGGTATCGAGGCGATTCGCTTCTCCATTTCCTGCAGCATTCGATTGACGATATCCTCCGCAGTGCTGCCGACCTTCATCTCATAAGTTGATGGAAAGAGATAGCCCTCAAGCGGATGTTTGGACTGTTTGTAAGGTACTGCGCCATACGGAAGCTTGCCTGATGCCTGAATCTGTTCAGCAGCCTTCAAGAACTCATCCTTCGTCACGATGCCTTCTTCATTCAGCTTGTCCGCAATCTGCTCTACGGTATACCCTTCTGGTATCGTAAATCGCACCATCTCTTCTTTCACGACATCACCTGCGTTGAGCTTAGCAATAATCTCCTCATAGGTCATGCCGGGCCGGAAATCGTAGGTGCCCGCTTGGAACTTAGAGCCTTCTTGATGATATTTCAAGTATCCCTTGAATAATAAGCCATTCTTAATAATGCCGTTTGTTTCTAACTGATCCGCAATGGTCGATATGACCGAGCCGGACTCAATCTCAACACGCACCGCTTGCTCTTGCTGCGGCGTTGGCTGCATCTCATTCCAGGCATACCATGTTCCCCCCGCTGTAAGAAGCACCAACAGTCCGATTATGATAAGAAATATTTTCATACCTGTCTTCATCCCATCACACTCCTACACATGCCGAAAACGGCTTTGCCGTCCAATAGACCGGACAAGAGCCGTTTTCTGTATCATTCCGCGATATACGTTCAACGAAAGAACACTGTTGTCTATGACATCACTCGTTAGCCGTCTAACTCTTCCGAGTATGCCATCTCATCGTACTGCTCCATGACGTCTTCCCATTCTTCGTCTTCTTCAATCGTTTCCAGCTGCCATCCGCCGTTCTGATCGGGCGTAATGCGCAATACATCAGCGTCCTCTTCTCCATCAACGGACTGCACGACGGCATATGCTTTGCCATTGTATTCAAACTCCGCCAATAGGTCATAGGTGCGCGTAAGTCCTTGTTCATCCGTCATCTCGAGCGAGCTGCCATAGGCAGTAGACAATCGATCGATAAATTGGATTCCTTCACGTTCTGCCACGATTAGTTCTCCTCTTCCATATCGACAAGTGTGTTAAATGTTTCTTCGACAACGTTCCACTCTTCTTCATCTTCGATGATGAACAGCTTAAGATCGTCGCCTTCTTCTTCATAACGGAAAGCATAAACCTCATCCGCTTCATCATCTTCGGAATCTACAGGTACAACCATCATGTATTTGCTGTCTGAACCGTCAACCTCGAATTTCATGATGACTTCGAATTCTTCCTCATTTCCTTCATCATCCGGGATGTAAATGATTTCTGGCTCGTCATACGCTTGTTTGTCTTGTGTCATCGCTAACCCCTCACCTTCTAGATTGATAGTCGAGATATGTTTGTAAAATAATAGTTGCCGCCATCTTATCGACAACTTGTCTGCGCTTCTTGCGGCTGACATCAGCCTCAATTAAAGTCCGCTCCGCAGATACGGTGCTTAAGCGCTCATCCCACAGGTGAACAGGTAGCCCAAACTTATGCTGCAGCGTTTCGGCAAATGCCTTGCTCAGTTCACCGCGAGGACCGATCGTGCCATTCATATTCTTCGGCATACCGAGTACAATCTCCTCTACCCCGTGCTCATGGATGATCGTTTCGAGCCGACGCAATACTTCGTCGTCGTCGCGTCGAACGATAACTTCCACTCCTTGAGCCGTCCAGCCGAAGGCATCGCTAATGGCAACCCCGATCTTGCGGTCACCGTAATCCAAGCCTAAAATCTTCATCATCGTCTCCTATTGCTCTTGTTCACCATCACGCAATGTGCAGACTCGCCTCAGGAAGAGACAAGTCTGCATTATCCTCATCGATGATGGCTCAGGTAGAACCGGACCAACTCTTCAATCAGCTCATCCCGCTCTTTCTTACGCACAAGACTTCGAGCGTTGTTATGACGCGGAATATAAGCAGGATCTCCCGAGAGGAGGTAGCCGACGATTTGATTAATAGGATTGTACTCCTTCTCTACAAGCGCATCATAGACAGATAACAGTATATCTTGACTTGACGCTGCTTGCTCATCGGGCTGAACGCTAAACTTCATCGTTTTATCCATGGAACTCATCGTCGTCACCTCGCTTTACTCTTATCATAACACATACCCTGTCAAACTAAAAAATATTCCTCGGATTGTCACAATTATCCAATCGATTGTTCACTGACCAGCTTCTCGACGAGCGCGAGCGCCTCATTCAGCTTATCCGCATTTTTACCGCCAGCTTGAGCCATATCTGGACGGCCGCCTCCGCCGCCGCCGGCAACAGATGCGATTTCTTTAATCATTTTTCCCGCATGGTAGCCTTGTTTAACCAATTCTGCTGGAACGGATACAACAAAGTTTACTTTGCCCTCATGAGCTGCTCCCAACACGATGATCGCAGCAGGCAGCTTCGACTTCAGCTCATCCGCTGTCGTACGGAGCGCATCCATACCGCTTGCGTTCACTGCTGCCGCAAGCACTTGTACACCCGCAACGGTACGAACTTGATCCGTCAAGCTTCCCGCTTCGATGCTGGACAGCTTCGTTTTCAAAGATTCGTTCTCGCGTGCAAGCTCTTTCTCACGCGCAAACATCGCCTCAACGCGTTTCGGCACATCATTCACGTTGGATTTAAGCAAAGTTGCGGCATGCTTAAGCAGTTCCAATTGGCTCTCCATATATTGATACGCATGACGACCCGTTACGGCTTCAATTCTTCGTACACCAGATCCGATCCCGCTCTCGCTGACAATCTTGAACAGCCCGATCTCGGATGTATTGCTGACGTGACAGCCGCCGCACAGCTCGATGCTGTACGATCCGACTTGAACGACGCGCACTACATCGCCGTACTTCTCGCCAAACAACGCCATAGCGCCCATTGCCTTAGCTTCATCAACATTTTTCTGCTCAATGTTAACCCGTGTTCCCTTCCAGATCTGCTCGTTGACACGACGCTCGATGTCTTGAAGCTCTTCAGGCTGAATGCTTCCCAGCTGGGTGAAGTCAAAGCGCAAGCGATCAGGCTCGACGAGAGATCCCGCTTGATTGACATGCTCACCAAGCACATCCTTCAACGCGCGGTGCATCAGATGTGTCGCTGTATGGTTCTTCACAAGATCCTCACGCTCTGCGCGGTTAACAGCAGCTTGCAGCGTCATTCCAACAGAGATTACACCAGATTCAACTTGTACGACATGCACATGCTGACCATGCGGCGCTTTCTTGACATCCGTCACTTCAGCCTTCATATCTGCGGAATGCAAGGATCCATTGTCGCTTACTTGACCGCCGCTCTCGGCATAGAACGGAGTACGGTCGAGTATGATCTGAGCCGTGCGTCCGGGTTCAACGGATTCAACAAGCGCATCGTCAACGATAATCGCAATGACCTTAGCATTGACAACATTCAATTCATCGTATCCGACGAACTCGCTCTTATCTGTCAATTCCGCAAGCGGACCGCCTTGAACCTTCATGCTCTCCGATTCCTGACGTGCGGAGCGAGCGCGTTCACGCTGCTCTTCCATCGCGCGATCGAAGCCTTCGCGATCGACAGTCAAGCCATGCTCAGCCGCATATTCTTCTGTCAGATCGAACGGGAAGCCGTAGGTATCGTACAGCTTGAATGCCTCAGCACCATTAATTTGCGTGCGGCCTTCTTGCTTCGCGGACTCTGCCATCTGCGACAGAATAGCCAATCCGTCTGTCAGCGTTTCATGGAAACGCTCCTCTTCGTTCTTCACGACCTTCTCGATGAATTCGCGCTTCTCTACAACTTCTGGATAGTACGAGCCCATCACATCGCCCACAGTCTTCACGAGCTCCACCATAAATGGACGCTCGATGCCTAGCATCTTGCCGTAACGCACCGCGCGGCGCAACAAACGGCGAATGACGTAGCCGCGGCCTTCATTGGATGGCAGAACCCCGTCGCCCGCTGCAAACACAACGGTGCGGATGTGGTCAGCGATAACCTTGAACGCGACGTCCCACTCTTCCTTCTCTTTGTATTTCACACCAGCGATGCGGCTCGTAGCTTCAATAATCGGCATGAAAATGTCCGTATCGAAGTTCGAATCCACATCCTGCAGGATGGAAGCGAAGCGCTCAAGACCAGCGCCTGTATCGATATTCTTATTCGGAAGCGGCGTGTAGCTGCCGTCCTTATTGTGATTGAACTGTGAAAATACTAAGTTCCATACTTCCAGGTAGCGCTCATTCTCGCCGCTTGGATAGTTCTCTGGATCGTCAGGATCACCGTAGGACTCGCCGCGATCGTAGAAGATCTCCGTACAAGGACCGCAAGGACCCTCGCCGATATCCCAGAAATTATCCTCTGTCTTAATAATGCGTTCAGCAGGAATACCGATCTTCTCATTCCAGTAGCGATATGCTTCCTCATCTTCAGGGAATACCGTCACATACAAGCGGTTCGGATCAAAGCCGATCCATTCCTTGCTAGTGAGAAACTCCCAAGCCCATGTAATAACTTCTTCCTTAAAGTAGTCTCCGATCGAGAAATTCCCGAGCATCTCGAAGAACGTATGGTGGCGGCGTGTCTTGCCGACATTCTCAATGTCGTTCGTACGGATACACTTCTGTGAGTTGGCGATACGCGGATTGTCCGGCTTCACGCGTCCGTCAAAATACGGCTTCAACGGTGCCATACCCGCATTGATCCAGAGCAAGGAAGGATCGTTATGCGGAACAAGAGATGCGCTCGGCTCCAGATGATGAGCCTTGCTTTCGAAAAATGCTAACCACTTTGCGCGAATATCACTAGCTTTCATGTATTAAGAGCCTCCTGAATGTAGAATAATTACGAGATCTCCCCGTAATACCCCTATATAAAAATAAATCGCCCCTGTATATACAGGGACGATTATAATCGCGGTACCACCCTAGTTATCGCCTCATCAGATACGGACCAGCAATAATCATGAGCTGTGCAGCATCCAGGCGATCGCCTCAGCGTTGATAACGGGTACGACCCGGTGAAGTACATTCACACTCTGAAACTAGCCTTCGGCAGTTCTTCAAGGGGATGATTCTCTCAGCCTAGCAGCATCTGTATCCCATCCCTTAAAAGGAATGATCAACAGGGTAACCGCACGGAATCGTCTCTCTGGCCCTAGGGCTTCAGCCTACTCGGTTTCTTCATCGATTTGAAGAGTGATCAGTTATAGGTTTACCAATAATATCATTCGATTAAGACCTTGTCAAATATTCAACATGCTCCAGCAATCGCTTCAGCATAACGACCGCTTGGGCGCGTGTTGCTTCACCTTTCGGATCGAACGTATTCGCGTTTACACCGGTGATGAACTCAGCAGATACAGCTTGAATGACTGCTTCGCGTGCGTAGCTGCTGATGCTGCCGCGGTCCTTGAACTTCGACAATGCCGTGCTGTCGTAAGGCGACTTCTGGCCGGCTGCTTCCACAGCGCGGACCAGCATCACGGCCATCTGCTCACGAGTGATATTATCGTTCGGTCGGAACGTTCCGTCTTCATAGCCGCTGATAATGCCTGCTCGTGAAGCTGCGCCGATGCTCGCCGCCATCGGATGCCAGGAGCCGATGTCACGGTAGCGGTCCGCAGCGTCAGTATCTCCCGGAAGACCGAACGAACGCGCAAGCAAGGTAGCGAACTGGCCGCGAGTCAGCTTATCATTCGGCGCGAAGCGATCGCTCGATACGCCCTCGATGATATACTTCGAGGCAAGCTCTTCGATCGCCGCGCGCGCCCAATGCGAGCTCGTATCCGAGAAGCTGCGCTTGCGCTCCGCGGCTGCGTAGATATCATTGCCGCTGCCGATCAAGCGGAATACGGATGTGCTGCCGCTCTGCTTCAATGTGTTCGGCACATATTGAATGCGGTCGGACGCTTCATCGTAACGGACGACGGTTGACCGATCATCTGTGAGGCTGCTCGTGGTGCGTAAGCGCGCTTCATAGCTAGCAGTGACCGACTTCGTATTAGTCGCGCTAGTATACGCCGACAAGTAGAAGTCAACTGGCGCTGCCTTCATCTGACCTCCTGTCGACCGCACTTCTCTTACAAGCTCAGAACCTTTCGACACAGAGCCCGCGGATTCCAGCTGGATAAGCAGATACACCGTCGAGTTGGAGCTGAAATCTCTCTTGATCTCGCGAATATCTAGGGAATCAAGCGGCAGTGTGTACAGGATATCGCCATAGCGTACCGAGAAACGAGCATTGCTGGATTCTTGACGAATATCGTCCAGCACATTGACCGGTACAGCTACCATCGCTGCCTTCTCAGAGGTTGGAACATTAAACATCAGATGCTTGCTGCCGCCATAGCGCACAGCGTAGCGCAGCGCTTCCTTCAGCTTCGATTCCTGGAGCGTATATTTCTTGATCGATTCTTCAAAGCGAGAGCGTTCGCTGCTTGTATTGGCAGCTGATGTCTCCAGGTAGTACATGCCGTTTTCCAAGAACCAATCATACGGCACTTGCTTAACATCCGCTGGAAGCCCAACGGAGCCGTCTGTCTGATTCGATAAGCCGTAGTCCGCAAAAGTCAGTACCTTGTTCCCGCTCTCATCCTGCAGCGGATTGTTGCCAGGCGCATACGTTAATCTAACGGTTGCGACAGAGCTTACTGCGGACTCAAGGACCAGTGTTACCGTGTCACCGTTTAAAGAGGTCGAGACGATCGATCGGTTCGTGCCATCAACAAACACATAGAAGTTGCCGAGCGGACTCGTGTTGTTAGCCAGCTTCAGCTTCTCCGAGAACTGGAGCGTAATGACCGCATTCTTCACGCTGCCCTGCTTCAGAACAGGAACCGTGCTGTCTGAATTGTTTGCGACAGCTGCAAAGGAGAATGCTGCCGCTCCATTACCGGACAAGTCGGTAAGCCGCGGCTCGCCAGGAACATAGGAGAGCAGCACATTGTCAGAGCTGTTTACCGCGGAATTCAGCGTCAGCACGACCGAATCGTTTATGATCTCCACTTTATCCACGTAGCGGGCAGCATTATTGACGAGCACCGAATAATGGCTGCGCAGCGGAATGCTGTCCGGCTTCAGCGCCTCATTATATTGAATCGTCAATTTATTGCCGCTGACTGTTGATTTCTGATACACGGGCGCTGTTGAATCGTTGCTGCCGCGCGCATAACGATCGCGAAATGCCTGAAGCGGATTGCCTGCTTCATCTTGAAGCGGATATTTGCCTGGTGTATAGTCAACCTTCACCGTCTTATTGGAGGAGATCGACTCGCTCATGACAAACGTTACCTGCGAGCCGCTGTGCTCGATGCGGCGAATGCTCTTCTCCTTGCCGTCTACCCACACCGTAAACTGCTCATCAGCGGATGAGGATACGCTCGCCAGCCGCTCATTGAACTGCAGATAAACACGCGAACTCGAAAACGTCGCATCAATCACCTTCGGAGCGGAAACCTCCATATCATTTTTCACCTGAATACCGGAGATAGCCGCTGCGGCATTGCGATCATTATCCTCAATCACGCGTGTATTCGGCTGAGGTGAATAAATTAACAATACTATCTGGCCTGCAGAAATACCGCTCGTCAGCTCGATATCCACTACATTTCCCGTAACTGCGGTACTCTTCAATGCACGTGCCTCGCCGTTAACGTATACAAGGAAGTTGGTTATTGGCGGTACAGAGCCTTCTCTCAAATTCTCGTTGTATTCAAGTCTAATCTTCTTCGAGGTTTCCATGCGAGCCTGCTGCAGAACAGGTGCGGCAGTATCCGTAGAGGCCTTCACCGTGAACCTCCAGTTGTTCGTATTAGCAAGACCTGCGAATGCCATATGGTCCGCGTCACGGAGCGCATCCTGCGTAACTGTGACACCGTACACTTCACCGCTTCTAAACGTGATATTAGGATTGATATTAATAACCTTCGTACCGCTGCCCGTGATCTGATCAGAAGTAATCGGAATCCGTTCCTCGAGCGTATTGCGTGTTACATTAATGAGCAGGATCTCGCCCGTGTTCTTCCATACCTCTTCATCAAAATGAAGCTGCAGATCCGCATTAGCCGCTACTTGCGTCTCACCATTGGCTGGAACAAGCTTCACTAGCTCAGGTGCCTTCTGAACACCGACAGTCGTGAACCTCCATTGATTCGCGTCATACAGCCCTTGGAATTCTCCTCGATTGCCTACAAATGTTCCATTATCCAATTGAACACTATACGTCTTGCCAGCCTCTAATCTATCGCGCAGCACCCACTCAACATAGCTTCCGTCCACAGAAACTCGTCGGCTGCCTACATCGGTTTGTTCCACTACATTTCCTTTGCTGTCACGAATGATGAGGTTACCTTCGCCTTTACTGACATCTTCACTAAATCTAAAGCTGATCAGCGTATCTGTCGCTACTTGTGTCGCGCCATTGGCCGGGTACATTTTCTCCAACACCGGAGCACGCCGAACCGCATCAGGATCTAATGCAACAACGGTAGATACTTTCCCTGATTTGTCCGCCTTGCCATGATTGGCAGTCATATTGACAGCAGCCTCTGCATACGCCGTCGCAGAAGCAGCCTCCAACATCAGGGTCAAGGCTAATAACAATGCTGTCGTCTTTTTCAAGATTAGCTCCTCCTTCAATTATTGAAATCCAATTCCTCTATATACACCTGACGCTGTGAAGATGAGATAAGTTTCTCTCTTAATCCCAATTTAAGAAAAAAGTTCCTCAGTCGATATGGCGTTATTGACATAAAAAAAGCACCCTTTTACAAAGGGTGACAGATACTCGAAAGAATCGACATGAATCATTATTTATCTTATGGTCATGTCGTCTTTCTCCATATGTAATAAGTAAATATATGCTGCAGCACAACCTTCAACGCGGCAAAAACCGGCACTGCCAGAATCAACCCGATGATACCCGCGATCTCCCCTCCTACGAGCAGGGCAAAGATGATGGCGAGCGGATGCATATGCAGCGTTCGACCTACGATCTGAGGTGAAATAACATTGCCTTCAAGTATTTGACAGATTGTATTGACCACTGCTACGAAGATCATCATCTTGACGGATATCGTGGACGCCACAACGAGCGCGGGCGCTGCGCCAAAGTATGGTCCAAGATAAGGGATAATATTAAATATCGCTACAAACAAAGCCAGCAGGAGTGAATATGGCATACCGATTATGATATACCCGATGTAAGCGAGCACCCCGATAATGACGCATACGATAAACTGCCCGCGAATGTAATTGCCAAGCGCTGTATCAATATCCTTGAACATCATGACCATATGCTTGCGATGACTCTTCGGCACATAGGCGATAACTGACCGCTCAAACACGTCAAAGTCCTTCAATATATAGAAAATGAGAAACGGCACGATCAGCGCAATAAACAGAAAGTTCAGAGTAGCCCCGATATTGTCCATGAATTCGGACATCGCTAAGCCTAAACGCCCCTCCATCGTGTATACCCACTCATATACGCCAGAACGAACGGAGGAAGGAAGCAGCGACGATTGATTAATGCCGTCTATGATATCCTCCGCCTTCGCATTAAGCTGCGGCATCTGGTCGTTTAATTCCTCAAGCTGCTTAATCAGCATCGGAATGATGTTCATCAGAATGACTGTAATCGAAATAATGAACACCGCATAGATAAGCAGCACTGCGATCGTACGCGGCACTTTGCGATCATTCAAAAGTGTAACAATCGGATTCAGCACATACGCTATGATCATCGCAATGAGAAACGGCGCTAGTATCGCCTTCAGAAAGTCATAGACATTTCCGATAACCGGTCGAAGCAGATACAGCATATAGAGAATTACTAGCCCCAGCAGCGTATATATTCCATAGACAAACAAACGATTTTTAAATAGTCGCTCCACCTTTATCCCACACCCCGCGTTCGGACATGCATCACACAGTAGAGTATATGTTAACTATTGAAAAATTAACCCGATTGGTTCGCCTGCTTCATCCTCCAAATTCGTTGATTGCTGCTGCCGCGGAACTCGAGCCCAAGAGACTTATGCTCCAGTTGAAATGGTCCGTCCACCAGCACATCAATCTCCGCGAGCAGATCCAGCATATCCTTATTGCCTATTTGCTGGATCTGCTCCAAGGTATAGCCTGTATACGCCCATATATGGCGTCCGTGCTCACGCAGTATACGAGCCAAGCGCTTCACATACCTGGCCTGCATAAAGGGCTCTCCGCCAGACAGCGTTACATCGGTCAGCGGATTAGACAGCAGCTCCGCTGCCACCTCTTCCACGCTCATGGGCGTTCCCGCGCTGTACGCCCATGACTGCGGATTGTGGCAGCCTGGGCACTGATGAGGGCAGCCGCTGAAGAAGACGACCGAGCGGAGTCCTTCACCGTCCACGACGCTGTCGTGGACGATGGACATGACGCGCAGGCTCATCGATGCTTCACTCGCTCAGCTTCTTCAGCGCGCTTCGCCGAATTCCACTTATCCATGCTGCCGACCAAGTAACCTGTAATGCGGCGAATCCGCTCGATCTGCTCAGAGTCCGCGCCGCAGGCAGGACAAGCATCCTCAATCACCGCTTGATAGCCGCAGCCTCGGCAGCGGTCGATCGGATGATTGATTGAGCCGTAGCCTACACCGTTCGCAGCCATCGCGCGCACGATTCGATCAAGCGCCTGCGGGTTGGAACGGGCGCTGCCATCGAGCTCCACATAAGTGATGTGCCCCGCATTGCACAGCTCGTGAAACGGTCCTTCAATGCGGATCTTATCGTAGGCTCTCGCATTCGCATATACCGGCAGATGGAAGGAATTCGTGTAGTATTCCCGGTCTGTCACTCCCCGAATTGTTCCGAACGCGGCGCGATCCTGCTTCGTAAACTTTCCGGAGAGCCCCTCTGCTGGAGTCGCAATCAGCGAGAAGTTAAGTCCTGTACGCGCGGCGGCTTCATCCATCCGCTGACGCATATGCTTCACGATGCGCATGCCAAGCTGCCGCGCTTCTTCGGATTCACCATGGTGGCTGCCAGTTAGATGCACAAGCGTCTCTGCCAGGCCGATGAAGCCGATGCTTAAAGTGCCCTGCTTCAGCACCTCATGCAGCGTATCATCAGGTTTCAAATCTCTGCTTCCTCTCCAGACACCCTGCTGCATGAGGAAGGAGAAGTCTCCAGCTCGTCGTGATGCCTGGTAGGACATCCGTTCAAGCAATTGTCGCTCCGCTATGTCGATCAGACTATCCAATCGCTGCATAAAATCATTCGTGTTACGAGACAGCAGGCTTAATCGCACAAGATTCAGCGTACTAAAGGACAGGTTGCCTCGACCGATAGCCGTTTCCGCTCCGTTGACATTGCCCATTACCCGTGTACGGCATCCCATGTAGCAGGCTTCGCTCTCGGCTGTTCCATCATTGTACTGTGCGTTGAATGATGCATCTAGAAACGCAAAGTTCGGAAACAACCGTTGTGCGGTCGTTTCAAGCGCAAGCTGGTACAGTTCGTAGTTCGGATCGCAGGGCTCAAAGTTAACCCCCGACTTGACCTTGAAGATCTGAATTGGAAAGATCGGCGTTTCGCCATTGCCTAATCCGCTCTGTGTCGCGAGCAGCAGCTGACGAATGAGAAGGCGTCCTTCGCGAGAAGTATCCGTTCCGTAATTGATCGAGATAAACGGCACCTGACCGCCGCCGCGTGAATGCATCGAATTCGCGTTATGTATGAACGCTTCACAAGCTTGATATACATCTCGTTCTGTAAGTCTCCAAGCTTCTGCTTCTCTATCAAACGTGTCGCCAAGCGGCAGCGAGCTTAGATAAGCCGCGTGCTTGTTGAACGTCTTGCCCACATAAGGCGCCAGATCATAGTCGAACATCGGGAATGCTTGTCCGCCATGCTGCTGATTCTGATTCGCCTGCAATATGATAGAAGCGAGCGCCAATGCGCTCTTAATATCCTGCGGCGCGCGCATATGACCATGTCCCGTATTGAAGCCGCTCCGCAGCAATTGACCGAGAGGAATCTGGCAGCAGGTCGTCGTTCCCGTCGCGTAGAAATCCAGATCATGCGGATACAATAGATTTGCTTCCATCGCTTGACGCGCTTCATCGCTAAGCAGATGGTTGATCGCATACCAACGCGAGCTTTCGCTCGCCATTTTCCCCATGATGCCCATTGGAGAACATCCGTCTACATTCGCATTCTCCCGCATAAGGTCGCGATCTTTTCCATCCAAGATACGATGCAATGAGCCTGATAATTCATGTTCTGGGCTGCTTAGCGTCGTCACTGAGCCTATCTTGATTCTAGGCTGCTGTATATGTAGATGCTGCACGGAATCATGCGGCAGTGCAGGTGCTGTTGAAGTTCTATGTCCCATAATAATCGCCGTCCCTTCTAAATTAACACAATATATAGTATCTACAATTAACAATCAACACAATATGTATTATGTCACAGCCAAAACAAAAAAAGCGCCTATCCCGCTCCGTAGAGCGAGAATGGCGCTTGCGCAGTCCAATTCTATTCCAATTGAACCTGTTGTTAAGATGTTTGTGACTCCGTAAACCCAGGAGACAGCTGTGTGACTGGAGATGCCCAATCGTCACCGAAGAAGAGATCGTCTAACGAACTTAACGTCCCATCTTCCTCCACTTGAAACACCGACATCTTATCACCGTTCACCGATAATTCAATATAACAGCCCCAGCAATAAAATTGATGGGAACCGATCTTGCCAATATCCTTAGAATTGCAATTCGGACATCGCATACTCTCACCATTCCGTCCATCCGCTATAGATTTGAACTGCCGTCAAGCAAAACAGACATCATGGACGTACTTCAGTACCTATCGTGTCAGGTCACGATAATGGCGTCTGCCCCCATAAGGCCTGTCCCTTCGAATTGTATCCTTCCTTCCAGTAGGTCGGACAGCAATCCGTCTGATATTTCCAGTCCTGTTATTGTATTGCCCAATTGAGGCTGAAAATAAACATCTGCCACTCTTCCAAGCTGGCTTCCTTCAGTTGTGATGACTGGCAATTCCTTAATTCGGTGTGGACCTTGCAGGAAGGTTCGAGCTTGGTCTGTCGAGTTTCCCTTCAGCTTATGAACGAGCTCCTTGCTCTTCAGCATAACGGTTTCTTCACCGCACGCGATCACATGCTCCCATGCAACAACAGGTATGGTACGAGAGTATATGGTTCGTCCTTCTAATTCCAGATGAGTAATCTCCCACTGCTCTGACAACCATATATCATTCACTTTGGACAATCGCTTCCCGGTTTCGATGTCATACACCGGAAGGCCAATTAATTCGAGCAACTTCAAGGTCAAGCCTCCTCGTGACTGTACATGATGATTGAACGAGCGAAGATGATCGTCTCTTCCACTCATCAGATATGCCGCGAATTTGCTATGAAGCGAAGTATGCGTCCCATTCGAAGTATGTATCCCATTCCCTGTGTCTGTCCGAACAAGATGTTATCCAGCTAAATTCTTGTACGCACGCGCGCAGCAATGGTTTCTATATGGTTCACAACTGCTTCTGCTTGTTCCTTAGTATTGCCCATTCCGAGACTGAATCGTACTGCGGTGTTCGTCCGTTCTGCAGGAAGCCGCATCGCTTCAAGAACGTGAGACACTTCCAGCGAGCCCGACGTGCAGGCCGAGCCGCTGGATACATGAATTCCGAGCATGTCCAGATTCATGAGCATCGTTTCAGTCGGCACGTCCAGTATACTGACGTTCAATATATGCGGCACGCTGCGATCTCCATCGCCGTTCAGCACGACGCGCTCGCCCAGCAGCGACTTCAACCCGTGCCACAGCGCGGCACGAACTTCTCTAATGTTAGCAAGCCGCGTGTCAAGCGCTTCATAGGCTTGTGCTACAGCTGCGCCAAAGCCAGCGATACCAACAACATTTTCCGTACCGGCACGCCGTTTGCGTTCTTGGCTGCCTCCGAAGATGAGTGGCTCCCACTCCGCCCCATGCCTGCAATACAAAGCGCCGATCCCCTTCGGGCCGTTCACTTTATGCGCAGAGAAGCTGGCGAAGTCGATAGGCAGCTCGTTCAAGCGAAGCTGTTCTATCCCTAACGCTTGCACCGCATCGGTATGCACCAGGATGCCGCGTTCTCGCGCCATGCGGCCGATAGCTTCAATCGGTTGGATCGTGCCTACCTCGTTGTTCGCATACATCACGCTGATCAAGCATGTTTCAGCCTTCACGGCAGCTTCAATGTCCTCGAGACGGACGAAGCCTGTCTGATCTGGCTGCACATAGGTGACCTCAAAGCCTAATCGCTCTGCCTGCTGCGCTGCATGCAGTACAGCATGGTGCTCAATCGCAGTTGTGATCATATGCGGTTTCTTATCGCTGATCCCATCTCGTTGATGCTTCAGCCAGCGTGACCAGAGCACACCGAAGATTGCCGCATTATCGCTTTCGCTGCCTCCGCTCGTAAAGACCAGCTCATTCGGCGCACAGCCCAAGCTCTTAGCGATACTGTCTCGCGCCTGACGCACGAATGCCTTCGCATCACGCCCTGCTCCATGTACACTGGAAGGGTTTCCATACACATCCAAGCTTGAGGCCATCGCTTCGCGCGCTGCCGGGTGCAGCGGTGTTGTAGCGGCGTGGTCCATATATATGCGATTCATTCGTATTCCTCGATTCTATACGATAAAGATATTAAATATAGAACATATAGCTGTCTTGAGCGCCTTCCTCTTTATATTGAATCAGATCAGCTAATGTAGTTGAATCAAGAACTTCAGCAATGCTGTCCCGTATTCGCATCCACAAGTTACGTTTAGCAGGATCATCTTCTTCTGTAAAATCAACGGGAGATATCGGACCTTCCAAGACGCGAATGATCTCGCCCGCGCTTACATGCTCAGGATCTTGAGCAAGTATGTATCCGCCATATGCGCCGCGAATGCTCTTCACAAGTCCGGCGTTGCGCAAAGGAGCAATCAGCTGCTCAAGATAATGCTCTGATAACTGGTTCTTATCCGCTATGCTTTTAAGCGAAGTTGGACCTTCTCCGAAACTGCGCGCAAGCTCCATCATGATGGTCAGACCATAGCGACCTTTTGTGGATATCTTCATAAACACACCTCAATAATTAATGTTAATAAAATTCATGGTATTCCTATATGCCACCAAGTATATCCTATCATATCTACACCCGTTATGGACAATTTCGTCCACGTTTATTCCTGTTCGCCCTCATTTACGCGTTTTATTTTTGTATCTGTACAACGTATGTTACAATACGAATATTATCGAAGAAAGGATTGACGGTGACTCACATGAATAACACACCAGAACAGACACGCGTAGTCGTCGGCATGTCCGGCGGCGTCGATTCGTCCGTCACGGCGCTGCTCTTGAAGCAGCAGGGATATGATGTCATCGGCATCTTCATGAAGAACTGGGATGATACCGATGAGTTCGGACATTGCACTGCTGAAGATGACGCCGAAGATGTGCGCCGTGTCTGTGAACATATAGGTATTCCTTATTATACAGTCAACTTTGAGAAGCAATATTTCGAGAAAGTTTTTGAATATTTCCTAGAAGAATATCGGAACGGCCGAACTCCCAATCCCGATGTCATGTGCAATCGCGAGATCAAGTTCGGGGAGTTTCTCCGCACGGCGCTTGATCTTGGAGCAGAGTATGTCGCGACTGGACACTACGCTCGCGTAATAGAAGAGGATGGCAAGTTCAAGCTGCTGCGTGGAGTTGACAGCAATAAAGATCAGACGTATTTCTTGAATGCGTTGAATCAAGAGCAGTTGTCTCGCGCGATGTTCCCAATCGGACACCTGCCGAAACCGGAAGTGCGCCGAATTGCAGAGGAAGCGGGGCTTGCAACAGCGAAGAAGAAAGACAGCACGGGAGTATGCTTTATCGGTGAGCGCAACTTCAAGCAGTTCCTCAGCCAGTACCTGCCTGCGCAGCCTGGCAATATGGTGGATATCCGAACAGGTGAGATAAAGGGAAAGCACGACGGCCTGATGTACTATACACTAGGTCAACGTCAAGGCTTAGGCATTGGCGGCTCCGGCAACGGTCAGCCATGGTTCGTAGTCGATAAGGACCTGAAGACGAACACCTTGTACGTCGTTCAAGGCGATGATCATCCATGCCTGTATTCGGTCAACCTTGAGGCAGTTGGCATCAACTGGATCGCGGGCGATATGCCGGAAGGACCTATTCGCTGCAGCGCGAAGTTCCGATACCGCCAGCCTGATCAAGGAGTTACCCTAACGAAGCAGCCAGACGGCACGGTCCTCGTGGAGTTCGATAAGCCGCAACGCGCGATTACGCCTGGGCAAGCGGTCGTATTCTACCAAGATGAGGTATGCTTGGGCGGCGGCACGATCAATAAGATCAACAAGCTGGAACCTATTGTACTGCCATAGATCATCATTAATATAACCGCCAAAAGAGGCTGTAGGATTAGCTCATCGCCAATTCTACAGCCTCTATTTCATGCAGTATATGATTCAGATTGATTATTTGGAAGTATGAGTTCAGGAAGCCTCTTCAATCACAGTACTACTCTTCATTCTCTTTACAATAAGACGAGTGATCCGCAAATGGTACGTATCTTCCACGATAAATTCAAAATCCTGATTATACGTAATTCGCTGCCCTTTCTTCGGCGGCAGCTCGACTTGTAAATACATCCATCCGCCTATCGTATCGAAATCTTCCGAATCGATGTCCATTCCGAAATATGCATTCACTTCTTCAATCAGCATTTTGCCATCAATAGAAAATACATTCTCTTCCCGCTTCATAACCACAGGAAGCTCTTCATCGAACTCATCTTGAATCTCGCCAACGATCTCTTCCATGATATCCTCTAACGTGACCAAACCGGCTGTGCCGCCGTATTCATCAATCAGCAGAGCAATCTGCATCTTATTTTTCTGCAGCAGCTTCAGCAATGCGCTGATAGCCATCGATTCAGGCACGCTCAGGATCGGACGAATCAATTCACGAATATCGGTTACATCGTCCGCTGCTTTAACTAGGTCTTTTATGTGCACAAAGCCAATAATGTTATCCTTATCAGGGTCGCATACGGGATAACGAGTATGCATCTCGCTGTACGCAGTCTCGCGATTCTGTTCGAACGAATCTGTCGTATAGATACATACCATTTCAGTACGAGGTATCATAATTTCACGGGCATGTGTATCTGAGAATTCAAATATGTTGTCCATCAATGTCAGTTCTGTATTGTCGATTAGACCGCTCTCGTGGCTCTCCTTCACTAAGATACGAATCTCTTCTTCTGTGTGGGCATCATTTTCACCAGCTGGCTGTACTTTGAACAAACGCAGCAGTGAATTGGCGGATCCATTAAGCATCCAGATAAACGGATACATCACCTTGTAGAATACCGTTAACGGAATCGCAGTCCATAGTGTGATCTGCTCCGCCTTGCGGATCGCTAAAGATTTAGGCGCCAGTTCGCCGAGTACAATATGCATAATCGTAATGAAAATAAATGCAATCGCAGTAGAAATCGTAATAATAAGTGCTTCTCCCGCTCCTAATGCAGCGAGAGGATCATGAAGGAGCTCGGCGATCGTCTTTTCCCCGATCCAACCCAAGCCGAGTGAGGCTAATGTAATACCCAACTGACACGCCGATAAATAGGCGTCCAAGTTGTTCGTCATGTTGCGTGCGAACTTAGCTCTCTTGTTGCCGTCCATCACTAAAGCATCGATGCGGCTGCCGCGTACTTTTACCATCGCAAATTCTGCGGCTACAAAAAAACCGTTCATAACTACAAGCAGTACGACTAACAACAATCCCCAAATCGGTAACGGGTCACTATCCAAATTAATTCCCTATCCGCCTCCCATTTACACGGATAGGTACACCTCCCCATATGATAAGATATATCAACCTATACATATCATTATAACCCTTTTGCAACTAACGTCAAACTTACAAGCTGCTGTTCATGTTGTCACCGGCAGGCAGCACCTCCATACAGAAGGGATTGCCACTATGTATATTCGCTGCATACGCAGTCCTATCACCACATAGCTAAGCCTTTGTGCCGTTATTTATTTTGCGATTCTTCCAGAGCATGTCGAACTGCTTCATTCAACAGCCCGATGATATGAGCATCATCGCAGGAATACAAGATGTTCTGACCTTCTCGACGGTAACGCACAAATCGGTATGCGCGCAGCGTCTTCAATTGATGTGATACGGCAGACTGCGATAGCTGCAAAGCGTCCGCAATCTGATTAACAGCACATTCATCGCGAGCAAGAAGCGTCAGAATCCGAATTCGTGTTGGATCACCTAACGCCTTAAAGGTTTGTGACACTTGCTCCAACACGTCTGCTCCCCATTCTTTGCTTTCCAATACATCCATAACATCCGACTCCTTATACTGAACATAACCACATATGTGGAGGATGATTCATGGTTGTAGGATGTGACAACACGCCGCAAATTAAACATCAACCTACAATGACTTATACCTTAGACATCAGCAACTATTACCCTTATTGTAAAATGATTGACAACCGCAGCCCTATAGCGGCACACAGTAAACAGACGACGGCAGAAGACAGCATATATAAAGCTGCCGCTCTAAGCTTCTTTGCTTGCAATAGCTGCAGCGTCTCCACCGTAAATGTGGAGAACGTTGTGAAAGCTCCGCATAAGCCTACTCCTAGCAGTAAATACACGCTTGCAGGCATTGTATCTCTCATACCCATCAGCAGCCCGAGCAGCAAGGAACCGCATACGTTGATGATCCACGTCGCCCACGGATATCGCTCGGAGGTCTGCGCAAGTCTCCCGCTTACATAGAATCGCAGCCAAGCTCCTGCCGCGCCTCCCAAGCTGACAAGCAGCCAATTCATCGGCGATCCCCCCTCGCCTCATCTAATGGTCTGCTGTTTCTCCCGCTGCGCGTACCTAATGAATAGCCTAACCATGCCGCCGACAATCCGCCGGCCATGCTCAGCACTT
Source organism: Paenibacillus sp. EB106-04-04-XG159 (assembly GCF_058791835.1). NCBI lineage: Bacteria > Bacillati > Bacillota > Bacilli > Caryophanales > Paenibacillaceae > Paenibacillus > Paenibacillus sp. EB106-04-04-XG159. Next base: position 40,517 of record NZ_JBYTDY010000017.1, on the reverse strand, counting down.
GATAGAGCAGCGCCATCTCCCATCTGCCTTCTGTCAGCAGCGTGACCGTCTCTATCGAGAAGGTCGAGAAGGTCGTCAGCGCACCGGCCATCCCAGTGCCGAAGGTCAGCTTCCATAACGGCGATAAGCCAGGACGGTTAGCCAGCCATGCTGTCAGCCACCCAAGAAAACACGCACCTGCGATATTCACTGCAAATGTGGCGGTCGGAAATGCGCTCTGCGGCTGAAATGGCAGCAGCAGACTGACGCCATAACGTATATTCGCGCCGATTACGCCACCTAGCGCTACAGCAAGCGAACGACGAGGACCCAAGAAGCTGTTCATTGTAGTACGCCTTCTTTCCCTCATCAGCTGCTGTGATCCAGCTTGCGTCTTATTTCCTGATTCACCTTCATCTTCGACTCAGTTCCCTGCTCGCTTGCCATGAAGAATACACGATTCTTAATCGCATCAGGCAAATACTGCTGACTGACATAATGACCTGGGTAATCATGCGGATACTGATACCCTTTGTGTCCGAGCTTGTCCGCGCCTTTATAATGTGTATCACACAAATGAAGAGGTACATCTGCGGAACGGATCTCCTCCATCGCCTGCATAGCGCGCTGCAGCGCCATCGGAATCGAGTTCGACTTCGGACTCTCAACCGCGAACAGAATTGCCTGCGCGACAATATATTGAGACTCCGGCCAGCCGATTCTATGATAGGCTTCCAACGCGCTAACCGCCTGCACCATCGCTTGCGGATTCGCGAGTCCGATGTCCTCGCTGCAAGCCACCGTCAATCGGCGAATGAAGGTCATCGGATCCATTCCCAGCTTCTCGACCGCGTACAGGAACCAGAACAGCGCTGCGTCGCTGGAGCCCCGTATGCTCTTATGGAACGCACTCAATACGTCGTACTGTGTAGACTCGTCAGCGCGCACCGTCGGTCGGCGCACGGATTCCTCCGCCTCTTCTAAGGTGACATGCACGGTGCCGTCCTGCTCCGGCGTCGTCGTCATCGCCGCCAACTCGAGCGCATTCAATGCGCGTCTGATATCGCCGTTAGCCATCTCGGCTATATGTCGGATGGCATCCTCATCCACCTTCAGCGGCATGAAGCCTAAGCCGCGCTCCTTATCCTCCATCGCGTGCCTCATGGCGGTTATGCAGTCTTCCGCTGTTAATGCCTTCAATTGAAACAGAGTTGACCGACTGATTAACGCTCCGTTCACATGATGAAACGGATTCTCCGTCGTCGCACCGATAAAGATAATCGTCCCTTTCTCAACGGCAGGAAGCAACGCATCCTGCTGTGAGCGGTTAAAACGATGCACCTCATCCAGGAACAGAATCGTCTTCTGCCCGTACAAGGATTTGCGGGATTCCGCCTGCTCGATGACGGCACGCACATCTTTAACGGAAGCGTCAACCGCATTCAAACGAATAAATTCACCCTGCGTGTGCGCTGCGATCACATTCGCAAGCGTTGTCTTGCCGCAGCCTGGGGGACCGTACAAAATAATCGATGACACGCGATCCGCCTCGATGGCCCGGCGAAGTAGCCGTCCTTGTCCAACTATATGTTCCTGGCCCACATACTCATCCAATGTTCTGGGCCGGATTCTGTCGGCCAATAACCGCATGCCGGGCTGATGTTCTTCTTCATAGGAAAATAAATCCATCGATGTTTCACCACGCTTCTATCTCGCCGCTCTATAGATTGCGGCTGTAATATACTTCATCATTTTACCATAAGACAAGCCTCTTGCATAACACGCAAGAACTCATGTTCTTATTTATGTCACAGAAAAAGCCGCTCCCCTATGAAGGGAGCGACTGCTTCAAATACATTTATTGATCTGATTGTTCCTTCTCTTTATCCAATTGCTTCAGCATATCCTTTACGACCACACTGACCATGATCAGACCGACTGCCGGAGGCACAAACGCGTTGCTCGCGGGCGGCTGCTTCACCTTGCGGCGATCCGGAGCGTTCTCAGGAACGATCTTCTCCGTCACATCCACGCGCGGCTTCATCGGCTCTTCCGTCGAGAACACAACCTTGACACCCTTGCGGATGCCCTCCTTGCGCAGCTTCTGGCGAATGACGCGCGCGATCGGGTCAACCGTCGTCTTAGAAATGTCCGCCACCTGGAACCGTGTAGGGTCCATCTTGTTCGCAGCCCCCATGCTCGAGATGAGCGGAATCTTGCGTTTCAGACATTCCTTAATCAGATGAATCTTATACGACACCGTATCGGAAGCGTCTACGACATAGTCCAGATCGTACTGGAACAGCTGCTCATACGTCTCTTCTGTATAGAACATATTGAGGGCGATCGCATCGCATTCCGGGTTGATCAGCTTAATGCGATCCCGCATTAAGTCTGCTTTCAACTGGCCGACCGTCGTCGTCAAGGCATGAATCTGGCGGTTCACATTCGTGATGTCTACGACATCCTTATCGATTAAGATGATGCGGCCGACTCCGGTGCGCGCCAGCGCCTCGGCTGCGATCGAACCGACGCCGCCGATTCCAAGCACCGCAATGGTGCTCCGCTTCATCTTCTCAAGCCCTTCCGGACCGATAGCCAGCTCTGTACGGGAAAATTGGTGCAGCATAAGGGCTACCTCCTGCTTCTATTCCTTTGATGCTTCTTTCTTCTCTTTCACTTTCGTCTTGATGTGCAGCATGTCAAGCTGACCTTCATCAACCACGTTCGGCGCATCCATCATCAGGTCAGTCGCGCTGGCCGTCTTAGGGAATGCGATCGTTTCACGCAGGTTCGTACTGCCTGCAAGCAGCATCACAAGACGGTCGAAGCCGAATGCGATACCGCCATGTGGAGGCGTTCCGTATTCGAATGCGTTCATCAGGAAGCCGAACTTGTCTTGTGCTTCTTCAGGCGAGAAGCCAAGGGCGTTGAACATCTTCTCCTGAACATCGCGCTTGTAGATACGCATCGAGCCGCCGCCTACTTCGTAGCCGTTCAGCGTCAAGTCGTACGCTTGCGCGCGGATCTGGCCTGGATCTGTGTCGAAGTAGTGCAGGTCTTCGTCCTTCGGACGAGTGAACGGATGGTGCTCCGCTACATAGCGCTTCGCTTCTTCATCATAGCCGAGCAATGGGAAGTCTACGACCCATGCGAATTTATATTTGCTGTCGTCGATCAGGTTCAGGCGTCGTCCCACGAGCAGACGCAGGTTGCCAAGAACATCGTATACGACTTTCTTCATATCTGCGGAGAACAAGAGCAAGTCCCCGTCTTCAGCGCCTAGACGTTCACGCAGCGCAGCGATTTCTTCCTCGGTAAAGAATTTTACGATCGGACCTTTGAACTCGCCATCTTTCACTTGAACCCAAGCAAGGCCTTTAGCGCCGTAGCGTGCCGCGAATGGAGCCAGGTCGTCGATTTCTTTACGGCTCCAAGTGCCGCAGCCTTTCGCGTTCAATACTTTAACGACTCCGCCCTTTTCGATGACGGAAGCGAATACTTTAACGCCTGAATTCGCTACGATATCGCATACGTCTACCAGCTCTAGGCCGAAGCGCAGGTCCGGCTTGTCGGAGCCGTACTTGTCCATTGCATCTTGATACGTGATGCGTTGGAACGGTGTAGGCACGTCGATGTCTTTGATCTCTTTGAACAAGCGCACCATGAGCTGCTCCATCATGCCCAGCAATTGATCTTGGGACAAGAAGGAAGTCTCGATGTCGAATTGTGTGAATTCCGGTTGACGGTCTGCACGAAGGTCTTCGTCACGGAAGCAGCGTGCCATCTGATAGTAGCGCTCCAGACCGGAAACCATCAGCAATTGTTTGAAGATCTGCGGCGACTGCGGCAGCGCATAGAACTCGCCTGGATGCACACGGCTTGGCACCAAGTAGTCGCGGGCGCCTTCCGGCGTGCTCTTCGTCAGAATTGGCGTTTCCACCTCGATGAACTCATTGGCGTCCAAGAAGTCGCGGAACACTTTAGCCGCTTTGGAACGCATCCAGAGCGTCTTTTGCATTTCCGGACGGCGAAGGTCCAGATAACGATACTTCAGACGAAGTGTCTCATCGATCTCAATGCCGTCTTCGATGAAGAACGGAGGGTTCTTCGCTTGGTTCAGTATTTCGATTTCCGTTACGCGAACTTCGATCTCGCCAGTCGGCATATTTTTATTTACTGTTTCAGCATCGCGTTCTACAACTTTACCGCGAACAGCGATAACGAATTCATTGCGGGCACGGTCGCCGATCGCATGAGCTTCTGTTGAAAATTCTGGATTGAACACAATTTGCATCAGACCGCTGCGGTCGCGCAGGTCGATGAACAATACGCCGCCAAGGTCGCGGCGACGCTGCACCCAACCGTTTAATGTTACAGTTTCGCCAATGTTGGCTTTCGTCAAACTTCCGCAATGATGTGTTTTGTGCATCATATGGTACTCCCCATTTCAAGTAATATATTATGATCTATCCGTGAATGGCTGCCGCCAATTCATCCAACTTCACGATGCGCTGTTCACCTGTGGCCAGCTCTTTCAACGCGATCTCACCGCGATCCAGCTCGTCGTCGCCGAGAATAGCCGCGAAGCGCGCCTGCATGCGATCGGCTGATTTCATCTGCGTCTTCATCTTGCGGCCCTGATAGTCCTTCTCAGCCGCAATGCCTGCTACGCGCAGCTCATTCAAGAGCGCGGTCATCTTCGCTTCCGCTCGTTCGCCAAGCGCGATCATGTAGACATCAAGCGGCGGTACATGGTTGCCGCCTACTCCCTGCTTGTCTAGCAGCAGTGCGATGCGCTCCAATCCGATGCCGAAGCCGATGCCCGGCTCCTCTGGACCGCCGATATCCGCGACAAGCCCGTTGTAACGGCCGCCGCCGCCAACCGTATCGATGGCGCCGATCCCCTGCGCCTTATACTCGAACGCGGTATGCGTATAATAATCCAGGCCGCGCACAAGGCGGTGATTGATCGCATAATCCACGTTCATCGCGCTGAGGTGCTCCTGCACCTTCTTGAAATGAGTCGAGCATTCCTCATCCAGACTATCGATGATCGAAGGCGCATCAGCGAACTTCGCTTGGTCAACCTTGCAATCAAGCACGCGCAGCGGATTGCGCTCCATGCGCGATTGACAGTCCTTGCACAGCGTTTCCTTCATCGGTGTCAGGAAGTCGATCAGCGTCTGGCGGTATGCCGCGCGGCTAGGCGCGTTGCCGACAGAGTTGATTTCTACCGTTACTCCGGTTAACCCAACTTCCTTCATAAATTGATAGCCAAGTGCGATCACTTCCGCATCCAGACTTGGATCTGCGGAGCCGAACGCCTCAATGCCAAATTGATGGAATTGACGGTAGCGGCCTGCTTGCGGACGCTCATATCGGAACATAGGTCCGATGTAGTAGAGCTTCGTCAAGTCAGGTTCTCCGTACAGCTTATTCTCCACATAAGAGCGAACAACGCCGGCTGTGTTCTCCGGACGCAGAGTCATGCTGCGGTCGCCCTTGTCCTTGAACGTGTACATTTCCTTCTCGACGATATCCGTCGTTTCACCCACACCGCGCTCAAACAGCTCAGTCGATTCAAAGATTGGCGTGCGGATTTCTTTGTAGTTGTATCTGCGGCACAGATCGCGCGCTTTTCCCTCTACCATCTGCCAAGTTTCCACCGCGCCCGGCAGGAAATCCTGCGTGCCCGTAGGTTTTTGATATGCCATGGTAATTCCCTCCTAACCTCTATTGCCATGCAAAAATTAGACTGATATAAAACCAATGTCTAACTCATCACTAGTTCGCGTCTAACTCATCGGCTTCCGCCTGTGAATACAGCGCTAATAAACAAAAAATCTCCCGTCCCGCGCAATTGCGCAAGGGACGAGAGATTGGTCGTTTCCATTCACCCGTGGTGCCACCCAAATTCCGAAGAGTACGGATGCATCAGCTCTGTGCTTATCAGCAGGCCAGCTATGCTTCGCGTTCTTCGCTTCAAAGCGTGTAACGTACGCTCTACGCCTAACGGCTACCGCAGAATCAGACCTATAAGCCTGCTGTTTCGCCGCCGGTTCTCGGGGGTGTCATTCAGATAACACTTACAAAGGTTCTTCCAGCCTAAGGAACCTATCTCTGCATGTAAGCCATTAACTTACTTCTTCCCGTCATCAAATCGGATATGTGAAGATATAACAAACATTGTAATGATGGAATACTCTAAAGTCAAGTACCGTTCACACAAAGAAAATAACCTACATCGCAAGATGTAGGTCGTCAATAAGTATATATTCTTAAAAGGGGGTCATGTCACTTATTATAGGACCAGTTTATTAAAGGAACATGAAACGAACATTACAGGAATGTTACATTTCTGAAAACGCTTTATTTCGAACACTCTGCACTCATCTGCTTTGGTCTACGCTTACCCGTACAGCTCTCGCAGCATATCCAGCTTCTTGCGCGTTACCTCTACGTAATTGTCATTGTACACCTTCGGTTCTTTCGGATTCGCAAAGCGCGTAATGACACCCGTATCAGGATGAACCCACTTGGAGGAGGCGCCGCAGCCGAGACCAAGTATCGTATGGATCTCTTCGATAATCAAGATGTTGTACAAGCTCTCAGCCTCAGGAAGCGAATAGCCTACATTCTCCAAGTTGCCTAAAATATTTTTCTGTCGGTACAAGTAATAAGGGTTGTATCCATGCCCATCCGCCCACTCGCTCGCAGCCGTCATCATCCGTGCGATTTCATCGCGATCGGCGACCTTGTACTTCGCCTCTCCTCTGTGACGAGTCATCTCTGAAGCCCGTTTGAAGGAAAGGGTGTGCACCGTCAACGATTCCGGCATCAGCGACTCGGTTTCACGCAGGGAATGCTCGAATTCTGGCAGGCCTTCTCCTGGAAGGCCAATGATCAGATCCATATTGATGTTGTTCATGCCCATTTCACGAGCCAGCTTATACTTCTCAATCGTCTCCTCAACTGAATGGTCTCGTCCAATCAATTCCAATGTTTCTTGGATATACGACTGCGGGTTGATGCTGATCCGGTCAATATTCCACTTCTTGAGCACATCCAATTTATCAGGAGTAATCGTATCTGGACGGCCCGCTTCTACCGTAATCTCTCGAACCTGCTCCACATGCGGGAAGGACGTCATCATCTCCTCATACAGCATATCCATCTCTTCCGCCGTGATGCTGGTCGGTGTGCCGCCGCCGAAGTAGATCGTTGTGACGCGAACTCCCAGCTCCTTCAGCAGCCTGCCTGTTTCACGCATCTCGTAGTGCAGGCCTCCCAGGAACGATTCAACCGAGCCTTGACGACCGTTGATATCATACGCAGGAAACGTACAGTACGCACATTTAGTTGGGCAAAATGGAATACCGATATAGATGCTCAGTTCCTTGTGAAGCTGGTCGAGGTCAGGCAGCGCCGTCAGCTGCCGCCGAACGATGCGCTCCATCAGCGCGATCTTCTCGTCAGTGACCATGTAGTCTTCCTTCAGCATGCGCTTCGCTTCTTCGCTTGAGAGTCCGCGACGTCTTGCGTCATGCATAAGCTTAGTCGGGCGAATACCCGTCAAGATCCCCCATGGCTGCTCAATCTTCGTCCAATCGGTGAGCACGGTCAGCAGGGCCTGACAGAGGCTGTTCTTCACCTGCTTGCGGTACGCCTCATAAGGAGTTCCCGATGGTACGACTCGAACATGCTCCATTCGGTACGTCTCATCTTCGCCGTCCTCATGATGCAAGACCAAGGTCCCTAGTGCCAGCAGTCGATGCTCAGCTGTCGTTTCTTGACCATCTGCAAGCGCTCCCGCCTCATCATGGACGCTTAAACGAATCTCAGCATCATAGCCAGAATCAGGGGCCATTTCACCAGCATCAACAATATATGTTACTTCCGGCTGTTCTACGTACAGCTGGACAATATGAACAAGCGAGCGTTCAAACGCTGCGTCGCTTGCTATTAAACGTATGCGCATATGCGGTTCCTCCATAATGAATAAAAAACCTCTGCCGCAGCGCTCACGCCGAGAAGCAGCCGCGGATAGAGGTACTTTGCACGAAAATAATGCTACAGAGAATAATAACTACAATTTTAACATAATGCAATCGCTTCTCACTTCATAGGATGCCGGTAGAATAATCGCAAAAGAGCCGAAGGATTGATCCCCGGCCCTTTCCTAGTATGTTTATTTGCGCTGCCCAGGCTGATCACGCCTAGCTTGATGTGCCTCAGGGCAATCGTTTCGATGCTGATGAAGCGATTCTCTGACAGACTGCTGAAGATCATATTGACCATATTGAATCGCAAGCTGCTGCAAGGACTGACGCATACAGACACCACTTTCATCATGTAAAATGAAAAGCTAATGCCCCTATTATGCTCAATTGGTTAAGCAGCATACGCAAAACAAGTAGTAGATCCGCCGCAATGATTAGCGATTGTGGCTGTCAAGAATGATTGTAACCGGTCCCCAATTCGTAAATTCTACATCCATCATCGCGCCGAATACGCCGGTTTCAACCTGCAAGCCGTGGCTTCTCAGTCTGTCGTTAAACTGTTCATACAGACGTTCAGCCATTTCTGGCCGCGCTGCTCCGACAAAGCTTGGACGCTTGCCTTTGCGGCAGTCCGCATACAGCGTAAATTGGGATACGGACAGAATCTGTCCGCCGATATCCTGAACCGAGAGATTCATCTTCTCTTCCTCATCTTCAAATATGCGCAGTCCTGCCACCTTATCAGCAAGCCATATTACATCCTGCTCCGTGTCTTCATGCGTAACCCCTATAAGAAGCATCAAGCCCTTGTCAATTGCGCCCACTGTGCTGCCGTCAACTACAACTCGCGCAGCTTTCGATCGTTGTAATACTACTTTCATCCATAGTCCTCCTCATGCAACAACAGGCTGTCTCTATATAGAGGCAGCCTGCAGCAATATATTTATTGCATAATGCGCTGAACCGTATATACGTCTTTCACACGCTTAATCTTCTCTACGACAGCATGCAAGTGCTCCGTATTGCGGATAAGCACGGTCATGTGGATCAGCGCAAGCTTGTTCTTATCCGAACGACCTGATACCGCGGCAATATTCGTCTTGCTCTCCGATACGACCTGCAGCACTTCATTGAGGAAGCCCCTGCGGTCCATTCCGGTAATCTCAATATCGACGCTATAATTAGCTTCAATCGAGTCTTCCCATTCCACCTCGATGATGCGTTCAGCTTCACTTGCTTCCAGCTCGTTGCGCAGATTCAAGCAATCGGAACGATGCACCGATACCCCGCGGCCGCGCGTGACATATCCAACAATATCGTCTCCAGGCACCGGATTGCAGCAGCGCGCAAACCGTACGAGCAGATTGTCGATCCCTTTGACGCGTACACCGTTCGTCGGACGCTTCTTGCGGTCTTGGTCTTTATCCTTCTTAACTTCCTTCACTTCGTTTGTCAGCTCAAGAAGCTTCTCTTCCTCCGCTTCCTTGCGAAGCTTCTCCGTCAGCCGCGTGCACACCTGTGCTGCCGTCAAGCCGCCGAAGCCGATAGCAGACATCATATCCTCGACATCGTTGAAGTTGAATTTGCGACAAACCTCCAGCAGCTTATCTTCCGTCATCCACTGCTGCGGTTCCAGCGCCAGTCGCTTCAGCTCCCGTTCAATCATCTCCCGACCCTTTTGAACGTTCTCCTCGCGCTTCTCTTTCTTGAACCACTGTCTAATCTTCGATCTGGCGTGAGAAGATTGCGCGATCTTCACCCAGTCCGCACTCGGTCCATAGGAATGCTTGGATGTGAGAATCTCAACGATATCGCCTGTTTTCAGCTTATGGTCGAGCGGTACAATCCGCCCGTTCACCTTCGCGCCTATCGTGCGATTGCCGACCTCTGTATGGATGCGATAGGCGAAATCAAGCGGCACCGAGCCTGCCGGGAGCTCAATAACCTCTCCTTTTGGTGTAAAGACAAACACCAGGTCAGAGAAGAAGTCCATCTTCAGCGATTCTACGAACTCGCTCGCATCCTTCGTTTCCTGCTGTAGATCCAAGATCTCGCGCAGAAACGTCATCTTCTCTTCGAAGCTTCCGCCTACCAGGTTCGTATTGCCTTCCTTATAGGCCCAATGGGCGGCGATACCGTATTCAGCAGTACCGTGCATTTCCCATGTGCGAATTTGCACTTCCGTAGGTTCGCCGGTCGGCCCGATAACCGTCGTATGCAAGGATTGGTACATATTCGCCTTCGGCATCGCAATGTAATCCTTGAATCGACCAGGCATTGGCTTCCATAACGTATGAATGATGCCCAATGTGGCGTAACAGTCTTTAATATTGTCGACGATGATGCGAATAGCGAGCAGATCATAGATCTCATTGAACTGCTTATTCTTGTTCGTCATCTTGTTATATACGCTGTATATATGCTTCGGACGACCGGACAGATCGGCCACAATCCCCATCTCGTCCAGCTTCTCCTTGATCCGCGCGATGACGTCCGTGATGAACATCTCGCGTTCAGCCCGCTTCTTATGCATAAGATTAGCAATACGGTAATACTGCTGCGGATTCAAGTAACGAAGCGCGATGTCCTCCATCTCCCACTTAATCGCCGATATACCTAAGCGATGGGCGATTGGACAGAATATCTCCAGCGTTTCGTAAGCGATCCGCCGTTGGCTCTCTTCGGACTGATATTTTAATGTCCGCATGTTATGCAAGCGATCCGCAAGCTTAATAACGATCACGCGAATATCGTTCGCCATCGCTACAAACATCTTGCGGTAATTCTCGTTCTGCTGTTCTTCCTTCGATCGGAATTGGATTCGTTCCAATTTCGTAAGACCGTCAACCAGCATCGCGCATGTCTCGCCGAAGCGCTTTTTAATCTCTTCAAGCGAAACAGAAGTATCCTCAACCACGTCATGAAGCAAAGCTGCAACAACAGACGTTGGGTCCATTTGCATACTTACGACGATATCCGCCACCGCGAGCGGGTGCAGAATATAAGGTTCACCAGACTTTCTCACTTGTCCCGAATGGGCTCTCTCCGCGAACTCGTAAGCTTCACGTATGCGTGCCAGATCCGGTTCTTTCATATATGCTGAAGCTTTCGAAATTAATTGTTCGATTCCCATTGGACTAGTCTCGATTCCTTTCTATCGGGTCGTTTCTCGTCCCTGTTTACAGATTATCCTATAATTATGCCTTTGAACCGCATCGTTCGTCAATGGTAATCGAGGTTTTTCAAATTAACCATGTCATTATCTGTCGAAAACAATGTCGAATCGGGTCAAAAATTAGGAATTATGTTATTTTATCTGACCTGAAATAAAAAAAAGGGGTTGTGCAAAATAGGCTAATGGTTGTAAATTATATAGTTAGGTTCGACAAGATACAATTCAAAGGAGTGCACCCTAAATGCAACGCGAAATTCAAGTGCTTGAAAAGCCGCCGCTGATTCCTGGCACGCTTCTCAGCCTCCAGCACCTGTTTGCCATGTTTGGCTCAACAGTGCTCGTGCCGAATTTATTCGGTGTCGATCCAGGTATTGTTCTGTTAATGAACGGCTTGGGTACATTGTTCTACCTCATCTTATGCCGCGGGCTCATTCCCGCATACTTAGGCTCAAGCTTTGCTTTTATCTCGCCAGTAACTATTGTACTAGCTGGCTCTGCAGATAACTACAGCGACGCTCTCGGCGGCTTTATTGCTACTGGTATTGTATTCATCTTAGTCGCATTAATTGTCAAGTGGGTTGGCACTCGCTGGCTGGACGTATTGTTCCCTCCGGCTGCTATGGGTGCGATCGTTGCCGTTATCGGTCTCGAGCTTGTACCTGTTGCGGCGAATATGTCTGGTTTCTTTCCAGATGAAAATGGCATATACGACAGCACCAGCATCAAGCTCGCGCTGATCACATTGTCCGTAACCGTAATCGGAAACGTCATGTTCCGCGGTTTCTTAAAGATTATTCCGATCCTGATCGGTATTATTACAGGTTATATCGCAGCTGTATTCATGGGCGTTGTTGATATTGGTGCTATCTTGGCTGAAGCTCCGCTTCTTAAAGTACCGACAATTACAATGCCGACATTTAATATGACAGCCATTGCCACCATTCTTCCAGCAGCTCTGGTTGTAATCGTTGAGCATGTCGGTCACTTGATGGTAACGAGCAATATCGTTGGCAAGGATCTGTCCAAAGATCCAGGTCTTCATCGTTCCTTGCTCGGCAACGGTATCTCGACCATCATTTCCGGCTTCGTCGGTTCCACTCCGAACACGACTTACGGTGAGAACATCGGCGTTATGGCACTGACTCGCGTATACTCCGTGTATGTAATAGGCGGCGCGGCTATCATCGCTATTATTATGGCATTCTTTGGAGATATATCCGCGTTGATTGCAAACATTCCTACAGCAGTCATGGGCGGCGTATCTTTGCTCCTGTTCGGTATAATCGCGTCTTCAGGCTTGCGCATTCTCGTTGATTCGAAGGTAGACTTCAGTAAACCTAAGAACATGCTGCTGACGACACTTGTTATCGTCATCGGTATCAGTGGAGCTAAGCTCACTTTTTTCACAGTAGAGCTGAAAGGTATGGCATTGGCAACTGTGCTGGCAATCGTACTGAACGTGTTCTTCATGATTATTGACAAGCTTAAACTCAGCAACGGCGAGTAACTATTAAAAACGGTATGCCTGCTCACAGCGGGCATACCGTTTTTAGTATAAAACTTAATATTTCATCAAGGAGAACACATCTATGCCGTTCAGCTTGTCGCGTCCGTTCAGATCCATCAACTCGATCAGGAATGCGGCACCGACTACTTCTCCGCCTAATTGTTGAATCAGCTTAACCGATGTTGAGATCGTACCGCCTGTTGCGAGAAGATCATCCGCAATTAATACGCGTTGTCCAGGCTGAATCGCATCAGCATGCATAGCCAATCGATCCTTGCCGTACTCCAGATCATACGCTTCCTCAATCGTCTTGCCAGGCAGCTTGCCGCTCTTGCGGATTGGCACGAAGCCACAGCCTACTGAGAGTGCGAGTGGAGCGCCTACAACGAAGCCGCGCGCCTCTGGACCTGCGATAAGATCAATTTCTTTATCAATGACTAGCTGATGCATCGCCTTAATCGCTTCCCGATATGCTTCTCCATCCTTGAGAAGAGTCGTAATATCTTTGAAGCTGATACCTGGTTGCGGAAAGTCAGGAATAACCCGAATGTGAGATTTAAAATCCATGCTTGTATCCTCCTCAAATAATGACCATGAGCTTATCATGATTGCAATGGGTTTATTATTTCATTAAATACGATCCAACTGTTATAAGGCGAACTGCCTGAACTGCCATCAAACATTAGGATGGACTTAATTAAACATTTTAGCAATGTCTAGTGCGTTAGCGCTGAACCATCAAACATTAGGATGGACTTAATTAAACATTTTAGCAATGTCTAGTGCGTTAGCGCTGAACCAGCAAGCTTCCCATTCACTTGCTTGCTGCCACTGTTGGAATGTTAGCGAAGCATCAAGTGAAGTCTTCTGCGGTGATTCAACCATATGATACGTGTTAACAGAACCATCCGTATTCACAGTCATGAAGTTCAGATCCTCGAACATCCGCAGCAGCAGTTCTGTTTCTCTTAGACAGAAGCCGATCCTGACAGATAATGCCCGCGGAGACAGCTCATCATCTGTCCATGTGCGAAGCTTCTTCAATTCCGCATATGCCGGAATGATTCGCGTTCGATCCGGTGGACTTAATCGTCCATTATGCGGCTCGCGAGGCAGAATGAGATGAAGCCGCTCCAGCTGCGGATACATGCTCTGCAACCGCTGCACTGCTTTCATATCGCCTGGCGCTTCCGTTAGAATGACATCACGAACGGACATCATCGGCTCCCGTTCGTCTAGACCTTCTTCAAAGACTATTACGTAAGGCTCAGCTGCAAATACTCCTGCATTCGTGCGCGAGGTCACCCACACCGCTTCATTCGGACGATCTCCATTAAGCTTGCGCGCTAACTCAACAGCCTTTGCTGCGGGTTCACTTGCGCCGCGGCGGTCCAGCACTTGAAACGCGCGGATGCGTATATCCTGCAGCATCATTTGCGGCTTGCGTCTTCCGTTCCATTCATTCACCTGCAGCTCGCCAAACACATCGGCGACAGCTGCTGAAGCGATTCGATCGGCCAACATGCCCTTATTAAAAGCCACCGCATCCAATGTAGCACGCTCTTGTGTCAAACTCAACTTCAAATGCTGATTTTCTTTCCCCATCGTTCGTTTTTCATCCACTACGACGTCACGAATGATGACTCTCGGACTCGAATTGCCCATTCCGAACGGCTCAAGTCTGCTTAGCTCATCAATAACCTGCAGCGGAATATCCTGAAGCGCGCATTCAACATCAGCCACTGTGCTCGGCACTAAATGCTCTTGCGACAGCTCTCGATGCGCAATATGATTCAACTCTCGTTCAAGCTCATCCAGCCGATCAGCTGCAATCGTCATTCCTGCCGCTGCGGAATGTCCTCCGTAATGCTCGAACAGATCCGAGCATTCCGTCATTGCTTCATACAGATCTAGTCCCTCGATTGAGCGTGCAGAGCCCTTGCACAACCCACTCTCTTCATCGATGCCCAATATAAATGTCGGTCGATAATATCGCTCCACGATCTTCGATGCCACGATGCCGATAACGCCAACATTCCAGCCAGCCTTCGCCAGAACAATTACATGAGGCGGCTTCCCGTTATCGTCAAGCTTGTCCGCAAGAAGCTCTTCCGCTTCCTTCACCATTAGCTCGACGATCTTCTGCCGTTCCTTGTTCAAGCGATCCAGTTCTTCAGCGCATGCTAGAGCAGCACCTTCATCATCGGTCGTCAGCAGTTGAACCGCTGTATCCGCATGATCCAATCGACCGCTGGCGTTAATGCGCGGAGCCATCGAGAAGGCTATATTCGTTGAAGTCACCTGACCCGGATCAATGCCGCTAACCTGCAGCAGTGCTTTGATCCCAGGATACTGTGACTTCCGCATCCGCTTCAACGCCTCGCGCACGATAATGCGATTCTCGTCCGTTAGCGGCATCAGGTCAGCTACTGTACCGATCGCCGCCAGCTCCAGCAAATGTTCCGGTACTTGACCAAGCAGCGCATGAGCTAACTTAAACGCAACACCTACACCAGCTAAGCCTTTAAAGCCATACGTGCAGTAAGGAAGCTTAGGATTAATTAAGGCGTATGCCTCTGGCAGCATATCCGGCGGTTCATGATGGTCCGTCACGACTACATCAATGCCCAATTCCTTTGCATAAGCAATCTGATCAACTGCGCTAATGCCCGTATCCACGGTGATGATTAGTGTAACACCATCCGCCTTCGCGCGATCGATAGCCGCATGGTTTAACCCATAGCCCTCTAAGGCACGGTGGGGAATATAATAATCAAAGTTGGCACCCAGCTCACGCATGAGATAGATCATCAGCGACGTGCTGGACACGCCGTCCGCATCGTAGTCTCCATATATCCATAATCGTTCTTTAGCCTGCAGCGCCTTCTGGATTCTCGCAACAGCTTCAGTCATTCCAGCAAGATCATAGGGGTCCAGCATCTGGTCCAATGAATCATGCAAGAAATGACGCGCATGTCCAGCATCCTCGATGCCGCGAACGAGTAGCAGCTTGGCGAGCAGCGGGGATATGCCAATTTCCTGAGCAAGCTGCTGTGCATGCGCTTCGGATACTTCCGCGCAGCGCCAACGGGTACGTGCTTGAAGCATAGTGTTCTCCTTTAATCGTTACTTTTGATTTCGGCAATAAAAATAATTATACTATACCAACCTTGTGGCCGCGTCAATGGACAACATTATACCATCCATGAAAGTATAGATCGACATGCGAAGACCGCGTCGACAGCGACGCGGTCTTGGCTTGAGACGACCATAATCACTTCATCTCATCTATTAAAGTTCAGCTAGTTTAGAAGAAGTGTAGGAACACGCTTCTGTTAAGCTTTCTGCACCTTCTTACCTTCTTTTTGCTTGATAAGCTGCTTATTCTTCAACACAGCCCACAGCGGGCTTGCGATAAAGATCGAAGAATACGCTCCGAATGCTAGACCGATTAAGATGGCAAGCGAGAACATCCGAATCGATTCGCTGCCGAATATGAACAGACATAATGCCGCTACTAACACGGTCAATACGGTATAAATCGAACGTGTCAATGTCTGGTATATACTGCCGTTCACAAGATGTGCCAGATCATCGTAATTGCGAAGCTTCGAAAAGCGCATGTTCTCACGAATACGGTCGAAGATAACGATCGTATCGTTGATTGAGTAACCAATGATTGTCAGTATGGCAATAATGAACGGAAGATTAACCTCCAGACGGAAGATCGAGAACACGCTGATGACCATGAACGCATCGTGCAGCAATGCGATAACCGCAGAGATCGCAAAACGCCATTCAAATCGAATACTTACATAAATGATAATCCCGATTGAAGAAATAAGGACCGACCACAAGGCATTTCTCTGAAGTTCACGCGCCATTTCGACGTCAACTGTATTCGATTCGAAGGAAGCTCCAGGCGAGATCTTCTCGATATCTGCCTTCAGCTGGTGTTCCATCTCGTTGGTCAGCACATCCGTGAAACGGATCGTCATCCGTTCACTGCCTTCTGTAATGATCGGAGGCTTGGACAAATCATAGTTCTTCAATATTTCTTCAACTTGCTGCTTGGATACTTGCTGCTTCATCGTGATATCGACGTTCGTCCCTGCACTGAAGTCAACACCATAGTTCAAACCGAAGATGGCAAGCGTAGCGGCGCCAAGAATCGTCACTACTATTGAAAAGATGAAGAAATACTTGCTTGCATGGACGAAATTGAAATTACCTTTAAAGCGCACGTATTTCACTCTCCTTCACACCGAAGTATTCCGGCTTCAGCTTGTTCTTATCAACCAACAGGTGAAGGAAGCGACGAGACAAGAATACATTTGTGAAAATACTTACAATTACCGTCATCATCAAGATCAGGGCAAAGCCCTTTACTTGGCTTTCACCAAGCGCATACATGACAACACCTGCAATCATAGTCGTTACATTCGCATCCATAATCGTTCTGAACGAGTTCTTCGATCCAGCCTTGAGCGAGGATTGAAGCGATTTACCGCTGCGAAGCTCTTCCTTGATGCGTTCATATGTGATGATATTGGCATCGACCGCCATACCGAGACCGAGAATAAAGGCCGCAATCCCCGGCAATGTCAATGTGATCTGAGCTGCCCAGAATCCTAGCAGCAGAATCCATGTAAATAGAACGAGCGAGAAGCTCGCGATAATACCTGGCAAACGATAAACGGCAATCATAAAGATCAGGATAAGCGCTGTACCGATTAATCCAGCAGTGATCGTTTGATTCAAAGATAATTGCCCTAATGTAGCGGATACACTCTGTGAATATTTCTCTGTCAGCTTAAGCGGCAGCGCGCCGAGATTAATCTGATCTTTCAACTCGTTAGCTTCCGCCACAGTACGCGATCCCGTTATCGTTGCTTCACCGCCGGTAATTTCAAACGTTACCGCTGGGTCCGAGATTAAGTCCTCGTCCATATAGATCGCAAGATGATTGCGTCCCTCTGCTTGTAGACCAGATAAGCGTTTCGTAATTTCAGCAAATTGATCAGCGTCTTTAAGCTTGATCGCGACTTCAGGCTGCTGCAATTGATTGTATACTACACTTGCGCCGCCCTCGACAAAGTCCGTACCCTTTAATTCTACTTTGCAGTAATCATCAGCTTTCTCACAGCCATCGGAACTGCGGAATGTAAGTACAGAAGGTTCCTTTAACTTCTCACGCAATGCTTCCTCGTCTTGAACATCAGCGATCTTGACGCGGATGCGATCCGTTCCTTCTGTCGTAATTTCCGGTTCGCTCGTACCTGTTGCATTAATCCGTTTCTCTAAGCTCTTTGCAGTCTGTGTCAACGCATCGGGCGTAACTTCCCCGCCTTCTTCGAGTGGAGAGGCTTGATACAGTATCTCGAAGCCGCCTTTCAGATCCAGACCGAGACGAATGTTGTTGATGATCTTCGGACTTGTCCATGCGATGACGCCGAGAGATACGACAACGATGAGCAGAAAAGCCATTACTCTTTTCATTTCGTCCCATTCCCCTTTCCTATGTCAATATTCCTATTATATCTATCGAGAAAATTCGAGTCAATTTAACCTATGAATAGTTGACTTTTTATGTTATCCATTTCAAGCACCATATTCCAAATATCATGCCCTAAACAAAGAGAAAAAGTCTCCTTCTATAAGGGAGACCCGCGATAAGCTTCCATCGTCATGTAATTCATATATTGAGTCGGCTTCAACGACAATATATCATTTACAATTTGATGAAGATTCGGTTGACCAGTTTTCTTGTACTTGGAGCTTACGCAAGCCCATATATCCTCTGCAGATACATATTCATAGCCGATCATCTGGAATTCCTCCGCCTTACTCTTGCACAACAACGTGACATCCTCTGACGAGATAGGTGCGTCCCTTTCTGTAATAACCTGATTCTGTTCGCTCATGTCAGGACCTCCTTTCTATTGTCTCTGTCGTAATATTCGCTATTATACGACTGTGTTCCTCCTTGTACAAGCAAAAAAAGTCCTGCATGGAATGTGGACAACCGCATATGTATGAAAGAAATAAGATGTTGACTACAACTGCCAAAAGTGAGGAACCGATGTGAAGAAGCAAACCTTTATCCAAGGCACATTAATTCTGCTGGCAGCCGGATTAATAAACCGAATACTCGGATTCATCCCTCGCATTATGCTGCCGAGAATAATCGGGGCAGAGGGCGTTGGCATATATCAGCTCGGATACCCATTCCTGCTCGTAATGCTGACGCTCATAACTGGCGGTGTGCCGCTTGCCGTCTCCAAGCTGGTTGCGGAGTCAGACTCCCAAGGAGATGCGGCCCGTTCTTATCAGATTATGCGTACAGCTCTGCTTCTCACAACAACTGCGGGAGTCATCTTATCGGGCATCTGCCTGCTGCTGGCACCGTGGGTTACTTCTCACCTCTTGACGGACAAGCGAGTTTACAACACGTTCATGATCATGACCCCTATCATTGTTTTGGTCGCTGTATCTTCTGTGCTGCGCGGTTACTTCCAGGGCAAGCAGAACATGATTCCGACAGCGGCTTCATCGGTCACCGAAACGTTGATTCGGATCATTGGCATTATCGGCTGCGCTTACTTGTTGCTGCCCTACGGTCTTGAATGGGCGGCGGCGGGAGCGATGATCGGTGTTGTGCTTGGCGAGCTTGGCGGACTTGGCGTGCTGGTGTACGAGCTGTATCGTTCTCGAAAGTCATCGGTGCCGCATACAGATGTAGAACCAGCTCGGCACGAATCACGCAACATCCTTAGAATCGCGCTCCCAGTAACAGGTGGCAAGCTGGTTGGATCCTTGTCCTATCTCCTTGAGTCCATCACGATTGCGCGCAGCCTAGTCATCGCAGGCATTGCTACAACTACCGCTACAGCGCTGTATGGCGCGCTGCAAGGAATGGTCATTCCTCTGCTGCTTCTGCCTGGAGCGCTGACCTATTCGCTCTCCGTATCACTCGTGCCTTCCCTTTCGGAGGCTTACGGCAGAAAAGACATGCGAACGATTCATTTGAGGCTGCATCAAGCTATTCGCTTGGCACTTGTTTCCGGCGCTCCCTTTGCGGTAGTCATGTTCGTGTTGGCGCTGCCAATATGCGTGTTGCTCTATGATGACCCCACTGTAGCGCCTATGCTTCGCTGGCTAGCGCCGATTGCCATCTTCATATATGTCCAATCTCCTCTGCAAGCGGCCTTGCAGGCCTTGGACCGTCCTGGCATCGCACTCATAAATACATTGATCGGAGCGGCAGTGAAGATCATCCTGATCCTTCAGCTGGCTTCCTTGCCATCATTGGGAATGAAAGGCGCTATATTAGCGATCTGTGCCAATACGATCCTGGTTACGGTGCTGCATGCCGTCACGATCATGAGCTCCATCAAGCTGAAGTTCCCATGGATCGATCTGTTAAAGATCTTGGTCGCCATGATTATAATGGCAGGAGCGGTGCAATATGTGTACATCCACCTCCCCGTTGGCGAGAATCAGGTCATGCTTCGATTCATTAGTGCTTGTACAATCGGCTTGCTCCTCTATCTGTTGCTGCTCGTCATCATGAGATTAATTGATCGTGACGATCTGACAAGAGTACCTATCATCAAACGGTGGTTCGTCAAGAATACGACAACCTAATGCTTCGGCTTCCCATAGATGCGCTCCCTTTACTTGAGCGCATCTTTCTTATCCACATATATGTAACCCTTGTGGTCAACTGAGCAGAGAAATACTTCTTTGAAGTCCCTCACTCCTTTCTGATGGATCTGACTCTTCAGCCAGAATCGAGTCTTATTGATCCGTTCCAGATTCTCATCAATAACTCTGCCGTCCATAATGAGCGGCAGCGGCAGCTCTGTAAACCGAACATTATTCGTATTGCGGATAGCAGGCTGCGAACCGCCCGCACGTTTCCTCTTTCCGCTGCTTTCATCATCCGCAGCACTGTTCGAAGGATCCGATTGACTAGCTGCCGTGCTCTTTCCGTCCAACATTTCCAAGCTATCGCTTGCCCCTGATGTGTTCTGTCCCCCGCTCTTATTATCGACTGAATTTGATGAAGAGTTCGTGTCTTTCATAAAGACCGTCAGCTTGCCAGTCGACTCCATAATGGCATATTCTACGAGATCCAGATTGTCTACACCTTGTTCTCTAAGCTGCTGCATCAAGTCATTCAGGTTATAGCGCAGCCTTTTCATTTCCTCTCGATTCAGATGTCCTTGCGCAATGATAATGCTTGGCTTGCCATCGAACCACGCCCTTGCGCGCTTGCTCTTTAACGTTACCCAAGCAAGGGATATTTGCACGATGACGAGAACTATCATCGGTATGATGGATTCCCACAACGGTTTCTCTATATCCTCAATAGCAAATACTGCAATTTCCGCAATCATGATGGAGATGACGAGATCGAACACGGACAGCTTGCCGATTTCTCGCTTTCCCATAATTCGAAGTATGACAAATACAATGAAATACATCAGAACTGTATGCCATACGTGAGTCCAAAGCTCCATGAACTGCGTCCTCCTCGCTTACACCATGGTGTGATTGTCATGCCTCGGTCCATCGCTTTCATTGGTATTCTGACCTCGCCTTGTAAGCGTCATACCCCCTATCATCATGTGATTATTGGCAGATGCATCATAGGTTCTGACCGTTCAGATGAATCAAGCTCTGGTGAAGCATTTCCTTCTAAAGAAAGCGCCTACTTGTACTATTTTCAACAGCTTGACCATACCATGGATACAAAGAGCAAGTAAGGGAGGATTCGCCATGAATACCATGCAGCGTGTCACGCAAGGACCATTGAAGCATCCATTGGTGGCAGGTGTATTTTATGGTTTTATTTGGTTAGCTTTAGAAGCTTTAGCATTGTCCGTGTTATTGTCAACAGGCTCAGCAGGTGAAGACAATCTTATTCGCTATACGTATCTGGTACACGGAATCGCATGCTTGATAGGCGGTTTAACATCTGGAAGGAGAAGCGGCAAGAGGGGATGGTACTTTGGCGGCATAACAGGAGTAATCTATATGCTGCTTGTGCTCATCATCGCCTTTCTTGCGATGGATATTAAGCTTGGGTTAGATAAATGGCTGCTCGTATTCGCAGCATTTGCAGTAGGAGCCCTGGGCGGTATAATTGGTGTAAACATGAAGAAGGTACAGAAATAAGGATATACCCTAATATTTAGCAAAATATATACATTATTTTCACTAATCCCTCTTTACTCTGTGATATACTCTATTAGTTAATACCATAAGAAACAGATAAATTAGGGGGATCTTGATGTTTCAATTCCAATCCTTACAGACCGTATCGATCTGGACAGCGATTGTTGTTGTACTGTTCATCTGGTTTGGCACTTTAAAGAATCCTTTATCGGTCATTTCTGCATTCATTCGAACGTTTCGTACATCCAGGGCATTTTTAATTGCTGTTGTTGGAATGCTATTCATCTTACTTATTAATAATTTAGAGCTTCATATCGAAAAGCTTATTCCCGTCACATGGGATTTCACGCCTGTCATTCATCAATTAGAAGGCGGCTTCGTACTCTCGCTGCAGCAGCTGTTTTCCAACCCATTCGTGACTGGAATTGTAGCCTTTTTCTATCTCGTTGTTTTTCAAGCGCTAATCGTTAGTTCACTCGGAATTTATGTCGCTTCAGACCAAACGAAGCTGGCAATCGCACTCTGCTATGCTGTTACGCTGAATTATTTAATCGCCATACCATTTTATCTGTTCGTTCCGGTAAATGAAGTCTGGTCCTACTCTCCAGCTGGCGTAAGATTTCAAATGTTGGACGTGTTCCCATCCTTTGAGGCGGAGTATAGACAATTGTCTGGACTCGACAACTGTTTCCCTAGTCTTCACACCTCGATCTCGGTGACAGTCGCTCTTCTGGCGCATCGTTCCGGAATTCGACGTTGGAAGTGGGCTGCAAGCATTAGTGCTGTTGTGATTCTATTTTCGATCTTTTATTTAGGCATTCACTGGCTCACGGATATGGTCGCGGGTGTAACCCTGGCTATGTTTGCAAGCTGGGCAGGATTGAGATTGGCTAAGGTTGATGCATCTGCAGGCAGCTTATTGCAGGACAAACACAGCAGCTCCGCAACAGTATAACGCAGACCAATCCAACGGAATCCAATAAAGTCACTTCCAGATATAGCGAGTATATAACGTTCGCTAACGAATACCATATGGATAGATAAAGGCCTCTCCCGTATCGGGAGAGGCCCTTTATTGACTATGAGTCTTGATTAAGCTGTTGTGCTCTCTTCGGAAGAAGTTACATGGCTGATCGAGCTGCGATCAAACGTCAACTTCGTAACATCATTAACACGCAGAATCACTGTATCATCTGTCAGCTCCATAATGGTGCCATGAAGTCCTCCGATTGTGATCACTTTATCGCCTTTCTTAATCGCACTCAACATCGCATTGCGCTGCTTCGTCTTCTTCTGCTGTGGACGAATAAGCAAGAAATAGAATACCGCGATCATCAATACGAATGGCAGTAACATCGTAAAAATGCTACCTGTTGGTGCTGGTGTTGTTGGTGAAGCTAATAATTCAGTAAACATTTAATTTTTTCCCCTTCCTCATTACGATCTGTGTAAAGATATCAAGCTGTCCGATAGTTCGGCCAGCTTGTCCATCCCGAAAGATTAGAAGCCGCTCTCATTACGGTCCATACCGTAACTTTCAAAGAATTCATCACGGAAATCTCGCAAGCGATCCTCTCGGATAGCTTCTCGAACCTGACGCATCAGATTCAATAAGAAGTGTAAATTATGATACGTTGTCAATCGCAAGCCAAAGGTTTCATCTGCCTTAATCAGATGACGCAAGTACGCTCTGGAATAATTACGGCATGTATAGCAATCGCAATTCGGATCCAACGGCCCGAAGTCGCGAGCGTACTTGGCATTGCGAACGACGAGACGGCCTTGACTCGTCATCGTTGTACCGTTGCGGGCAATTCGTGTTGGAAGCACGCAGTCGAACATATCGACACCGCGCATCGCGCCCTCGATCAGCGCATCAGGTGAGCCGACTCCCATCAGATAGCGAGGCTTGCCTGTTGGAAGCAGCGGCATCGTGGAATCGAGCACCTCATACATCAAATGCTTCGGTTCACCTACGCTTAATCCTCCAATAGCATACCCTGGAAAATCCATCGAAGTCAAATCCAAGGCGCTTTGTTTGCGCAAATCTTCATACATTCCACCCTGCACAATCGCAAACAAGGCTTGGTCATGCGGTCGCGCATGACTGTTCAAGCATCTTTCCGCCCAGCGAGTCGTTCTCTCCAGGGAATGCTTCACGTAGGCGTGATCAGCAGGGTAAGGCGCACACTCGTCAAATGCCATCATTATATCCGGTCCGAGCGCATTTTGAATCTCCATTGCTTTTTCCGGGGACAAGAACAGCTTGTCTCCATTCAGATGGGAACGGAAATGTACACCCTCTTCTTCAATCTTACGCATATCGCTCAAGCTGAATACCTGAAATCCGCCGCTATCTGTTAATATCGCGCGATCCCAGTTCATAAACTTGTGAAGACCGCCCGCTTCGCGAACTATCTCATGCCCTGGACGCAAGAACAGATGATATGTATTGCTCAATATAATACGCGCTTCCATGTCCTTGAGCTCTTCAGGGCTCATCGTCTTCACGGTTGCAAGTGTACCAACCGGCATAAAGATCGGAGTTTCAAAAGAACCGTGCGGTGTATGCACGCGTCCAAGACGAGCACCGGTTTGCTTGCAAGTCTTAATTAACTCATAAGTTACTGCTGCCATGTATGCCATCATCCTTAATTAATTGTCGTTCATCAACATCCTAGTATAGCGAAAAAAGAACGATGTGCCAAACGATATCGTGACAATTTAGTAAATAAACATTGCATCACCGAAGCTAAAGAAGCGGTACTCCAGCCTAACTGCCTCCTCATAGGCAGCCAGAATCCGTTCGCGACCGGCCAGCGCGCTGACTAGCATCACCAAAGTCGACTTCGGCAGATGGAAATTCGTGATTAATGCATCTACAACCTTGAACTCGTACCCAGGATACATAAAGATATCGGTCCAGCCGCTGCAAGCCTGCATATGTTCCACATCGGAGAAGCGTCCTGCAGCTGTTTCTAACGTACGCGCCGAGGTTGTGCCCACAGCTATAATACGTCCGCCATTTCGCTTCGTTTCATGAATAAGTTGTACAGTTTCTTCCGGTACTTCATAGTATTCCGCATGCATGACATGCTCCTCTACCCGCTCTGCAGACATTGGGCGGAATGTACCGAGTCCAACATGCAGTGTAACCGCCGCAATCTGCACACCCTTTTCCTTTAACTGCTCCATTAATTCTGTCGTAAAATGAAGACCTGCCGTAGGCGCTGCTGCCGATCCTTCATGCTTCGCATATACGGTCTGATATCGTTCCTTATCTTCCAATTGCGCTTTAATATAAGGAGGAAGCGGCATCTGTCCGAGACGATCCAATATTTCCTGGAAGATCCCTTCATATTCAAACCGCAGCACGCGACCGCCCATATCACGCTCTTCTTCCACTACCGCTTTGAGCTCATCGCCAAACATAACGACTGCACCCATCTTCATCCGCTTAGCAGGTTTTACAAGAGCTTCCCAGCGGTTCTCTCCTTCCTGCTTCAGCAGAAGCACTTCAACCTTAGCCCCAGTGTCAGGCTTCACTCCGAACAGACGAGCGGGAATGACTCTGGTGTCATTGACGACCAATAGATCCCCAGGCTCGATCATATCCACGATATCCGCAAAATGATGATGTCCAATGTCACCTGTGCCGCGATTTAAGGTTAACAGCCTTGAAGCTGTTCGATCGAGTAGCGGTGTTTGTGCGATTAAATGTTCTGGTAAATGATAATCAAATAAGTCCACGTTCATAATTGTAACCGTCCTATCGTTTCACTAACTCTACATCTTTGTAATAGTATTTCAATATTTGCTCGTAGTCATACCCTTGATCTGCCAATCCTTTAGCACCCCATTGGGATAAGCCAACACCGTGGCCATACCCTTTCCCTTTGAATACAAAGGATGGCTGTGACGTCAATACTCTAGCTTCACCATTGCCATCCAGCACAACCGTGCCGTCCTTAAGCACTTGACTGCCTGATGCGCTCGCACTGACAGCAGCTTTACCGCCTATGCCATTCATGTCAACCTTCTTGCCGCTTGCGCCTACTACCGTATAACTGCTGCTTGATTCTACTTCGAACAAGGTGCTAGGCAACCCGCCAAATGCGCTTCGGAAGCTGTCCGGCGAGCTGACCTCAATGTTGACGCCGTTGACTTCCATCTTCGTCACACGACCGGAAGGACCTCGTTCCGTCACTTCAAGCTTGTATGCAGGACCAGAGAAATCGGTCTTCGTCTTCTTCAGCATTTGCGCAATCTCTTCCCCTGTATAAGGTCCGCGCACCCAGGAATACTCTGTAGATTCCGGCACAGTTGCCAATATAGTGAGCGGCGTTTGCTTGCTTACTTTTTCGACTGGCGCTACCGCGGATTGAACAGCTGGGATTGTCCGTACATTCGTGTCCTCTTCTACTGCATAAGCGATCTCGAAGCCGGCTCCGTTCTTCTTAGCCGCCTTCGTGACGACATCTTCTCGAACATAGCCTACCTTGCCAGATGGCAGTGCAACATAGTACCAATTCTTCTTGCCGGCTTGAACGACATCATCCGGGCTTTCCACGACTTGGAACCAGCCGTAGGAACCGCCCCACACCTCGCTCGGATCGGCGGTGATACCGCCTGCATTCGAATTGAAGATGGATTCGATTAGCTTGCCGTCCTGCATGAGCACCATACCCTCTGTCGCTTCAACCGCTTCCTTAACTCTAGGGTGCTCCTTCTCGACTCCGTAATAGGCTTGGCTCAATGTCGTATCTACAACATTCGCGATCTCAAACTTGCCGTTCTGGTACAGGGCAAAGGTTCTTGCCGCTACAGCCTGCGCCTTCAACGCCTCCAGCGGCCAAGAGGTGTAGACTTCTCCGCCGACCACCGATACCAAGTATTGTTCTAACGGAAGCTCGTTTACCAAGGAGAGCTCACCTTTATGGGCCCCAACTTCCATCATGCCGCGGTATGTGCGATCATATCGCTCTTTAACTTTAATCGGTGACGAGCTCTCTACTGCCCATTTCTGATCGCCGTATACTTTATAACGAGGCATCGTGCCTGATCCGGTATCTTCTAACGTATGTATGAGAGCGCCTGTTGCTTGTACCGGACTAACACTTACCGACCCTGCTTTACTGCTTATGCTTCCCTTCAGAGCTTCCAGCTCTGAAGCGGATGAAGCTTGTCCAACCCACACCGACGTCGCATGCTTGCCGCCGCTTACCATTGATACGACGTAAGCGTCAAAGTCAGCGTCCAGCAGCAGCTTCTGAACTCTCTTGGCTTCATCAATCGAGCTGTATGTACCAGCTTGCAAATAGTTCGGACCTACAACCTGAGGTTGATATCCCTTTAATAAATTGCTTAAGGTACTGTCATTCTTCAGCTTCTTCAATTGTTCAGCAGCTTGACTCTGTGTTGAATATTCCCCTGAATATACAGCATAGAAAGTTGTACCGCGTCTCGTAAATTGAAGCATGTAAGCTGAATTAGAGGCTTGTACACGCTTCAGCACCGCTTGCGCAGCGACACGGTCTTTCGATTCGAATACTTTCACCTGATAGTTGTCCAAGCTGAATCTCGCTTGTTCGTTTCCAAGGTTGACTTGCCCATTCGCTGCCCGCGCTTTGAACGTCAATCCTTCCGGGGAGGATAAGGTAACCTGTTTCGCATGCCCCGGAGAGCGGCTGCCTAGATTAGCAAACAGCGCGACTCGAATCATTTCATTTGCAGAAGCCGCCAATTCATTCGTCGATACTGACTTCGCATCTCCAGCCTTGTCAGCTGTTGAAGCTCCTTGTGCTGTATCTCCTTCTTGAGCATATGCTATGCCGGCGCCTGTGATAGGGGCTAGCGGGCCGCCAGTCAGAATTGTACCCACCAGCAGCACCGTGCCCATCACCGCACCTATTAAGGCTTGACGCCAATTGCGTGTCTCCGCCTTGTTCATCGAATTCTTCACTTTCATTGCCCGCTTCATTCCCTTCCTTCTCTCTCCAGATGTGTCACCCTAATTAGACGCGTTTACTTGTCCATTAGTTCTTATCGGGGAATGGAATGCCCAGATGGGCATACGCCTTAGGTGTTGCTACACGTCCGCGCGGTGTGCGCTGCAAGAAGCCAATCTGCAGCAGATACGGCTCATAAACGTCTTCGATCGTCTGACCTTCTTCACCAATTGTCGCCGCGATCGTATCCAGTCCTACTGGACCTCCGCGGAAGCTGTTGATCATCGCCTGCAGCATCTTATGATCGATCGAATCAAGACCGAGCGGATCGACCTGAATCAATTCAAGCGCCAGCTTGGCAAGCTCCGCGGTAATGATTCCGTCTCCTCTCACCTGAGCGAAGTCACGTACCCGCTTCAGCAAGCGATTGGCGATCCGCGGTGTTCCCCGAGAACGCACAGCGATCTCGAACGCTGCGTCGCCAACTATCTCGACACCAAGAATATCTGCAGCACGCGACACGATAAAGCTAAGCTCGTCCGTGTTGTAATATTCCAGTCTGCTGACAACACCGAATCGATCTCGCAGCGGTGCGGAGAGCAAGCCGGCGCGAGTTGTCGCTCCGATCAGCGTGAACTTAGGCAGATCAAGACGAACTGAGCGCGCGCTCGGTCCCTTGCCGATAATTATATCGAGCGCGTAGTCCTCCATTGCAGGATACAGCACCTCTTCTACCGTTCGGTGCAGCCGATGCACCTCATCAATAAACAGCACATCGCCTTCTTGCAGATTCGTTAATAGAGCGGCCAGATCGCCTGGTCGTTCGATCGCGGGACCGGAAGTGGTCCGAATGTTAACGCCAAGCTCGTTCGCGATAATATTCGATAACGTGGTCTTGCCGAGTCCAGGCGGTCCGTACAGCAGCACATGATCCAACGCTTCCTTGCGCATCTTGGCCGCTTCGATAAACACCTTCAGATTGTCCTTAACTTGGGACTGACCGATGTATTCAGCCAGATAACGCGGCCGCAAGCTTAGCTCCACCGCTGAATCTTCCATCATAAAGTTGGCTGATATGATGCGTTCATCCATATGTCAATCCTCCTTAACCGGTAAACAGCGCTTGCAGCGCCTTCTTCATCAAGGAATCCACGCTTTCATCCGCGTGAACGCGATGCTGCAGCTCATTCCATACTTTATCGAGCTCTACATCTCTATAGCCGAGCGCCTTCAGCGCTTCGCGCGCCTCTCCCCATGATGGATGGTCATCATCATTTACCATCATTGGCGCGTCTACGAATAATGATTGGCCCATCTGCTGCAGATCCAAGCCGATGTTATCCAGCTTGTCCTTCAGATCCAGCACAAGGCGCTGCGCCGTCTTCTTGCCGATGCCAGGCAGCTTCGTCAAATAGGTCAGGTTATCCTGCTGAATCGCCATAACCAGCGTCTCCGGCTTGCCGCCTGCCAACATGCCAAGCGCCACCTTCGGTCCGACTCCGCTTACTTCGATCAAGCGGCGAAACAGCCTCTGCTCTTCACGCGTGCTGAAGCCGAACAGCAGCATCGCATCCTCACGCACATGATGATGCGTATAAACCGTCACTTCCCCTTCGGACTTGCTGAGCACGTATGGATTCGGACAGAACACTCGATATCCGATTCCATTAACATCGACCACTACACTATCGTTCTCCATATGGACTACGCGTCCGCGCACAAAATCTATCATCGCAACAATGCTCCGTTCACTTGATCTTGAAATCCGCTGAAATGGCCGTGACAGATCGCTACAGCGAGCGCATCGGCTACATCGTCCGGCTTCGGAACTTCCTTCAGCTTCAGGAAGATGCGCACCATCTCCTGCACTTGCTTCTTCTCGGCTTTGCCGTAACCGACAATCGCTTGTTTAATCTGCATCGGCGTATATTCTGCAATCGGTATCCCGCGCTTCGCCGCCGCGAGAATAATGACTCCGCGCGCTTGCCCAACCGTGAACGCTGTTGTCACGTTGCGATTGAAGAACAGTTTCTCCACCGCCATCACATCAGGCTTGAACTGATCCAACAATTGCTCCGCCGCTTCAAATACTTGCAGCAGCCTAGTCTCAGGCGCAGTCGTGGAAAGCGTCTGAATAGAGCCGTACTGCACCGGTACCATGCGGCTCCCCTGTTTATCCACAAACCCAAAGCCTACGATCGCGATCCCCGGGTCAATTCCTAAAATGCGCAAAAAAACCTCTCCCTTGCCGATATCCATGCCATATGCCGCATTCATCTCAGAATCGGCAACCGCGATTCTGAACGAATCCAGCATAAGCGAACATATGTGTTCACTCCATTATAGCATAGATCAGAAGGAAGAGGATGAAGCAGGATGCCTATCTGCCAGTTT
Source organism: Paenibacillus sp. EB106-04-04-XG159 (assembly GCF_058791835.1). Classification (NCBI taxonomy): domain Bacteria; kingdom Bacillati; phylum Bacillota; class Bacilli; order Caryophanales; family Paenibacillaceae; genus Paenibacillus; species Paenibacillus sp. EB106-04-04-XG159. The sequence continues at coordinate 10,328 of NZ_JBYTDY010000017.1, read as the reverse complement.
TTCTGTGCGTCAATATTTATGTATACCTTGCTTAGAAGCTTCTCCTTATACACAAAATAGGGCAGCCTCCCAGTCAATCCTTGACCTTCAAGACTACCCTGCCTAATTATGATGATTCTGCGATTGCCTCATCTTCGCGGATCGCTTTGTGTTTGAAGCTGCTCTTCAGCATTGGCGGTGTTACCAATGTCGTCACGATGACGACGATAACCATCGGTGTAAAGTATCGCTGATCAAACAGTCCGCCCGCCAAACCAGTTGTTGCAATAATGAGTGCAACCTCACCGCGGGATACCATTCCCGCTCCAATACTGATCGAGCTCTTCATATTAAAGCCAGTTAAGCGAGCTCCAAGTCCGCAGCCTGCCAGCTTCGTAACTATCGCAATCAAGGTGAATGCAATGATAAACCAGGCATACTCACCGATTCCTACAAAGGTTACCTTAAGCCCGACGCTTACGAAAAATATCGGAACAAACATCGCATATGCAATAGGTTCAATACGATGCTCAACCTCATGCTTGAACTTCGTTTGTGATATCGCAATACCTGCCGCGAAAGAGCCAATAATCGCTGCAATTCCCAGCTCTTCTGCCGCATATGCGAACGCAAAGCAGACAATGAGCGCTGCGCTGATAACCGCTTCTGAAACGTTCAGTCTAGCCATCCATTTCATGACGTGTGGAACAACGAACCACCCAACCAACAAAGCACCTGCAAAGAAAATAACTTTCGTACCTATAATGAATGCGATCGAAGTTTCCTCCGAACCACCTAAGAAGCTCATCATAAATGCAAGCAGGATAACGACCAGAACATCATCCACAACCGCTGCGCCAAGAATCGTCGTTCCTTCACGCGTACTGAGTGCATTCATTTCCTTTAACGTTTGAACCGAAATACTTACAGACGTCGCACAGAGCAGCAGCCCTATGAACATGGCCTGTGTCTGGTCTAAACCAAATGCAAGCCCGCCCCAATAACCAAAAATAAGAGGGGCAATAATTCCACCAATCGCAACAGCAATCGAGGATTTCCAATTTTTCTTCAGTTCATCGAGATCCGTCTCAAGCCCCGCGATAAACATCAAGAGGATAACGCCAATCTCAGCAAGCTCCGTGATGAGATGATCTTCGGTTACCCATCCGAGCACCGCGGGTCCCAGTATAATACCGATAATTAATTTACCCAGAACCGCTGGTTGTCCTAGTCGAATCGATAATTCTCCAGCCAGTTTGGTCGCCGTAAGAATAATGAGTAATGTGAGTACCAAGTCCATTGGCATTCTCCTTTCCACATGTGTTAGTATTACCCCAATTCATTGTTGATGGTGTGATCGGTCTATATAATTTTTCCCAATGATCAATCTACCAACTGTAGGTAACAGCTGTTTTCAGCCAATAAAAAAGAGGACGTCAGCTATCGGCGTCCTCGTTCTATTACCTTACGGTCTATATACATTAAGGCATATGTGATGGCTTCAATACCTCGCTGGTAACTTCTACTGCGAAATCACTGAAAGTAGAAATGACACTGTTGTATTCCTCAATATCCGAGATGCGTATTCCAGCGCGCAGCTGTTTCAGCACCTGAGGAGGAAGCGAGCTTTCCATCGATTCTACATCCAATTGGAAGAAGGTTCGAATCACATTGTCCGATTCAGGCTCGCCGTCATACAGCGTTAGATTCCCCTCTTTATCCATACCGATAAAGGCATTCTCCTTGCATGTCTCTGACAACTCGTTGCGATGTTCTTCCAACACAACTCGCCCATCAGCATCTATAGACGCTTCCCACTCGGGATGTTCAAGTACGAGTTGAATGATATTCGTTGAGGTTTTCTTTCCCATTACTTCATCACGCTTACCGCATACATATTGCAAGCGATGAACAACTGTATATTTTGAGTTTCCCGGCTTCAACTGCTTCATAACCTGCTGAGTTGCTTCTGAAGGTACTTTATCCCCTTCTTGCAGGAGCATGAACGTTTCTTGTGCGCGTTGCATCCTATTATTATCGCTATTCGCCAGCTCGCGTGCATCTTTCGTCACTTTTAGGCCATAGCCGAACGCTGTTAATACTATAATAATTAGAGCAAGCGACCATAGCGGACGTTTCCAACGCTTCATTTTCTTCTTCAGCTGATTCAGTCGTGACGCCGCTTGGGATTTAGTATGATCATCATGTGCCATTACGATCCCCTTCATTCATCTTTTTTACTAGTGTGACCAGATGAAGGGGGTGGTTATACTTAAATCTGCTGCAGGTAAATAATATTGTTTCGCTAAACTAACGCAGACTGCTGCATCCAGCTGCTTCTATTTGCATTCCGGATCACTACAATTAGCAATAGAGCTGAACTGAGTAATACAACAGTGAGAATTGGCCAAGCAATCGAATATGATATCTGCTGCCCTACCAACCCCATTTGCGCAGCATCGCTCATTCGTGAAGGGATCCATGCCCAATCGGCTGGAAGATAACTGCCCATGATCGTCGTGACAAATACGGCAGTTATAGTAATAACCGCTCCAATTGCCGGCTGGTCTATCATTCCGCTGACCGCAATAGCAAGTGTCGTAATGAACATGATCCATACTAATGAATAAGCGCCGCTTTGCAAAGCCAACGTCGTATCCACTGTTCCGATCAGCACATTGGTATAATACCACGTTCCTGCATAACCGATCAGAAATGATGGAATCGTCAACGACATCGCACCCATCCATTTCGCTAGTACATAACGATGTACAGGTATTGCCTTTACCATATAATGAAGTGCTACTCCATGTTGTATTTCCCCGGAAATAGCCCCCATCAATGTGAGTGCTATGACGATAACCCCGACAAGATTGAATTGTCCGAGTGCTTGCGCCAGCACTGCGCCAGGCGCAGGTGCTGCTAGCTGAGCTATAAGCTCTGGCGGAATGCTGCCCGCACTTGATAACAGTTGAGGCATAAGCTTGGTCGCAATCGGTTGTGATATACCGAGAACGAGGAATACTAATGGAACCCATATCAATCTGTAGCTGCGCCACAAGTACAGTATTTCCTTCTTATATATAATTGCTGTGTGATGTCCCGAAGCCGACTTCATGATGTCACCGCCTCTATAAAGAACGATTCCAAGCCCCCTGCTTCATATCGAAGCAAAGGAATGTCATCCTGCGCCACGCGCCGCAATATTTCACGTCTAGCCGAGTCAATATCATGGACTTTGAGGGAAGCGCTCGCGCCTTCGATCTTAATCGAGGTCACACCTTGCACTGAACGCAGCCCTCTGAGCCAGTTCATCGCAGCTTCTACTGCCTGCACCTCTACATTTAATACTTGGCTGTCCCCGCGCTTGCGAATCTCATTCCATTCTCCTTGCACGACGACCTTTCCGTTCTTTAGGATTACAAGGTCATCACACAGTTCCTCCGCATCATGTAAGATGTGCGTAGAGAACAATACTGTCGTTTTCTCTTTTATGCGGCTCAGAAGCTGCATGACCTCACGTCTCCCGAATGGATCCAATGCGGATACAGGCTCATCCAATATGAGCAATTCAGGAGCGTGAATCATGGCTTGCGCAAGCCCCAGCCGCTGCTTCATACCGCCAGAGTAGCCGCTGATTAATCGATTGGCTGCCTCACTTAAGCCGACCTGTTCGAGCCAATCCGTCGCGCGCTTCTTTATCTCGACAGCAGGCACCCCTGACAAGCCAGCCATCATCTCTAGCCATTCTCTGCCCTTCATCCAGCCATGAAACTGCGGATACTGCGGAAGGTAGCCTATATACGGCCTTAGATCGCCGTCATATGCCTTCCCTCCCGCATCAAGTTTACGAATTGCGCCAGATGTCGGCTTCAGCAGCCCAGCTATCATGTTCAAAGTTGTTGTCTTTCCTGCTCCATTTGGGCCTATTAGTGCAGTGCAGCGCCCTTGCTGTATCGTGAAGCTGACCTGATTCACAGACAGCTGATCGCCATAACGCTTACTCAATGCTTCGATCTTGAACTGCCGCATGTTAACGCTCCTTCTTTCCGAAGATGAAATACACGATGCTGCCGATCATTTGTCCCAGCACGATAATGAGTGCCCACATCCATTTGGGGCCGTTTACCCGATCAGCTCGCACCAATGAAATAAGCGCAAATATGACCAATACCAACTGAATGACGATTAGCGGGGCTATTGCAGCCCATGTTATTTGGTCCAATGACTCCCATGTATTCATCTTTCACTCACTCCTCAACGATTATTGTCGTTTACGCCAAGGCTTCGCTACAAATAAAAGATATAAGAGCCCTGGAGTAGGCACGTTAATAAAGCCCCACAGCGCCCACAGCCAAGGAAAATGCCCATGTTTGCGAGCATGAAGGAAGATCCAGGTCCCTTGAATGAGCAATGCAGCTATTATCGTAGTCCATAACCAAAGGGGAATATCCTGTAAAGTATGTTCCGTATTCATGTTATTTCCCCTTTCTTAGATGCGGGAGAATGACCGATCTCACAACAATAGCACCAACTCCCGCACAGACTAGCACGGATTGGAATATGAGATACGCGTTAAGGCTTCGTTCAGCCAATAAGTAGCCGCCTGCCAGCAGTATGACAGCGAGCGTCCACAGTACGGCTAAGTCTCGCCACAGTTTGTACTTCATAATCTGACGCTGCTGCTTCAGCAGCAGCGTCAGATGAGCGGCAGAAGGTACATGCTTCTCATTGCTCCAACCGTCAACTTGCCCCCACGCCGTATTCAGCTGTGTATCTACCGCTGTGTCTTGCTTCTCGACTCCAATCGGATCTTGTCGCTTGTCATTCATCTCCACCTATCTCCTTTCTCAGCTCTAGCAGAGCATAATGTACACGAGATTTGACCGTTCCCTCGCTGCACTTCATCATGTCTGCAATCTCGGGATAGGTATATCCATAATAATGCTTCAATAATAAGGAAGCTCGATGTTCTGGCGTCAGCCTGCTGAGCTGATCCAGCGTTTCGCTCCACTCGTATCGATCAGCTTCCATCTGGAAACGCATCGCTCTTGCGGCCTGCTCCTGCCAGCGGTGCTCGACTCGCTTGCGGCGCAGCATATCCATATAGATGCGTGTCGCAATTGTAATCAGCCAAGAGGAAAATCGTGACGTTCCATTGTACGTATAGAGCTTCTCCATGCTGCGCACCATCGTATCCTGCACGATATCTTCTGAAAGCACAGGATTCATCGTCAACTTCAATACATAGCTGCGCAGAATGGGGTAATTATCATGCAGAAGGAGTGCCAGTGCATCCGTATTCCCCCGCTTCGCTAACGCTATATTGTCCTGCTCATTCAACGGATGTCACGACCCCTTCTTGTATCATTTGACTGCAGTCACTACTAATACGATTAGGTTCTAGCAATCGTTCAAAGCCATAATCATTTATTTCGCAATTCATCATTTCCATTCTATGTAAACGAAATGGATTCCTGCGAAATATACAAAAAAGTGTTCACTCGAACTATACTAATAGTTAGTCTAGTCGATTGAACACCCAATTCATTACTTAAGCTATACCATGCTGCTCAGCGGATATGCGCAATGATCCTATGAGCATAACAAAAACCGTCGGCATATAACCGACGGTTTCTCATGTACTGGTCGGGATGACACGATTTGAACATGCGACCCCCTGGTCCCAAACCAGGTGCTCTACCAAGCTGAGCTACATCCCGAACTTATGGTGCCGGTGAGAGGACTCGAACCTCCACGGTTTCCCTCACGATTTTGAGTCGCGCGCGTCTGCCATTCCGCCACACCGGCATATGAAGTTAATAAGTGGCGTGCCTTGAGAGATTCGAACTCCCGACCTTTTGATTCGTAGTCAAACGCTCTATCCAGCTGAGCTAAAGGCACATATTCTGGAGCGGACAACGGGATTCGAACCCGCGACCCTCGCCTTGGCAAGGCGATACTCTACCACTGAGCTATGTCCGCATATCTTCTATTTTCTTCTATTATCTCGCTCATTCGAATATTTCGTTCTCGCGAGGACAAGAATTAATATAACAAATCCTCACCCAAATTGCAAACTTATTTTCAAAAATACTTAATGGTATTTAGTACCACATGAAAAAGGCCATGCCTATTACCAAAGACGTAACCTAATAACTCGATCGTACATATGTATGAATGAATGACCTACAAGGCTGGTCAACTTCATGATGCCACTAAGCTTAGCGGGCCAAGAGTGTACCTTACCCCTTCACAAACGACTCCAGAATACCAGCCGCACCCGCGACAGCCAATATCAGAGTAAACGGGATGGACACGACTTCAGGTACGAATAAATAAACACCAACGATAAGTACGGACGACCATACCCCCATACACCAGTAGCAGCTTAACAGCTTGCCCATAAAGGTATGGAACCATCCACCTTTCTTCTCCATTACCGACATCAGCTTACCGCTCTCGTCTGTAACGTACTGTTCTGTGATGAACGGACGGCGAATAAACGAAGTGATCTCATCAAACACAATTAAGCGGGTTAAACGATAACTAGCCAGCAGCAGCAATATAAACGTTAATCCATCTAAGCTCTTCATGCCGTCTCTCCTTTGGACCATCTCATTTCGGTTGCCATAAGTTTATGAGTTTGTCCACTTAGATAGAACGCTTAGTTCAGTTCATTATCTTTATGTATTACATTTACTTCAGTTGAGATCATGATCTCTACTTGGAATCAGGGGGTAAGTGATGATGGGAATGATCATTATTCAATCTAGCGATCAATTAGAAGAGATACTCAACCAATCTCATGAAAAGCCGCTGTTTTTATATAAACATAGCACGAATTGCGGCTCCAGCCGCGTGGCCAATACGGTAATTCATCATTTCATAACGCAGCAGAAGCACATATCTGACCACTATCAATTCGCCATGATTCGGGTTTTAGAAGAGAAAGCATTATCTATGCAAGCAGCAGCTACGTTCCATATTCCGCATTTATCGCCGCAATTGATGCTGATTGTTAACCGTTCCTGCATATGGCATGCTTCTCATCAGCAAATCAATATTCCGAATGTGCATAATGTCGCAGTGCATTATCTCTTACACGTGAAGAAGAAATAACAGGAGATATGCAAGCAGGGGCTATTTCTCCAGTGCAGTACTGAGAGGATAGCCCCATTTTTCTGATTAATCTTATGTGTATTCGATCACGACCATCTGATGGCATTCCAGCTGTGGAACCGTATAGTAAATTCCGGATGAAGTCTTGTCATAGCTGATATCTATCATTTGCGGCGCCAAATAAACTCTAGCAACCTCGTGCGGCTTCAATTGAAGCTCTACTTCCACATTATAGAGCGGATTAATATCTTCGATGATCTCGATTCTCTCTCCGCGTTTAACAGGTGAAGCGTACAGGAGGTGGTGGATATAACGCTTTTCATGTGCTTGATGCTGTACTGTCGTTACACCCTGCGCAGGCAGCGACGTCTTGAGAGTGAGATCGTCCCCAAGCAGGCGCCGCAGTGCGTACAACACCATTTCCTTCAGGACAAGACTGCCCTTGGTCGCGTAATCTTCGAATACGTTCCATGCGATATATATACCATGAGCAGTCTCAACCATACCAGGACCGCCGTATTCCCCAGAATTCGGTGAATGCTGGTGCGAGCAGAAGCGGAATGCTTGGCGGTTGAAATAGGAATCCTCACGTCTTCCAAGCTCTTCTCCATCCGTCAGCTCGATGCGGCGACCCTCACTGTACATGATAAATGCGGCTTCACCAAGATTAGGCAGCTTGAAATGAGGTCTGAAATAGTCCGGTCGAAGCTGATTTACACCTGCATCCTTGAAGCCAAGCGGCAGCACATTAGCTGTCATCTCTTCATTCAATCCGGATCTGCCTGACGCCAACACTTTACCGCCACTATTCATAAATGCTTGAACCTTTGCGAGTATCGCTGGAGTCATCATAATAGCATCCGGTAATATAAGAACACGATAGCCGCTCCAATCCGATTCCACATCGACGATATTGAAAAGGATCTTGCCTTCCAGCAGCATACGGCTGACACCCATATCAATCTTGCCGGTAAACATGGCTCCGTTATCCTGCGTTATACCAGCGGCTTCAACTGTTAATACGGCAACATCGGCTACATTGACCGTACCTGTACACCATGCTTCTTTCTGCTCAACTTCCGCGTACGCCTTCCCGATCAGCTCGTATGTCGCTTCATCCATCTCACCCTCAGGATGTAGCTGGTCGCCAATCGAACAGCGGGCACCGTTCGCCAGATTCAGGGCAGTCTCATAACGAAGCGCATTCGGATGCTTGTATCCGCCGAATTCGCCCCAGAACGTATGGAACTTGCCTGTCATTCCTAGGAAGTCCATCCCCATCTGCTGCACGTAGCGTGCAGAAGAAGGAAAATGATCATATCCCCACCCACCAGTCGGCAGCGATTCAAGCTCAAGATGCGTGTTCATGCCCATGAGATCGCGGCGACCTTGATGGATATGGCCTGCATTGTGGAATACGTTCAGTCCTGGCTTAATCTCGTCGATTGCTTCACGAACGCGTCGCGTATAATTGGCGTAGATGCGGCGGCCATTGTCAATCACATGCTGCTTGTTCGTAGGATCCATGCCGTCAGCGATCATCTGCTTCAAGCAGGTCGGACAGTAGCATGTTCTCTCGCCGACAATATCGAGGAAGATGCCGTCAGCATTGTATGTGCGCACTACTTCTTGAATCTGCTTAATGACAATATCCAGATAAGGCGTGTTTAAGCAAAACTGATGATATCCTGGCTTCAACCATGAGTCGGACCAATTCGTACGATCTTCTTCACTGCGCATCAGCCAATGAGAATAATCAACCGCTAGCTTCTCATCCAGACCGACAGATAGATAGACAGGTACTTTGACGTTGATCTCATGCGCCGCTTCGATCTGTGCCGCCAATAGATCATATGTAAGCTCTGGATGCATCACATTCTCTTCAGACGGAAAATACGCCCAACCATGATGACATTTAGCAAATACAGTTATAGAATCAACATGCCCAAGGCGAAGCATTTCCTGAAAATTTTCTTTGGAGAATTTTCTTCCGATAAACGGAATGTGTTCGGAAGTGTGGAAATCGAGATGAACTTGTCTAAACCGCATCAGTATCCCCCTATTGCATGACATTTTATACGATTCATTGTATCATCAACCTAGCAGTACGTATTTAACACAGCTTCCTGTTATTTATACAAAATTCCGATGCTCACGGAATTACGGAGGTCATAACATGAATCTACTGGCTGATATGCAGCCCTATATCCGTGCAGCCCATAAGTACAACTATAAAGGCTCGCGCGAAGAGCAGCGGCGCAGAGGGTATACATACGCATTCCATCTGTTCACAGATGGACATGGACATATGGTCGTCAATGATGAACGGTATTCCGTGTCCAGCGGCACACTCGTATTTGTACGTCCAGGCGAGCCTCATTCCTTCGAGCATATTCCTGGCGAGGCGATGGATGCTTGTAATATCTATTGTGATTTGTGGAGCGCTCCTGGCCCCGATCAGCCGACTTTTGCTTATGAGTGGAATTCGTATGACGAGGGATGGCTGACAGCACGACAGCCCTGTGAGGAGCTCGAGCAGATTCCGACGTGCATGTCGTTACGTGCCTACCCGCACTTGATTGAGCTGCTGAATCAAACGCTTATTGCCTATAATCGTCAGGGAAAGTATGCTGCAGAAGCTGCATCATCGTGCTTCTATGCCTGGATGCTGCAGTGGAGGGATTGCATGCTTGAGGATCATCTTGCGGACTATCGCATTGCGCGAATCCTCGAGGAGATGGATAGGAATCCTGAGCAGCGGAAGTCCTTTGAATATTGGTGCGAACAGAGCGGACTTGAAAAATCGCAATTTTACCGTTTATTCAAGCTGGAGACGGGGATGTCTCCCAAAGCTTATATTCTCGGGGCGCGCATGAAGAAGGCAGCCGTCCTTTTAATGGAAAGCAGCCGCTCCGTTACAGAAATCGCGTTGTCGCTAGGGTATGATTCCGTGCATTATTTTACGAATCAATTCACTTCTATATATGGGGTAAGCCCTACCTCTTACCGTTCAGGACTGCGCGGCGCGGATACATTTCGTTGGAGTTGAACTGTATCGTCTTATAAACAAAAAAAACACTTACTCGATGAGTAAGTGTGTCATAGTCGATTATGGTGCGCGTGGAGGGACTTGAACCCCCACGCCAAAGGCGCTAGATCCTAAGTCTAGTGCGTCTGCCAATTCCGCCACACGCGCACGATAAAAGTAATACTGGTGAGCCATGAAG
>NZ_JBYTDY010000016.1:0-107573 GCF_058791835.1 Paenibacillus sp. EB106-04-04-XG159 | reverse complement strand
ATCAGAAAAACTCCCATCATTGTAGCAGTAGAAGTTTTTGTTTTATCTACTGTCTACTATGATGGGAGCATATCATTATCTCCTGCGGCTCTTATGCTTTAAACATCGTATTAAACTTAAAGTTATGCATGAACGATCCGTCAGCTTCCCTTAGCTTCACCGTCTCCGGTGTAATCTCTTGGACAACTCCTATTCCTTTCAATTCTCCTGCATCTTTATAGCAGGCCTTAACCTCGGTTTGGTACATAGCCGCAGCAAACAGTTCGAAATTCGTATTCAGAGTTCGACTCATTTTCTGACCTCCTTACAAAAATCGCCAATATTATGATTATATCAACATATGATGGCGCTTACAACGCAATTATTTTGTTGATAATACCAATCTAGTTTTCGTTCCACAAATTGTAAATATATACTATTATCGACATTGTAAGACAAAAATAATGGAGGTGTAATTATTATGAGATTCAAAAAGTCACTGCTTGCGATTACATTAGCTATTTCTGTATTTGGGTTTTCTCAATCAGCTTTTGGCTTGTCTGGATGGGCGGATTCTTATCCAGCAGCCCAGCCATTACAGCTTGGTGGAGTCTTTAATATGAACTTGGATCTGGATTATGGTACGGGGGTGGATAGCGACTGGTATTCCTATACCAATACCTCAGGCGGACAACAAAACATAATTTTTGGGGCTGCTCCAATCGGGTCAAGCAATACCTTGAATCTAGAAGTGAACTTTTTAATCAAAAATCCTGATGGTTCTATTCACCCAGGCGTAACTTTGCCTGACACTGGCCCAGGGATGGGACAGTACACACAAGCTAATATTGGTTCGGGTACCACAATATTATGGAGAGTCAGTGGACGTAACCCTTCTGTTGATGGCGGGATGAATAAACCTTATCAAGCGTATGTAATACCAAAGTGAGATTAAAGAATGCTAAAGAGTCGCTAGGGAAGCACCTACGGCTCTTTATACTTTAAACATCGTTGGATATCTGAAGTAATGCATAGCCGATCCGTCCTGTTCACGTAGCTTTACAGTCTCCGGCGTTATGGCTTCTACAATACCTTCTCCCTGTAAGCAATACACTCCTGCAGCATCTTCAAGCCACGCTTCAACCTTAACCTGTGACATTGCCGCCGCAAACAATTCCGTATCTGTATTCAGCATTCGACCCATTATTACACCTCCATACATAATTACCACAATTATTCTACAATCCGATCAAATTTCCTTATTATCTACTTCATTGACATATATTAGATTATAGTGTTGTATGAAGATATAACTTTAATGAGGTGGTAGGCTAATGGCGAATAATATGATTATTGCTGGTGACTATAAAGATAAAGTTATTATGGCGAATGGTTTGAAGTTGATACTTGTTGTTGGTATTTTTAATAGAATCACGTTAGATAAAGATGTAATTGAATCTTATGAGGTAGTAGATGAAGAGTCAAAGACAAGTGCTGCAAGCGCGGTAGGCCGAGGTGCGGTCGGTGGTGTTTTACTAGGTCCAGTTGGACTGCTAGCCGGGTTATCTGCTAAGAAGAAAGGTACATATAGGGTTGTGCTTAACTGGAAAGATGGGAAGAGAAGTTTAGCTGAAGTAAATGATAAAATTTATAAGTCACTAGTAAGAATTCTGTTTTGATGTAAGAGCTGCCGGATCCGTCCCGCAGCTCTTACATCGTTATTGGTTTGTTACCGTAGGACTCATCGACATATTTACTCGTATCAAGCCCCATGTACGCGCTCATTCTTATCATACATTGAGCCCGTAAGAAGTCATTAAGCAACGTCATTTCCCCACGATAACCCCTAAAGAGATACCGAGCCGTTACGCCGTCCTCGCCTCGCTCTGTTTCAAGCACCTTCAGTCCCGTCTTAAACATCGCACGCCGCACTTCCGTTAATACCTTGGTTGCTTTATTCATGGCAGCTGTAATCGATTCAGTGTAAGGATCTGGAGTCTTTAACATTGATTCAATCTTTTGTTTATCACGCTCAAAAGCGCTCAAAATCATCGGTATCATTACAGCTGACTTGACTAATTGCAGTTCTTCTTCAGTTACGAGCGGTCCCATGGTGTCACCTCTAACGTTCGTTTTTCTATAATTATAACCGAACACAAGTTCGTAATTCAACCTTGAATAAGAATATATGTTCGTATATAATGGTACATAACTTACATATCTTATGAGGTGATATTTGTGGAGAAGCTATCACGAAGAGAGAAAGATACTTTATGCGCGATTGAAGAATATATGGAAGAAAATAAGTACTCGCCATCTGTCAGGGAACTGGCTGAGATGTTAAATAGTAAGTCATCAAGTACTGTACATAGGTTTCTGGAAGGACTAAAGCTCAAAGGGTTCATTGACTGGGAACCGTCTAAACCAAGAACAATAAGATTAAGAGCCTCGGAATAACGAGGCTCTTTTATAATGATACATGACCTTATTTATATCAGAACCGATCCTAATTAATCGGAACGAAAACAAATCGTTTCCTATTATATAGGGAAAAACTGAACTACTCTAACTATTGCTAATCTAACTGATGTCCTTTCGTGCCGATTTTATGCCGACTGTAGTTGATAAGCGATAAAGTAATTTGAAATATCGATGTTTTAAAACGCCGTAATATCAATGGTTTTAATCGATTTTGATTAGCTTTGAAAACAGAAATTTATCAAGTTCGAGATGGAGGGAAGCATCGGTTAACCCTTGCAAGTCGAGGGATACCAGCTTTCTCAGTAATATATAAATACGTGTCTGATGCGGTGGTCACGCTTATGTGATCCAGTCACTCGGACACGTATTTTTTGTTTACGCTGGATTCTAGCAGTTGAATGGCGTGCACAAAATGCAAATCCCCCTGAATGACCGATTGCTCGGTGTTTCCAGAGGGATCATGATTAATTTATATTATGGCTACATATACACATGCTCAATTTCGACTTGTCTGACCAATGACAGATCGATAAACTCTTGATTGACCTGCACGAGAGGCTTGAAGAATTCAGTGCTGTGGTTCATGACGATTGTACCCATGCGGCCATCGCTTAGCTTGACTCGCTTATGCAAGAAGTTCGGCAGCATCTGACGGATAAAGATATGCGTCATTCTAGGATCAAGCTTGTTGAAGCTCATAGCGTACATCTCATTCAGTACACTGAATAAGTCTTTCTTCTCACGATATACTCGCGTAGATATCATCGCGCTGTACACATCTGCGATAGCAACGATCTTGGATATATCATGGATCTGATCTCCAGTAAGCCCTTGTGGATATCCTGTACCATCTATTCTCTCATGATGCTGAAGCGCTGGTATCGAGAGCCACTCGTCGCTATAGCTGGAGCTTATGATCTGGTGACCAACTGTTGTATGCGCTTTAATTTGTTCGAATTCGTCATGGCTTAAGCTGGTAGGTTTATCAAGGATAGAGCGATCGATTTGACTCTTGCCGATATCATGGAGGTATCCAGCCCTGCCGATTCGAAGTGCATCCTGCTCGGAATAATCGAGCCAAACTGCTAAATAATAGGACAGCATACTGACTTGAAGAGAATGCTGGCATATATAATCATCATCTGAAATGAGATGCAGCAGCAAGGAAACGACATCGCGTTCCTCATTAAACTGTTCAAGTATAGGTGTAATCGTGCTCTCCACATCTTCTTGACTAATATTTCCCGTGCGAAGCGCATGATCAAACATATGGCTAGTGAACTTGACTGCCTCAAGATACTGAGGATAGAACTGCTTAATCGATGGATTCACATATTGTTCTGGCGCTAAGAGTACAGAGTCCATAGGAACTGTCTCTGAAATCCCCGGGGAAGAGGTCGAGTTAGTTATCACATCTATACTAAGTTGAGGATTTAAACGTTCCATGATCTCTACCATATCAATGTGATGTCGAAGCAGTACATCTATATCCCGTTCTTTCATGCAAGTGCCTGCAGATATAATCTTAACCCCAAAGTTATTGAAAATATCCTTCAAAACAATATCTCCATCTCTCACTTGTAAAATATGAACCCGCATGATTTGGATCACCATTCCTAACTGAGAGTTGACTACATGTATGCTAATCATAGCAACAATACCAATAGCTTACAACAATTAATGTCTAAATACTAAACATTATGTCATATTTTTTAATACGATTTAAGGTGCTTGTACTTCGATCCAGCTCATACAATTCATTATAAGGTTGTACGTCGAAGGGAAGTGTACTATGTTAACGATACTATTAGCAGTGCTGCTAGGTGTGGTTGAAGGAATTACAGAGTTTATTCCTGTTTCATCTACAGGTCACATGATACTCACCACCAAATTAATGGGGGTAAATGATCAGAGCGATCTGCTAAAAACGTTTGAAATTGTCATTCAATTAGGGGCGATCTTAGCCATCACCGTTGTCTATCGAGAGCGGATTCAGAATATGCTCGGCATTGGAATTCGATCCGTGAAGCAAGGGCACAAAGAGAAGCGCAGTCTGAACCTATTGCATGTGGCGTTTGGAATTGGACCTGCGCTGATCGTAGCATTTGTCGCTAAGGATTGGATCAAGCAACTGTTCAGCGCTGAGATCGTGTTAATGGCATTAGCAGCAGGCGGCATATTCATGTGGGTCGCGGAATGGTATGGAGAACGCAAGCAGCCGAGTGCCGTCACACTTGATGATATAAGCTATAAGCAGGCGTTTTTGATCGGTCTGTTTCAAATATTGTCTGTATTATGGCCAGGCTTCTCGCGATCAGGATCAACCATTTCGGGAGGCATGCTAAGCGGAGTCAGCTATCGTGCTGCTGCTGATTTTTCATTTTTCATTGCGATTCCCATTATGATATTGGCAAGCGGTTATGAGCTCTTGGATAGCTATAAACATTTCACATGGAATGTACTTGGTTTCTTTACTCTTGGATTTATCGTGTCGTTTATCGTCGCTTATGGTGTGGTGGTCCTATTCTTGAATCATATCCAGCAAGTTAAGTTGAGATACTTTGCAATCTATCGCTTTATATTGGCAGGGTTATTTTGGTGGTTTATCGTGAAATGAAGAAGTTTCGCAGATTATGTCGTTGGATGCAGCTGAATTTGTCGCAAGAAATACGGAAAAATGGTATTATAATTGTTGTTTGAATATGATACTTGGTTATATTTCGACCATCAGGGGTTGACGAGATTTGCGATGGATACCATTGACTTCATGTCATGCAGGCATGAAATTAGCAAAAAAAATATATAACGATGAAGGCATGGTACTGCTCGGAGAAGGGGTAGAGCTGTCTAAGCTTTATATCGATCGGCTTATATCTATGGGGATTAGCTGCGTATATGTTGAAGATGAGCGTACGGAAGGAATCGTCGCCCCGGATATGTTGAGCGATGAAACAAGACGCGAAGCGAATAAGATGATTCGTCGTGAGTTTAAGCAGCTGATGGCGGATTCGACGAGTCGTAAGCGTACTGTGCCTAATCTAGGCAAACCGTTCTTAGCTCTAATGGATAATATCATAGACGATATTTCATCCAATAGTGAAGCTATGGTCATGCTGGGAGATATTCAGACGACAGACTATTACGTGTACAGACATTCGCTGAACGTATGCGTCTATTCTACCTTGTTCGGACTTCATTATGGCTATAATCGAGAAGATCTAAAGAATTTAGCCATGGGGGCACTTCTGCACGATATAGGCAAGACTCAGATCAAAGCTGAGACATTGAATAAGCCAAGCAAGCTAACCAAAGAAGAATACGAGCACATGAAGACCCATGCAGAGATCGGCTATCGTATTCTCAAGGATATACCGAATATTCCGCTGCTTACCGCGCATTGTGCGTTTCAGCATCATGAACGATTAAACGGATCAGGGTATCCGCGCGGTATTCAAGCGGGGGAAATCCATGAATTCGCCAAATGGATCGCCATTGCCGACTCTTATGATGCGATGACAACCCATCGGGTATATCGGACTGCCATGATGCCTCATGAAGCGCTAGAGATATTGTACACTGGATCTGATACTTTATATGAACAGCATATGCTGCAGTTGTTCCGAGATCGAATCGCCGTGTATCCACTAGGAATGACCGTTGAGCTCAGTACTCGAGAAGTAGGAGTTGTGTCTCAGATCAATCCTCAATATCCGCAACGACCAATAATTAGACTGCTGTATGACCCAGATGGACAGCCATATAAAGAATTGCGAGACATTGATCTATCGACAAGCCTAAACGTCATCATTATTGGTTCTAAGGATGACGTTATTACTGGAGGAGCCGCTAATGCGTGAAACGGATAGGCAAGGTTTTTTCTGGAGATGGGGAAATGGAGTATTTAAGCATAGACGATTCATAATTTCACTATGGATCGTCTTATTTGTGATCATGGCTGCATTCGCTGTTCAAGTTCCATCTATGCTGAAAGATGATGGCTTCACTCCCAAAGGAAGCGAATCGGACGTCGGCATGCAGCTGCTAAGTGAGAACATGAACATTCCATCAACCTCAATGGACATCGTGTATGAGAGTGATGACGGTTCTACGATAACCAATGAACAATCGACGAAGAAAGTTCTGGATTCACTCGCTAAGCTGGGGGAACAGCCCTATGTCATGGATATAGCGGTTAAAGAGACCGGACGATTGGACGTTAGGCCAGACGTGCTTGTAATCGCAGTCCAGATGGAACTTAAGACAGACGATGCGCTTGAACAATTTCCGTCTATACGTGCGCTTATTCCTGATCTAGAGGGCATGAGCACATACGTCAGCGGCGCGACACCTATCTATTATGATATGCAGGAAGCAAGTAAACGCGATATCATCAAGTCCGAGATTATCGGACTGCCCATTGCTCTCATCGTGCTGCTTATCGTATTCGGCACTTGGATAGCAGGTCTCCTGCCGTTATTGGTCGGTCTGCTAAGCGTAACGATTACACTTGGTTTTGTGTATTTTGTCGCATTGATGACAAGCTCGCTCAGCAACTTTTTGCCCAACCTCATCTCGATGCTTGGTCTCGCAGTAGGGATCGACTATGCGTTATTCATGGTCAGCCGATTCCGAGAGGAGTTGCGCAAGCAAGGGACTGTTCAAGGCGCAGTTGCGATGACAGCGCAGAAGGCGGGCCAATCGATATTTTTCTCCGGGGTGGCAGTGCTGATAGGCTTGATTGCAATGGCATTCATTGACTTGAACCTGTTCCGATCATTAGCGCTTGGCGGCGTGATGGTTGTAACGGTGTCTGTTATCGTTAGCAATACGATGCTGTTAGCAATGCTTGGTGTGCTGGGGGATAAGGTGAATCGTTATCCTGTCATTCCGACGAAGTGGCGTCGGGATAAGGGCAGCGCGGCAGTGGGACAGAACAGCAAAGCTTGGGGCAAGCTCGCTCATGCGGTGATGAAGCGGCCGGTCATCATTGCTTCTTTGCTGACGATTGGATTTATCGCTTGCGCTTGGCCGGTTGCCGACATCAAGATTGGAATTCCAGATGCAGAAATGCTCCCGCCGAAGTACGAATCTCGCTACGGCTCAGACTTGATCAATGAAGTGTTCGATACGCGTGAAACGGAAGCGATGCAGGTACTCCTGCGGATGGACAAACCTTATTCTGACGGAAATACGGTCAACAAGGTAGAGCAGATTGCGGCAGATATCGCGAGCTTGGATTCGGTTAAGAGTGTGAACAACTACCTGGCAACACTGCAGGCGCTGCCGAGTGCTGAAGCCAAGACGTTAGCGCTGCAGGACCCTAACCTGCAAGCACAGCTGGAACAGATGCACTTAGTTAAGGGTGAATATGTCCTGATGCAGGTGGTTCCAACCGTGCAGCCGGACAGCGATGAAGCATATGATCTCGTAAGAGAGCTGCGTGCGATGGATATGGATGCAACCGAGAGCTACGTTACGGGGGCGACAGCCTATCGCTTAGATATTATCGATCGCATCACAGATGCGCTGCCGTATGTAATCATATTTATACTAGCAGTGACTTATATCGTACTATTCATAGCCTTTCGTTCGGTGCTGCTCCCGTTGAAGGCGGTGTTGATGAATGTGTTAAGCTTGGGAGCAAGCTTAGGCATTGTCGTGCTCGTATTCCAGTACGGCGTGTTTGCGGATCTATTCCAAGTGACCTCAACGGGTATGGTTGTGGCGATGCTGCCTGTTATCATTTTTTGTGTGGTATTTGGCATATCAATGGATTATGAGGTATTCTTATTATCGCGCATAGCGGAGGAGTACGAACGTACTGGAGACAACGAACATAGTACTGCGGAAGGCTTGATCAAGACAGGCGGCATCATAACGAGCGCCGCATTTATCCTTATTGTTGTCGTTGGGGCGTTCATATTTACGGATAATGAGATGATGAAGGCGGTAGGCCTTGGTCTGGCGACTTCCATATTCCTGGACGCGACTCTTATTCGTGTGTTTCTCGTCCCAGCGCTTATGAAGCTGCTCGGCAAAGCGAATTGGTGGGCTCCAAAGTGGTTTAAAGGCCATTCAGAGCGTGACGCTGCTTAGTCGAACGATTGAAGAACGAAGAGATTGAAATAAATAGGAATGAAGTTAGGTGATTGAGATGAGTATTAAGAAGCAACAAGAATTGGCGGACAATCAGATCATGATGAATCATGGGCAGGCGATAACCCCTGCATATGATCCATGGGATCCGATTCGCTCGCTGCAGCAATATGGCAGACATCGATTAACGAGCGTAGAAATGACTGTCGCCCAAGTGTGCAACATGCGGTGCGAGCACTGCGCGGTAGGTCATACGCTTATTATGCGAGAGCCGGATCTGCTGCCGCTAGACCTGATGCTGAAGCGGTTGGATGAGGTGGAGCATCTGGAGACGATCAGCATTACAGGCGGCGAGCCGACATTTCATATGGCGACTGTGAATGATTATATTATTCCGCTGCTGAAGTATGCACGTTCCCGGGGGATTCGTTCACAATTGAATTCGAACGTAACCTTGGATTATAAACGCTATGAGGCAATAGCGCCATATCTGGACGTGATGCACATTTCATTCAACTATACGAATGCGCAGGACTTTCATGAAGTCGGGTTCGTACATACGAAGCATGACATTGCACCAAGCGCGGCACAGAAGCTGTATGAGCAAATGATGGAGAATACTCGCAAGCTCACCGCCGGCGGTCTGTTCGTATCTGCCGAGTCGATGATTAATTTCCGTACACATCATAAGCTTGGCGCTATTCACCAGCTGATCAATGAGATAGGCTGTCAGCGTCATGAAGTGCACCCGATGTACCCGAGCTCATTCGCGAAACATCTGCCTGTCATTAGCAAGGATGAACTGCGACAATCCATTCATAACCTGTTGGATGTTCGGAACAAGGAGATGTGGATGCTGTTTGGGACGCTTCCGTTCTATGCGTGTAACGACAGCAACGAGGATCTGGAGCTGATTCAGCGTCTGAATCATGAGCCGAATGTTACGGTTCGAAATGACCCGGACGGACGCAATCGCTTAAACGTTAATATGTTTAACGGCGAGGTATACGTAACAGACTTCGCGGATATCCCGTCATTCGGCAGCATCTATGATTCTAAACTGGATGATGTGTTCGAACAGTGGCTTCAGGATCATCCGCTAAGCCAATCGGTCAATTGTCATTGTCCGGCAGCCAAGTGCTGCGGACCGAATCTGCTTGTAGCCGATATGTATTATAAAGAGGTTGACTTTAAGACTCGTAAGTCGCAGTTATCATTTGAATAATTCGATTATTCAGGTCGCACATAAAAGGGGCTGTCCTCGCGGTAGAAGATTCTACTGCGGGACAGCCTTTTTGTCATGCCGGGCATCATATTTAACTATACGCTAAGGCTGGTAATATGATCCGCGATAATGCGACCATGGCCGCGGCCTGATTCGATAAAGATCTCATTAGCGTTACGGCCTGACGATATGACGCCTGCGACATACAGCCCTTCGATATTCGTCTGCATCGTAGCGGGGTCGAATACAGGCTTCTCGCGGTCATCCTGCAGCTCGACACCGATCTGCTCGAGCATCTTGCGATCCGGACGGAATCCCGTCAACGCCAGCACGAATTGACAAGGTATCGACTCCGTTTCTTTGTCTGCCTGCTCGACGATGACCTCGTGCGGATGAATCGCGATCGCACGGGATTCGAATTCCATTCGGATCATGCCCTTGTTGAGCATGCTCTCAAAGATCGGTCTAACCCACGGCTTAATGCTGGCGGATAAGGAATCGCCGCGATACACGATCGTGACACGGGCGCCAACTCGCATGCATTCCAGAGCGGCATCGACCGCTGAATTGTTACCGCCTATGATGACGAGGTCTGTATCCGCATAAGGGTGCGCTTCCTGAAAATAATGAGTCACATGCGGCAAATCTTCACCTGGGATGCCGATCATATTCGGATGATCAAAATATCCGGTTGCCAGAATGACGTATCTGGCTTCATATTCACAGGATTCACCCGCTTGAGTTATGGAGCGCACATGAAACATTCCGTCTTCACGCTTATGTACTTCCGTAACTTCCTCGTAGGAGCGGATGTTCAGAGCATACCGTTCGGCTGCTTTGCGATAATAGACGAGCGCCTCATCCCGATAAGGCTTATCGTTCGGAGATGTAAATGGCAAATCGCCTATCTCAAGCATTTCTGCCGTACTGAAAAATTGCAAATGTGTGGGGTATCGATATATGGAGTGTACAAGGCATTTTTTTTCAATAATAAGTGTTTCTATACCTTGCTTGTTCAGTTCGATGGCTGCCGACAATCCGCATGGACCGGCGCCGATCACAATGGCTTGTATCTGTTTCATAGCTTGTTTCCGCCTCCATGATGATAATATGCAAACATGTATGAATCTATCGTAACAGTTTCAATATGTAAATACCAATGAAGACAGTACGTTAAATTGTAAAAGTATTGTCTAATTTAGACGATGCCTGTCAGTGTTATGATATAGTGTATATATGTGAAGACAGGAACAATATTTAAATCTTCATCGTATCCATTGTTCACGCATTTTCTTATTAGCATAAAAGGATGGGATAAGAATATGGAAAGACCGCAAGCGATTATTTTTGACATGGATGGTACCTTATTCAAGACGGAAACTTTGCTTATTCCAGCGCATGACCGTGTGTTTAACAGACTGCGGGAAGAGGGGTACTATGACGCTCCAACTCCTCCTGTGGAACTGATGCTTGGCTCACTGGGGATGCTGCTTGACGAGATATGGAAGAGAGTTATTCCAGATGCAACAGATGCTGCACGCGCTCGCGCTGATGAATTGTTAGTTGAAGAAGAGCTGGCTGGCTTGCGGGAGCCTGGGTCCGAGCTATATCCGGGTGTTGTTGAGGTGCTGACTGAGCTGCGTAAACGTGGAGTCAGGCTGTTCGTTGCGAGCAACGGCTTGGAGCCATATATTCAAGGTGTCTCAGAAGCTCATGGCATTCTGCCATTGTTCGACGAGCTCTACAGTGCAGGCGGGCGTCAGACAGCCTCGAAGGTTGATCTGGTTCGACTGGTGCTGGACGAGCATCACATTGAGTCGGCGTGGATGGTTGGCGATCGGTCATCTGATGTAGAAGCCGGCAAGAAAAATGGTTTGAAGGTGATTGGCTGCGCGTATGCTGAATTCGGTGATTCTGATGAACTGAAGGATGCGGATGTTCGCATTCGCGAGTTTACTGACATTCTGAAGCTTTATGATGAGGCAAGCGCCTAATCATAAGGCAGCCTCTGGAATGCCTTCCGAGGCGTGAAATAGTCCCGAGACGTCGAAAATCAACGTCTCAGACGCAAATAGGCCTCGAAAAAAGGCTGAGACGTCGGAAAATGACGTCTCAGCCTCTGGAATGCCCTGCCGAGGCGTGAAATAGTCCCGAGACGTCGAAAATCAACGTCTCAGACGCAAAAACGCCTCGAAAAAAGGCTGAGACGTCGGAAAATGACGTCTCAGCCTTCGAACTGCCCAGCTCGAGGCGTGAAATAGCTCCGAGACGTCGAAAATCAACGTCTCAGACGCAAAAACGCCTCAAAAAAAGGCCGAGACGTCGGAAAATAACGTCTCAGCCTTCGAACTACCCAGCCAGAGGCGAAAATAGTATCTCCTAGTGAAGCATATACGATAAATAAAAGAACCTTCGGCGCCACTTTACGTGGTATTGAAGGTTCTTTTGCGTATTTCATAAGATGATCGATCTCTAGCCAACTAGTCTTGATATCCTTTTTTGATGAAAAACAACGCCAGTGTGCCCGGGCCGGAATGCGCGCCGATTGCACAGCCAATCGAGCTCACGATAAAGTGTTTCATACCGTACTTTTCAATTAAGAGCGACTTCAAGGCCTCGACTGCTTCGAGATCGTCGCCATGCGAGATACCGATAAGCTGTTCCGTATCCGCAGCGTTTCCGCGTTCGCCGAACAATTCAGCAAGCCGCTGAATCGATTTCTTGCGTCCGCGTACCTTTTCGATCGGAATGAGCTTGCCGTCCTCAACGTCCAGTACAGGCTTGATATTCAAGAGACCGCCGATCACAGCGGAAGTTTTGCTGACGCGGCCGCCGCGGTATAAATATTCAAGATCGTCTACGGTAAAGACATGTTCCATGTTGAGCGCTAATTCAGAAATCTTGTGAACAAGCTCTTCGCGCTTCATGCCAGCCTTCGCCCATAAGGCAGCTTGGCGTACGACAAGCCCGTAGCCGATTGAAGCGCATTTTGAATTGATGATATCGCAGGCGAATGAAGGATAGTCTTCACGAACGATATCCAATACCATTAGTGAAGATCCATATGTACCTGACAATTCGGAAGAAAAGGCTATATAAATGACTTCTTCACCTTGTTCAGCGGATGATTGAAACGTATGTTGGTATTTCTCAATTGGAACTTGAGAAGTCTTGTATATATTTCCATTACGCATGCCATCAAACATCGTTTTCGCCTGGAGTGTGACGCCATCTTCGTACTCTTCTCCATTAATGCTCACCATCAGAGGCAGAACAGTCAGTCCTAATTCTTGTATCTCAGACATGGGAAGATCTATGGCGCTGTCTGTAATAATGCGTACTTTCATGACTTATTCTCTCCTTGCATCGAATTTATCTCTATCATACCATGAACGATGAAACTTGAAGTATGATTAGATTAGAATTTTATGAGAGAAAGTTGCAATTGCGCAGTGTGCAAGATATAATAATGGAAATTTATATACGCAACATACGATGAACGGGAGAGTACTTTGCGATTAGCCGTCAACAGCGAGCCGGGGTGGTGGAAGCCGGTGCGGATGCGTGAAGGAACCGGACCCGGAAGTTGATTCCTTGAAGGACCTGGCACAGCTATTGGTAATGCGAATGGTTATGCAAATGGTTATATAGAGGAGTCCGGACTAGCCGTTACCAGATGAAGCGGAATGTTCTCCAGCAGAAGCATATGAATGAGAACATTCAACAAGAGTGGCACCGCGGATACCAGCCTCCGTCTCTTTATGAGACGGGGGCTTTTTGTGTCTTTATGATCATGGATAGCAAATAAGAGGAGGAATTAATATGCTGCAGCATACAGCGGCGAAGTTACTTCAGACGCAAGTTCAATTATCAACAGCAGAGATTGAGGCTCTGCTCGAGCAGCCGCCGAAGGCGGAAATGGGCGACTTGGCGTTTCCTTGCTTCGCATTGGCGAAGGTGAAACGACAAGCTCCGCCAATTCTAGCGAAAGAGCTTGCGGAACGGCTTCAAGCGGCAGGCAGCTTGCAAGGGATCCATATCGAAGCCGCTGGCGGGTATGTGAACTTGAAGTTTGATCCCGCCAGGCATAGCGCAGCCTTGCTGAATCGAGCGCTATCGCCGACATTCGGCAAGCTGGCCATCGGTCAAGGTCAGCGAGTAGTGATCGATATGTCGGCTCCGAACATTGCGAAGCCGTTCGGAATCGGGCATCTGCGCTCGACGATGATCGGCAACGCGCTGATGAACCTGTACCGCGCGGTAGGATATGATCCGATCAGCATCAATCACCTTGGCGACTGGGGCACACAGTTCGGCAAGCTGATAGCGGCTTATAAGCATTGGGGAGATGACGAAGCGCTGCATCAATCGCCGATAACGGAAAGCTTGCAGCTGTATGTACGCTTTCATGAAGAAGCGGAACAGACCCCGGAGCTGGAAACAGAAGCTCGCGAATGGTTCCGCAAGCTAGAGCAAGGGGATGAGGAGACGCTGCGCTTGTGGCGCTATTTTGTGGATGAGAGCATGGTTGAGTTCAATCGTGTATATGATCGTCTCCAGGTTAAGTTCGATCACGTGCTTGGCGAAAGCTTCTATAACGATAAGATGCAGGCTGTAGTGCAACGCCTGGAGGAGTGCGGCTTGCTGGAGGAAAGTGACGGAGCAATGGTTGTGCGCCTTGATGATGAAGGCTTGCCTCCTTGTCTTATCTTGAAGTCGGACGGAACGACGATCTATCCGACTCGCGATCTGGCGACCGCAATATACCGCAAGGAAGTGCTGAAAGCAGATAAGCTGCTGTACGTCGTAGGTGCCGAACAGCAGTTGCACTTCAAGCAAGTATTTGCAGTGCTGCGCAAGATGGGCTATGAGTGGGCTTCATCATGCGAGCACATTCCATTTGGACTGATGACGATGAATGGCAAGAAGATGTCTACTCGCCGCGGGCAGGTCGTATTCTTAAACGAAGTGCTGGACGAAGCCGTGAACAAATCGCTCGACATCGTGCAAGCGAACCGACCGGATGCAAGCGATCCGAGAGCAGTAGCGGAGGCGGTTGGTGTAGGAGCTATCGTGTTCGGCGATCTGAAGAATAATCGAATGCTGACTGTTGATTTCAATCTGGATGAAGCGCTGCGTTTTGAGGGTGAGACGGGAGCTTATGTGCAATATACGTATGCAAGAGCAAGCCGTTTGCTGGAGAAGGCGGGATGGAGCGATAACTCGATCGATGCAGGTTTCCAAGAAGTAGATGGTAAGTATCTGAACGGTTCAGAGGCATGGGCATGCTTGAAGCTGCTGTGCACCTATGAGAGCACGTTAACAGAGGCGCTGCGCGTAAACGAGCCGTCGATTGTGGCGCGAATGCTGCTGGAGGTGGCTAAGACGTTTAACCGCTTCTATCACCAGGAGAGAATTATGAACCTGGAGTCAAGAGAACGTGATGTCAAGCTGGGCTTAGTGAAAGCTGCCGCTGATCTGTTGAAGCAGGGGCTCCATCTCTTAGGAGTGGCGGCACCTAAGGAAGTATAAGCGGCAATAGTCGTATGCAATTCGTGTGAAAATGATGCTAATGTGCTTCCGACGATAAACGGTTGGACGGAGCGATACGAATAGCGTAGCGGACCGTAGAGCCGTTATATCAGCAATTGAGCGGTTTACGCTGTGCCTCGCGGACACAGGAGACGCTATTCGTAAGCTGACGCCCCATTTCAGGCGGATTTTGCTCGAATAGCGGATCCACGGTCCGCTTGGCAAACATAAACGTGCAATTTATGGCCAATAACGGCCTGTGTGTCCATTTCATATCCGACCATTTCATGCTCAGCAGCCCAATGGAATCCGCACGCCATTATCCGCTTCACCGTAAGTTACGCAGCAATTCATTACTCTGAATCCGTGGAAGGGATAGATTGAATCAGCTTGATTAAGGCTTCAGTATCATTGATGGGCAGCTCTGTTCGATCATTACTGTCATCGGGAACTGGGGGATGACCTGCTGACCCTGATTCGTCAATGAGTTCATCAGAATAAGCTTGCTCCAGATGGGTTAAGTGCTGATTCTTGCGAGAGGAGGCTGCCTTGCCCGCAGCAGAAGGAAAGTAAGGCTTGCTGGTGTTGTAGCGGGTGTTGGAGCCGGAAACGGTGCGTTTGTCTTGCTTCGTCACAAGTGGTATACGCTGCTGCTTGGTGCTCTCCGTTGTAAGGAGCGGGATATCGGTCATCTTGATCTCCTGCAGAATGTCGGACAGAGCTTCCTCAGCTATTGCTGCTGCTATATCCTGCTTGCGCCCTTTTCGTTTAGAATCCGGCTTAACGCTATCTTTAGCCAAATGGTTGTTGTAGTACCACATCGCATACTCCATTGGACGCGATATGGCCAAACGATACGTATCACGATCGCCGATACGGTTAAATACTTCACGAGACGGCTTCGGATTCACTTCGAGCAGCCATATCTTGCCGCTGCGATCGATGGCGAGATCGAGCGCTAGCTCCAGCAGCGCGCCGTATTTCGCCTCTAAGAAGGAAGCGATCCTGATGCCGATCTGGCCAGCTGTATCCTTCACGGTCAGCATCTTCTCTTCGCTTCCGACCCAACTGCGAAGCAGCGAACCCATCTTAATCGCTTCGCCGCCTCCATGAAGGTTGGAAGTGATGCTATTGGCAGCGCCGATTCGTCCAGCGCAGCCCGTTACTTCCCACTGGCCCTCCCCGTTCTTCTGCACGAGCATGCGATAATCGTGCACCCGCCCGTTCGACAGATTGAGCGAGATGCCTTGCTGGAACAGGTAGCGACCCTTGGCGTTCCACGATGCCAGCTTTAACGCCAGCTGCGTCCACGTCATCTGTTGAGGGTTAATGATGCGGCGATGGCCGTCTCGGCCTTGCACATACACCTGCTGCTTCGTTGACTTCAGCCGCTCTATGCGAAGTATTCCACGACCGCCTGTGCCGTTGATCGGCTTGAGATAGATAAGCGGCTCAGTCTTCATCATTCGTTCAACGTCCGATATCGAGCTGTACAGCCTCGTCTTAGGTAGATGCTGTTGAATGTCAGGCAGCTCCTGCAACACTTGATAGATGATCCACTTATTGCGCAGAGGTCGGTTCAGGAAAGCGAGATGGCGATATTTCGACCGAAACCGTTTTAACTGCTCGAAGCGATAACTGTTCTGCAGGCGGCAGCGATCGAAGATCATATCGGGGAAGGGAGTCGACTTCCTTATCCATCGCGCGCTTTCGAAGTTGTAGAACTGGCCCGATATGCGACGGGCCTGCTCATTCACATCCTGCGGCGTAAACACAAATACGTTCAAGCCAATTCTCTTGCCGGCGGCTATCATCCGTTGGTAGATGAACCGTTCCTCTAATTGCTTCTGTTCATTCAAGTATAACGTCAATATGCCAAGCATCGGTTGAGTCAATGGCGATCACCTTCTTTTTCTTATCCGCTCGGCCTTGCTAGATAGGTGCTATATTGGAATATGCGCTCCAAGGATCGCTTGCGAATATGGGGCTCATCGAATTTCATCGGCTTCGCATTCGCTTCGAAGAACCAGATGCCTCCATTGGCATCAACGCCAAGGTCCATGGACATCTCGCCATGCAGATGGCCGGAGCCTCGTTCGACCTGACGCGCAACGATCAAGGCTGCATTCTTCGCGCGAACGATGATCTTCTTCGCTTGCTCAATACCGAAGATCGAGACAAGCAGCTTCTCCGGATCGTCGATGCTGCCACCGCGCGGGACGTGAGTTGTAATACTCGTCTCGCCTGCAATGCGAGCGCCTACTCCAGTGACGTCCCACAGCCCCTTGCTGTTCTTCTGGATAAGCAGCCGGAGGTCGAACGGTCGGCGATTAAACGAGGCAAGCGATATTCCTTGCTGCACGATGTAGGGGTTAGCGCCGACTTCCTTGCGAACACGAGTCCAGAGCTTACTGATTGAAGCGCATTTGTAGGAGATGCTTCCTTTCTTATCTTGAATCTTCAAGCGATATTTCAACGCCTTCGCGGGATTGAGCTTGACGGTCATAATCCCCATGCCTGCTTTCCCTGATTCGGGCTTCAAGTACACGTAGGAGTGGCGATTGAGCATCTTGCTGAGGTGAGATGAGGTGGAGAGCCGCTGTGTGCTGGGGATGAACTGGCGAGTGGCACGGGATTTCTTTAACCACTCAAATAAATGCCGCTTGTTAAAAAAGAATGGATTGTACATGCGAATATGAGGGTGAATCAGGATTTCATTCAACTTGTTGCGTACGGCAGGCTGCATCTCATCCTCGCGCATCGGGATCCGATTGTAGATAACTTGAGGCAGCGGGAACCACTCCTGCTGCCATATGTTGCTGTCGGCGTCATAGCTGTAGCCGATGACGCGCTTGGATTTCAGCTTCAAGTCCTTAATCGTCACGATATAGACAGTGTATCCCAATTCATTGCCCGTCTTCATAATATCAGCGAAATTGTCACGGTTTCCTCGGAAGTATTCCTTGTTGTCATCAATTGTTAGAATCGCAACTATGGGCAAGGGCTGCTGATTCGATCTATTCAGTATCGATCTATTCAAGACATATCCCTCCTGCGGAATTTACTTAGATATAGGCAGTGATCCAAGATATGCTCAATAGAAGAATGCCCTTCACCCTTAAGAGAGGGGTGCTTGAAGATGGATCGTCCAGGCTTGGCATTCGCTTCAAACATCCAAATCTTCTCATCCCGATCGATACCGATATCGAACCCGAGTTCTCCAAGCAGATGAGGATGATTCCGTTCTATTGCTTCGGCCAATTCGATCGCTATCTCCTTCGCGTTATGCAGAACCGCTTCTGCGCGATCGCCGAAAGCACGCTCCAATGCTTGCTTAGGTGTCATCAGCTGTCCGCCGTTCTTGACATGTGTCGTTACGCTTCCTCTTCCAGCCTTCTTGGCGCCGATTCCGACGACGACCCAGCGATCATCGCCGTTCTTATGCATATGGAAGCGGAAATCGATAGGGCAGCCGTCCATCTCGATCAGACGGACGCCCTGCTGAACGACATAGCTGCGCAGACTGCGGCCGTGCCTTTCCTGAAGCATACGAATGAGGCTGGAGTACTGCTTGAAGCGCAGCAGAACGTTCTTGCCATTGGTCGTGTATCGGGCAAAGTAGCCTTTCTTCGGCAGATAGGTCAGGCGATAGATACCGATGCCGAGACTTCCGGCCGTTGGCTTGTAATATACGAATTGGTGCCGCTCCAGCATTTCCTTAATGGTCTCAGGAGTCGGATTCATAATCGATTCCGGCACGAAGCGGTTGGCTCGCAATTCATCTTCTAACAAGGCGTATACGTCTGACTTATTGAAGAAGCTCCAGTTAAAGAACGGAATCTTTCGGCGTATGAAGCGTTCCCGCAAGCTGTTGATGGAATTGGATGTCTCTGCTTTGCGGCTGGGGAGTCTGTTGTATATGACATCTGGCAGTGGAACAGTGCGGCGAACCCATACACCGGAATCGCTCAAGAAGTAGGCAAACACCGTTTCATCCTGCCAATTAATATCTCGCGGGGAGAAGGCATACACATATGCTTTCTTATTGCCTTCACGCAATATCTGTTTAATAAAAGCCGTGCGGCTTCCAAAGGGGTTCGTTGAAGAGCGAAGCCCAGCGTCCGAGAGAATGCCGATCAAGGGCCCAATCTGCAGATCGCCTTCGTTATCGTTCAATACATAGACACTGCCTGACTTCGGTATTCGAAAGGAATGCCTAACGCCAGAGGCAATGAATAGATGCTTACCCGCTTTCTTGATCGGTTTAACTCGCACGGGTATGCTTGCAGTCCCAAGTCGAAGCCTGGCAGAGCGCTTTCCCGCGAGGTTCAGCTGTTTGAGCAGCGTTTGGGATACATAAACCATCTTTTCGGAATTTGGCGTCAAATGGACGTTACATACCGTCAAACTCATAGACAGACCCTCCTAAGATGTCGAACCCATACGTACCGTGCGTAGAGGATGGGCATTTCCACGGCAAGGGTCGAAGCTTCGCGATCGCCGGTCTGGGTGAAGACAGATCTTCCCGGCTTGGAATTGGCTTCAAGCAGCCATAGCCGTCTATCGCGGTCGATGCCGTAATCGAGACCCAGCTCGATCAATCGGCCGTGACGTTCTTCAATGGCTGTCGGAATGTACTCGCTGTAACGTTCAATCTGTTCGAGAAGGCGCTGCACTTCTGAATGGCCATACTGCTCCTCCAGAAATGCGTCTGCCCGGAACGCATGGCCGCCGCCGTGCAGGTTGGACGTCACGCTGCTCGTCGAACCGACACGAGCGGCCATGCCCGTTTGCGACCAGCGGCCATGCTTATTTTTTTGCATGAGCACACGAATATCGAACGGCTCGTTCTTAAGGCTGTATAGCGTTAAATAAGGCTGCATCACATACTTCCGCTGATGGATAAATTGATGTATCCATTTCAGCGCTTCGCCAGGGTGCGTAAATTCGCGAGTAAACGGCTCATTGTTGGCGTTGCGGCCTTTTATCGTGATACATATGCCGCCTTCTGAAGATGAAGAGACATGAGCCGATGATGAGACTCGCTGGACATACAGCACGGAACGGCCTTGGCTTCCGCCGTGCGGCTTTAAGAACACGCCGCCATGGTGCTGATTAATAAAGTCCGCAAGCTGCCGCGGTCCTTCATACAGCGAGGTAGGCGGTAGTATGGGCTTCAGCGTTTCATCTCGGGATAAGGACCGATACAGATCCCACTTGCCGCGCAGACCGATACCGAGCCAGGTTACACCCTGGCGCTTCATATGAGAGATGGCCTGCCTGCATCTGCGGAACTGTGTTTCGTTGGTGTATGTCATTCGATCATAAACGAGCCGAGGCAGCTTATGCTCACCGCATATCCATCTCCCGCTATCGAGCGTATACCCTTTAACCGTGTTGGTGCGGCTGTTTATCCATTCAGGTGAAAATACGATGACTGCCACTCGATGCATCTGCCCGGCAAGGCAAAGCTTGCGGCAATAAGCTGCTTCTGTGAAAGGAGGCGCGTTCATGGAGGCGTTCTGCAGCACTCCCAAGGTTTCCGATTGATCTTTCATCAGGCTCATGGAACTCCACCTCCTTCTAGATTCCGGATAAAAATCGGCAGTAGTCGATCATCTTGCGTACAGATGGACGTATCTTTTGTTCTTTAAGCGGTGTGTTGTCATTCTTGGAAGGCTTAGAATTAACCTCGAGCAGCCATACATGCCCGCTGCTGTCCACAGCGAGATCTATGCCTAATTCTCCGAAGTGGAAAGGGATATTCGTCTCAATTCCTCTAGCGATATCCAATGAGGCTTGCTGCAGACGGTGAAAGATGTCTTGACGGGCGGAAGTGGTCAGGTTCGATTTCGCGATCGCGTCCTTCACAGTGCTGAGCGTACCGCCGCGAGCCAGGTTGGATACGAAATGCTGTATGCTGGCCGTGCGCGCTACGATGGAGGTGATCGTCCATTTGCCGGATGCATTTTTCTGAACTAATGCTCGAAAGTCTACGGGACGCCCCGCGTTCTCCATTAGAGTAAGCCCTTGCTGAAGCTGGTAGCGATTCGTTTTCATCTTTGTAGAAAGGCTGGAGTACAGTTTGGTTAAGCTCGTGAAGGATTGCCGCCTGGTGCCATTTACGGTGGTGTACATTGCTTGATAGGAAGTGTCGCTAAGTCGCGAGATCCGAATGATTCCTTTGCCAAGACTCCCCCTGACTGGCTTGAGGAATACCGTGGGGTATCGGACGCACATCGTCTTTAAGGTGATAAAGTTGCGCAGTAGGTGAGATTCGGGCAAGTAGCGTGCTAGACTGGGGTCATTGCTTAAGGCGTCGAACACTTCGGTCTTATCCAGGAATTTTTCGTTGAAGATGTGAGCATTATACTTGGTCTTCAATTCCTTCATAAAATGCTGTACATTAGCTTGATTCTCACTCTTTCGAGACAGAAGCCGGTTGTTGATGACATCTGGGATTGGCAGTGTCGTCTGATGCCAGCCGCTCGAGCTGTAAACCCATGCCTTGAGTTGAGACATAGAGTCCTGGATATGTTCAGGCGTAAAGAAGCATACCATCGCACCCTGCACTCGGCTTGCATCAACCAGTTCTTTGCAGAACATCGTGATGGAGCCGAACGGTTTATCAGGTTGGTCCGGTTCATCCCGACTGATAAGAACTCCGATCAAAGGACCTAGTGTCAAGGTTCCCGACTTATAGACCGCCCTTAAGGGATTGCCGGGAATGAGGCCTAGCTTGCGGGTGAGCGACTGACTGATACGTATGCCGTCAGCTCGAGGCAAAGGAACGACAGTTACCTGCTGCTTATGCGATCCGAAGCGCATGTGGACTTTTTGATTAGCCGGCAGCTTCCACTGCTTTATAAATGCCTCGCCCAACATGATCACATCATCGCGAATTAGACCGGTCTGAATCGTCTGGAGTGTCATTTTCGTTTTCAACATGTTGGTACTCCTTCCAACCACTTATGAACCTGCCTGTTTAAGAAGCGGGTTCATGGATACCATTTAACCGCATACGATAGTTCATCATATGAGGACATATTATCCTTGGTGATTGACCCATTTAGCAAAAATAGCAGGCGATTAACTGGAGAGCCCGAACATTCTTCATTTCTTGTGGGCGAGCAGCAAGCATTGTATTCGACAATGCGCTGGATATCCGTTAAGATATTAGGATACAAGAGTGGCGGCGGATTCAAACCGCCGTTATTAGAGGAAGGAAGATGGAAATGACTAACGTACACGATAAGGCACATGAATTGGCAAAAGCATTGCAGCAATCGGAAGAAGCTAATACTGTTGAAGCGGCGATGAAAGAAATCGCGGCAGACGCGGACACTAAGCGCATGTTCGAAGATTTTCGAGTTAGCCAAGCAGAGCTCCAGCAGAAGATGATGTCTGGTGAGATGCCTGCTCAAGATGAGATGGAGAAGATGGAGCAGATGTATCAAGTCATCACGCTAAATCCTTCAATCGCGAAGCTGTTTGACGCAGAACGTCGTCTGGGTCAAGTTATTCAGGATGTAAATAAGATTGTATCCGATTCGCTCAGCCACTTGTATCAATAAACTGCGCCAGTCGAACGGTAGGCCGGCTTCGAGATTATCGAAGCCGGCCTTTGCTATGCCTGGCTGTCATACTCGTCCCATCTCCTTCATACAATGAAAGTAAAGTTGACCTGCGGCATGCTGTTCATGTTGATATACGGACAAGACAATGAAGCTCGCAGGCGATGCTATAGGAGAGGATGTGTGAGGAGTATGAGCGCTAATTCAGGCATGAACAAACGCCGCCGCGGCGTCAGCCGCCTCGTATCGGTGGCCTCGATCGTCGTCGTGCTGACGATGCTATTCATCGCGCTGCCGACTATACCGCTACGTGAAGGCTTGTCGCTTGCTTCCGTGTTCGGCCTCGTATGGGCAGCATTCGCGGTGTTGATCATCGGCGCGCACCTATACCGATTGATAGGTGTAAACGAAGAGACCGAGCAGAGGCTGCGCCGCGTCAAGGCTGAACGCTATCGGATGATGGAGAAGCGAGTAATGGGCGGAGATTCGCAATAGAGAACCGCTGTCTAGGTGCGAATCTTATACGGACAGGAAGTCGCTATCATATGTCGGATGATAAAGAACAGTAGTCAGAGGAAACTCTAGACTGCTGTTTTTCGTTTGTTGATCGGCATGCGCATGTGATCCGCTATATCTAATATCTGTTATACCGTGAAACAGTGTATACAGAAGGTTGATAGATTGCTGAGAAGCGAAGCATAATCGGGCAGATCGCAAGTCATGAATGTTTTTTGCGTGTGTAGAACCAATTATGATAAACTAATAACAGATAAATACAGTTTGTACAAGAGGGGTGCAACAGATGGATTTTAATGATGCAACCTTAACGAAGCATGAACAATTGCTGCATCACATCGAACAGTTAAAGCCTGGTACAAAGATCTCGGTCCGCAAGCTTGCCAAGCAGTTAGGAGTAAGTGAAGGGACCGCTTACCGGGCAGTCAAAGAAGCTGAAAGCAGCGGACTCGTCATTACGAAGGAAAGAATCGGTACAGTCCGTGTTGAGAAGAAGCCGCGCAACCTGTCAGACCACCTGACATTCTCCGAGGTTGTCGATATCGTGGAAGGTCATGTTCTGGGCGGAGCCCGCGGATTGGCCAAGACACTGAATAAATATGTTATAGGAGCTATGAAGCTGGACGCCATGGTCCGGTATATTGATGCGGGCAGCCTGCTTATTGTCGGTAATCGTGAAGATGCGCATCGAATGGCGCTGCAGCACGGAGCAGGTGTGTTGATCACGGGCGGATTCAGTACGAGCAGAGAAGTGAAGATGCTTGCAGATTCCCTGGATCTGCCCATCATCAGTTCGAAATATGACACCTTTACCGTCGCTTCGATGATCAACCGCGCACTATTCGATCGACTGATCAAGAAGAAGATCATGCTCGTAGAAGATATTGTGCAGCATAAGACACAAACCGTTGTCATGAAAGCAAACAGTACGGTGCTCCAATTCGAGCAGCTGCGAGAGCAGACCGGACAAGACCGTTTCCCAATCGTGGACGAGTGGAACCGCGTTATGGGCATGATTACGTATAAAGATATCATGGGCACGATGTCAGAGCAGACGATAGAGAAGCTGTATACGCGCCATCCGATCACCGTGTCGCCGACTACCACCTTGGCGTCCGCCGCGCACACGATGGTGTGGGAAGGCATCGAGGTTCTGCCGGTCGTCGATCGCAATCGCAAGCTCATGGGAGTTATTACACGCGGTGAAGTGCTGATGGCGATGCGGGACGCGCGCAAGGAGCCTCAGCTTGGCGAAACGTTCGAGGACTTGATCTGGAACGGGTTCCAGGAGATGCGGGATGAAGAGGGAAAGCTGTATTTCCAAGGTGTTATTACACCACAGATGGTAAATGCGCTCGGCGCTGTATCCGATGGCATCATTACCTCAATCATGACCAACGCGGCACTCAAGTCTGTTAAGGACGTTCGCGTCCACGATCATATCATGGAGAACGTTACGACATACTTTGTAAGACCTATCCAGATCGAGGAAATCGTAACGATTCACCCGCGTTTCATCGAGATGAGCCGCAAATTCTGCAAGCTCGAGATGGAATTAAAGCGGCATGATCAGTTAGTAGCCAAAGCCATGATGACGGCTCAATCTATGGATTACGATTAATCGCATGAAAAAGGAGGGGGAGACCCCTCCTTTCGTTGTATGCTATGAGCTTCAGTAGATACGATGTTCTATTGCTGCAGACGTGAGAAATAGCCATGGTTGCGAAGGCCTACGAATAAATTGAATAGTCCGATACAGAGCAGAACTGCTCCAACTATGACTCGAATCGATGAGCCTGTGAACATAACCATCTGTATGAGCGCCATCAAGATGAGCATAACGCCCATGCTGATGTTGGTGCGGGCACCGTACAAGCCGCGCAGTCTCATATCGGATGAACGTCTGGAACGGATACTGAAGAATAGAGAGCTGATCGATGCGATGCATATTAAGACGATTAAAGCCTGCTGCAGAATATCCATGATTGTATGAGAGCCCCTTCCTATCATATGACTGCCTATAGTTTACCATATTTATGTAATTGGACAATAGGGCTGGTTGAAGCTAACCTTCTGGATCAGAGGCTATCGCCGGTGAAGGAATATGAGTCTTGACATCGACCCACACATGCAGCACACCTTCCGTTACAAGCATCGTTCTAAGCGAGACCGTATAGCTGTGTTCATTAATATCGAGATATATTTTACGTGTCAACAGGCCTTCTACCAGCTTCTCGTATTCATCGATCTGAAACACGTTGCGACCTTTCAATCCCGCCAGATCTTGAAGAAGTCGCTTGCGAAGCTCATGTTCATCGGATTGCGGGAGCTTGTCATCGCTGCCAGGATCATAGATATGGATGGAGATGCTCTTAATGATGGTAGAGCGATTCTTATAGCGGAGGAGGTCCTCATTTTCAGCCTGAAAATGGTTTAGACGGTCCTGAAGCTCAAGATTGCGCATCGTCAGCTCATCGATCTGATGCAGCATCACGGCCTGATATACGGCGGCCCCTACGATCATTCCCGTTAGCATGATGGCTATATCACGGATCCAGACTCGAGGATTCACAGGCTTCACCCCCTTGATCTAGCGATCCATTGAATAAGCTCAGTACCGAGATGCGCCCCCATAAAGGAAACGAGTATATACATAAGCTGCTTGAATACAGGGTTAAGATCACCATTGAGAAAGTTCGATTCGATCACACGCAGCGGGTCGATCGTACCTCCGACCGCAACGACGATCGCCCATATCTTAATATGATCAGCTACTTGACGCATCGTTTCCGCAGGCGGCTGCAGGGCGATGACGCTTGCAATTCCGGCAAGCAGCGAGCCTCCCAGCACAACTCCCAGTGCAATGCAGAAATCCAATATAGCCTTGGACAGAAATGTTCCCATTCACGTCACCTCTCTCTTAACAGCGCAGGAGAGCGCAGAAGTAGGGATTGGACAATCTTCCCCTTGTACATATATAGGATTTATCGTTCAAAATATGATACAATAAAAAAACGAAAGTATGTTCGGGTTGAACGGAGGGGACACATGAATCAGTTTGTTCATTTGCACGTGCATAGTGAATTCAGCTTATTGGACGGGGCTGCACGAATAGAAATGCTGACTGCGAAGGCCGCTCAGTACGGAATGAAGGCACTCGCTTTGACCGATCATGGCGTCATGTATGGTACGATTGCATTTTATAAAGCTTGTATGAAGCATGGAATTAAGCCAATCCTCGGGATGGAGGCTTATGTAACGACGGGCTCGCTTCATGATAAAGGCTCACGCAAGGATCAACCGATCTACCACTTGATCCTGCTGGCGAAGAATATGCAGGGCTATCGCAATTTGATGAAATTATCGAGTATAGGCCATCTGGAAGGCTTTCATTATAAACCACGTGTAGATATGGATACACTGCGGACTTATTCAGAGGGGATTATCGCAACGAGCGCATGTCTCGGCAGCGAAGTATCGCAGCATGTGCTGAATGACAGAACCGAAGCTGCGCGAGAAGCCGCGCTGCGCTATGCGGATATATTCAAGGATGGCTTCTATCTGGAGCTTCAGGATCACGGGCTTCCAGAACAGAAGAAGGTGAACCTCGGCCTGATTGAGCTGTCCAAGGAACTGAATATACCGTTGGTGTGTACGAATGATGTGCATTATATGGAGCAATCCGATTCCGCGGTTCAAGATGTGCTGATATGCATCGGCACAGGGAAGACGGTTGAAGAGGAAGGCAGGCTGCGCTTCGGAACGGATCAACTGTACTTTAAGAGCGCGGATGAGATGAAGGCGTTGTTTGCGCATGTTCCGGAAGCGTTGGCGAATACGGTGCGGATCGCGGATATGTGCCAGGTGGAGCTGGAGTTCGGCCACTCGGTTCTGCCGGCATTCAAGCCGATTCCCGAGGGACTGGATGCGGGGGAGTATTTGCGTCAGCTCTGTGAGCAGGGGCTCGCGGATCGGTATGGGTCATTGAGCGAATGGGCGGATGAAGAATATCGGCGTCATGCAGTGGAGCGCATGAACTTTGAGCTTGCGACGATTAATCAGATGGGCTTTGCCGATTATTTCTTAATCGTATGGGACTTTATACGCCGAGCGCATGAGCTTGGCATTATGACAGGACCGGGGCGGGGCTCTTCAGCGGGAAGTCTGGTCGCGTATACGCTGAAGATCACGAATGTGGATCCGCTGAAGTATAAGCTGATCTTCGAACGGTTCCTGAATCCGGAGCGGATAACGATGCCGGATATCGATATCGACTTCAACGACGAGCGTCGTGACGAGGTGATCAGCTACGTCGTTGATAAGTATGGCCAAGATCATGTGGCACAGATCATTACCTTTGGAACGATGGCGGCACGCGCGGCTGTACGCGATGTGGGGCGAGTATTGAATGTGCCATACAATGATACCGATAAGACAGCGAAGCTGATCCCGCACCAGCTGGGGATGACGCTGGAGGGTGCGCTTAAGGCGAGTCCGGATCTTGTAGAATGGCAGGCGAAGGATATGCGGATTCGCGAGCTGCTCGATATGGCGATCAAGGTGGAAGGGATGCCTCGTCACGCCTCTACGCATGCCGCGGGCGTTGTGATCAGTCCAGAGCCGCTGACGCATTATGTGCCGCTGCAGGCGGGGACCGAGCATACACCGCTGACGCAGTATTCTATGGAGCATCTGGAATCCATCGGGATGCTCAAGATGGACTTTCTCGGCTTGCGCACGCTGTCGATTATTGAGCGAACGCAGGCGTGGATCAAGCTGCGTGAAGGCGCCGCGGTAGATCTGGATCGGATAGATGATCGTGACCCAAGCACGTATGAGCTGCTTGGGCGCGGAGATACGACAGGATTATTTCAGCTGGAGTCTGCGGGCGTTCGACGAGTGCTGCGCGAGATGAAGCCGACTGAGTTCGAGGAGATTATCTCGGTACTTGCGCTGTATCGACCGGGTCCGATGGAGTTTATACCGAACTATATCGACAGCAAGCATGGCAGGAAGCCTGTAGAGTACCCGCATCCTGATCTGGAGCCGATCCTGAAGGACACGTACGGCATTATCGTATATCAGGAGCAGATCATGCAGATTGCTTCGCGCATGGCGGGCTTCCGGCTAGGTGAAGCGGATCTGCTGCGCCGCGCGGTATCGAAGAAGAAGCGGGAAGTGCTGGATCAGGAGCGAAAGCACTTTGTTGAAGGAAGCTGCAATCAGGGCTATTCGGAGGAAGATGCGAATCGCGTGTACGACATGATCGTGCGCTTTGCGGATTACGGTTTCCCGCGCGCGCATGCGGCGGCTTATGCTGTGCTTGCGTTCCAGACCGCATATTTGAAGACTCATTATCCGACAGAGTTCATGGCTTCGATGCTAACGGCGAACATGGGCAATCATCGCAAGACAGCGGAATACATCGAGGATTGCAGGCGGGGGACGATACCTGTACTGCCTCCTGATATTAATAAGAGCGAGCTGACCTTTACGCCTGGCGAAGGCGCGATTCGCTTCGGGTTAGCCGCGATCAAGAATGTAGGAACGCTCGCCATCGACAGCATCATTAAGGAACGCCAGAATGAGCCGTATAAGGATATGCTCGATTTCTGCAAGCGTGTAGATCTGCGGGTGTGCAACCGCCGCGTGATTGAATCGCTGATCCAAGCGGGGGCATTCGACACGCTGCCAGGCCATCGGGCGCAGCTGCTGGCCATGCTGGATGAGACGCTAGATACAGCGGCGAAATGGCGCAAGGAGCGGGAAGATCTGCAGATTCAGCTGTTCAACTTCGTAGAGGTGAACAACTGGACGATCGAGCCGCCGAATGTGCAGCCCTTTACGATGGCGCAGCAGCTGGAGATGGAGCGCGAGCTGCTTGGCATGTACTTGTCCGGACATCCGCTTGATGATTATGCGGAGCTGCTGGAGAAGAGCGATGCGGACCGCATCGTCGACCTGCATGAGGCACCGGATGAGAGTGATTGCGTGGTCGCGGGCATGGTTGTGTCGGAACGTGTCATCATGACAAAGAAAGGCAAGCCGATGGCGTTCATCGAGCTTGAGGATCGGATCGAGCGGACGGAAGTCGTGCTGTTTCCGGAAGTATGGCGGCGCGCGAAGCCGCTGGTGGCGAAGGGCGCGCTGGTGGCGGTGCACGCTAAGGTCCAGCAGCAGGACGAAGGCTTCAAGCTGCTGGCCCATGAGGTAGCGCCGCTGGAGCTGCGCGCGGTGGCGCATCTGTCCGCGCGAGCGCGCGGAAGGCGCCGCGGCGCTGCTGCTGCCAATGGCGGCGGCAGCCCAGCCCGCCGCGAGGCGCGTTCCGCCGCCCGGGAGGCTTCGCCTTCCCCAGGCGCCGCGCCGAACCGCCCAGCGCCTCAAGCCGAGGCGCCGGCGTCCGCTCGCACGGGCGAGCGCAAGCCCACCGCTTCGCAGCGCGTCTACATCAAGATCGCGGCGGACCGCGAGCGAGCCGAGCTTCTGAATGAGCTGAAGGCGCTCATTCAGGCGCATCCCGGGTCGCTCGCGACCGTGCTCTTCTACGAGCGCGAGCAGCAGCTTCGCGCGCTCTCCGATGCTTATGCCGTCAAGCCTTCACCAGAATTATTCCGGCGGATTGAAGCGATCTGCGGCGAAGGCGCTGTCCGCGTGAAGTAGCGCGGGTCCAGCAATTATTTCACCTCGATCGACGAATTGCATTCACCTTTCCCAAGCTTCCTGCATACACTTATTTACACCTGTTTTCGCGAGACAAGGTCTCGCTTGCAGGAAGAGGGGAGGGAATGCCTTTGACCTATGATGTTGCGATAAGATGGCTGGAACAGCGCGGTGTGCCTCTCTCCGCCATTGCGGAAATCGTATTGGAGCTGCAGTTGCCGTATAACTCCACATTAGAATTGGATCAGTGTCTCGATAGTGTCAAGGCGGTTCTGCAGAAACGAGAGGTCCAATACACCTTGTTCACAGGAATAGCGCTTGATCTTATGGCAGAGCAGAAGAAGTTGCCCGAGCCGCTGCAGTCGATGCTGGAAGCGGATGAGTCCTTGTACGGCGTTGACGAAACATTAGCCCTGGGCATTACAAGCATGTATGGAATGATCGGTTTGACAAGCTTCGGCTATTTGGATAAATCCAAGATGGGCATCCTGCGTGAACTGAACAATAACAAGCAGCAAGTTCATGTCTTTCTCGATGATCTAGTAGCGGGAATAGCGGCAGCAGCGTCCTCGCGAATTGCTCATCAGGATAAGAAGGCAAACACTTATACTGCGGATTCTACAATTTAAGGTTGAGGTATCTCAGTGTTATTCATCCAATAGAGGGTAACGTTTCCTAAGCATATCTGCATGGTGTTTGGTTGCGATCAAAATGGAAATTATGTTATCATAGTGACATTATACACACGTTCTATTGGGACATTAGGGAGGTCAAACGCGAATGTGGACAGTTATCTACATCGCTCCGACTGCCAAAATTGCAGAGAGGATTCACACCAGATTGACGGAAGAAGGCTTTATGGTAAGAGTCCGTCCAATTCATATGTCTAAGCAACAGTTTGAAGTGCTGGTGCCTTCAGGTGAAGTAGAGGAAGTTCAAGAAGTGCTTAACTCGATCTTGCATGCGTAGTACGGCTGATTGTTGAACGTTGAGATTGTTCAGCCAGCCGCTTTTTGTTGTCTGAAAACGGACATGCTGCCCGCAGAGAGACGATGAGTATATTGATTACTCCAGCGGCTGCAGTAAAATCACGCTCAAAGAGGTGTAACGGGTGTTAAAAGACTTATTTCAAAAAAAGAAAAAGTATGCAACGGTTCCATCCGTGCGTGATGATGCAAATACTCCGAATCTTCCTAAGCGAGAGATTCCAGAGGGCTTGATGAATAAGTGCGCGAAGTGCGGCACGATCCAATATCATAAAGAACTGGAAAAGAACTTAAAGGTATGCTCTAATTGCGGCCATCATATGCGCCTGAGTGCTTTTGAGCGCGTGCAAATGACACTGGACGATGGGCGTATCTTCGAATATGACACAGATATCGTATCGGAAGACCCCTTGGAATTTCCGGGCTACGCTAAGAAATTAGAA
This sequence comes from Paenibacillus sp. EB106-04-04-XG159, assembly GCF_058791835.1. NCBI lineage: Bacteria > Bacillati > Bacillota > Bacilli > Caryophanales > Paenibacillaceae > Paenibacillus > Paenibacillus sp. EB106-04-04-XG159. The sequence continues at coordinate 76,081 of NZ_JBYTDY010000016.1, read as the reverse complement.
CAGCAGGCCGCTAAGTCAGGCCTCAAAGAAGCTGTGATCACGGGAGAAGGCACAATCGGTGGATTCCCAGTCGTTATTGCGGTGATGAGCTTTGATTTCTTCAGCGGAAGCATGGGGTCCGCTGTGGGTGAGAAGATTACTCGGGCGATCGAGACTGCTATGCAGAAGCAGTATCCGCTCATTATATTCTCTACCTCAGGCGGAGCTCGTATGCAAGAAAGTATACTAAGTCTTATGCAGATGGCGAAGACTAGCGCAGCGCTAGCCAAGTTTCATGATAACGGCGGTTTGTATATATCTGTATTTACCGATCCGACGATGGGCGGTGTATCTGCGAGCTTTGCGATGCTCGGCGATATTATTATTGCTGAGCCTGGAGCTGTAATTGGCTTTGCTGGTCGAATCGTTATTGAACAGACGATTCGGCAGAAGCTGCCGGATGATTTCCAGACAGCAGAATTCAACCTGAAGCACGGACAAATCGATCTTGTCGTGCCGCGTAAGGACATGCGTCAAACGCTGACGAAGCTGATCGATCTGCATACGGTGAAAGGAGAGATTGTGGATGGCGGTTGAGTTGCCCTTTGAGCAGCCTTTGAAAGAGCTGAAGGCGAAGATTGCGGAGCTTAAACGGTTTGGTGAAGAGAAAAACATCGATTTTTCTGAAGAGATCAACCGTTTGGAGGAACGCTATAAGCGGCTGGCAGAGGAGATCTATACGAACATTACTCCTCCGCAGAAGATGCATCTGGCCCGTCATCAACAGCGTCCAACGACGCTTGATTTCATATCTCATGTATTCACTGACTTCGTCGAGCTGCACGGCGACCGTTTATTCGGCGACGATCTTGCCATTGTGGGCGGCATAGCTCGCTTAAGCGGTGTCCCTGTTACGGTTATTGGCCATCAGCGAGGTAAGGATACGAAGGACAACATCGCGCGATTCTTCGGCAGTCCTCATCCAGATGGCTTCCGCAAAGCGCTGAGATTGATGCAGCAGGCTGACAAGTTTGGTCGTCCGATCATTACATTTATCGATACGAAGGGTGCATATCCCGGCAATACAGCGGAAGAGCGAGGTCAATCAGAGGCGATCGCGCGTAATCTGCGCGATATGGCGATGCTCGGCGTTCCTGTTATCTGTGTCGTGATCGGCGAAGGCGGCAGCGGCGGAGCACTTGCGCTTGGCGTAGGCAATCGCGTGCTTATGCTGGAGAACGCGATCTATTCAGTCATATCTCCGAATGGCGCAGCTTCGATCTTGTGGAAGGACGCGTCGAAGGCGGATCAAGCGGCTGAAGCCATGAAGATTACCGCGGATGATCTTCGTGAGATGGAGATCGTAGAGGAAGTTATTCCTGAACCGCAAGGCGGAGCTCATAAGGATGTACCGGCCGCTTCTGAAGAGGTCAAGAAGGCGCTTATTAAGCATCTGGCGGAGCTAATGCCGATGACAGCTGATGAGCTTCGTGAGGATCGTTATGAGAAATTCCGCAAGATAGGGAAGTTCAAAACGTTAATTTGATCTAAAAGTTGTCAAACATAAAGCAAGTTTTGCTGGTAAAACTTATAATTATGATGATCCTCATATACAAATGAAGATTAATATAGTAAATTAGATAGTTGAATGCCATGCGTTTTTTGAAATTTAGAGACATTAGAGAGCCTAACAATTGGAGGAAACCCTGAATGCGCAAAACGAAAATTGTATGTACCATTGGTCCTGCAAGTGAATCCTTGGACAAGTTGAAACAGCTTATTCTGGCTGGGATGAATGTAGCTCGCTTGAACTTTTCTCATGGTGATTATGAAGAACACGGCAAGCGTATCGTTAACATTCGTCAAGCTAGCAAGGAACTGAACAAGACTGTTGCCATTTTGCTTGATACTAAGGGTCCAGAGATCCGTACTGGTGTTTTGGCTGAAGAGCCGATTGAATTGGTTCAAGATGAATTCTTGACACTTACTACTGAAGAAATTTTAGGAGACAAGCACCGTATCTCGGTTACATATAAAGATCTGCCGAGCGATGTCGAAGTAGGATCCACTATTTTGATCGATGACGGTTTGATCGGCTTGACTGTGGTAGGTACTGATAGAACTGAGATCAAGTGTAAGATTGTTAACGGCGGCACAATCAAGAGCCGTAAAGGTGTTAACGTTCCAGGCGTGAGCATTTCTCTGCCAGGTATTACAGAGAAAGACGCTAACGATATTCGTTTCGCTATCGAGCAAGGCCTTGATTTTATCGCTGCATCCTTCGTTCGTAAGGCAAGCGACGTCATGGAAATTCGCAAGCTTCTTGAAGAGCATAATGCTGACATTCATATCATCTCGAAGATTGAGAATCATGAAGGCGTTGAAAACCTCGACGAGATTCTTGAAGTGTCTGACGGCTTGATGGTTGCTCGTGGTGACCTCGGCGTTGAGATCCCTGCTGAAGATGTACCGCTCGTACAGAAGCGCATGATCGAAAAATGTAACTTGGCTGGCAAGCCAGTCATTACAGCAACTCAAATGCTTGATTCAATGCAGCGCAACCCTCGTCCGACTCGCGCTGAAGCGAGCGACGTTGCAAATGCGATCTTTGACGGTACAGATGCAATCATGTTGTCCGGCGAAACGGCTGCTGGTAAATATCCAGTTGAATCCGTTCTGACGATGTCCCGCATCGCTGAGAAAGCTGAATCTGCTCTCGATTATCGCGAGATCTTGAATCGTCAAAGCTCCAAGCAGCAAGTAACAATTACAGATGCAATCAGCCAAGCTGTTGCGAACTCTGCGCTTGATCTAGACGCGAAAGCAATTATCAGCTCGACTCAAACAGGCTATACAGCTCGTATGGTATCCAAGTACCGTCCGAAAGCACCGATCATCGCGGTTACATCTTCCGAGAAGGTTATGCGCCGTATTTCGCTTGTATGGGGAGCTTACCCAGTTAAAGGCGAAATCGCAACAACAACTGATCAAATGTTTGATATCGCGCTTGAAGGCGGAGTTAATACAGGCCTCGTATCCAATGGCGACCTAGTTGTTATCACAGCAGGTGTACCAGTAGGCTGCGCAGGTTCAACTAACCTCGTTAAAGTAACTCGAATCGGATCTAGCTGCAACTAATAGCAACGTTTGATCCTAAACTAATAGCATGACCAACAAGAGCAATGGGATAGACAGCCATTGCTCTTGTTGTATCCATATACCTAATTGAGGAACGCAAAGGAGAAGATAAGCACATGGAACAATCGAATATATGGAGCTCAGAGCCATCTGGAGAAACGCCTTGGTATGGGCATGTTATCCGTGTGCGCTATCAAGAGACAGACCGCATGGATGTTGTCTTTCACGGCAATTATGTAACCTGGTTCGAAGTTGGACGTACTGAATGGATAAGAGCTCTTGGCATCGAATACAGAGAGCTTGAAGCTCAAGGCTTGCTGTTTCCGGTTACAAGCTTGAATGTTGCATATAAGCGCCCTGCCAAGTATGATGATCTAGTCGTGATTTATACCCGATTAGGGTCATTTGCCCCGATACGGATGGCTTTTAAATCCGTTGTGTGCCGTATTGATGAATCTCAGGTTGAGAAGCTTAATACTCATGGCTGGGTTAACCAACCGATTGGGGATATGCTAGTGGAAGGCGGCACTTCGCACGCGTGGGTGAGCAGCACCAATTGGAAGCCGGTGCGAATCGATCGTGAGCAGCCTGAAGTATGGTCAATGTTGCAGCGAATTGGAGTTAGTGAGAAGTAGGCACAGATTCGATGCCGATCAGGGTTGATGGAAAGGTGGACATTTATGATATGGGTATTATTAGTTCTCGTTCTCGTACCAGCAATTGAAGTTACAGGCTTCATGATGGTTAGTGACTGGGTAGGGATATGGAATACGCTGCTGTTGATCTTATTAACAGGTGTAATCGGCGCAATCATCGCAAGACATGAATTCAAGCAGGTGTGGCAGTCAGCAAACTCTCAGATGCAGGCAGGGCAGGTTCCTGGCCGCACGATGATCGACGGGCTCTGCATCATGATCGGCGGCATCATGCTGCTGACGCCGGGCTTTTTCTCCGATATCATCGGATTTACATTGGTATTCCCGCTGACAAGACCGATCTATCGCCACTATCTCTTGAAGTGGATAGAGAAGAAGATGAAGAACGGACAAGGGATTACTTTCCGTCGCTTCTAACGAGCGATGTACGATTGGTCGAAAGTACAGTACAATGACAGCAATCTGGAGGTGACTCCGGGTTGCTTTTTTAATGCGCAATGTTTATAGTCAGCGCTCCCGTCTAAACGTGTTTCATCGTGATGTGCCGTTAGATACGAACAGCCATGCTATCGCCTTCCCGTCATAATATAATTGCGCAGATCATGGAAGACTTGAGCACGATGGACTGCGGCCAGCAATACTACCGAGACAGGCCCTATGATCAATCCTAGAACCCCAAACAGCTTAAGCCCTACAAACATGGCAAACAGTGTAACGAGCGGATCCAGACCTACACTGGAAGCAAGCACCTTCGGTTCGATAATTTGCCGCGCTATAAGAACGATGGAATATAAGATACTTAATCCTACACCTAAAGATACATCGCCAATTGTCAATTGATACACCATCCAAGGCACCATCGCGAAGCCTACCCCAAGATAGGGCAGCAAATCAACGAGTCCAATCAAGAGACCAATCGTCACCGCATACTGCACCTTCAAGATCATGAGTCCAATGATGACCACAACAGCCGTAATGGAGATCATAATAAATTGCGCGCGCAAGTATCCGAACAGCGCCTTCTTCAGGTCGCCCCAGATTGTGCGAATCGGTTTGCGAAAACGCTCAGATAAGATCCGAGTAAGGATCTCAAGCCATTGTTTCCAGTCCTTGCTGATGAAGAATGCGGCAAGAATGACGACGATGGCTATTGTAGCGATATTAGGCAGGCTTGACAGAATACCGACTATTCCATTGAGAAACCGGGTGATCCATTCTGCGATCGTGCTGGTCACGGTTTCCGTCGTCCTGGAAATATTGTTGTTGATTGTATCTTGTATATTCGGATTATCTTTATATAAAGCATTGATCGTCTGGATAAATGACTGCACTTCTTCTTTCTCTACCAAATGAATAAACAATTCGCTCCATATGTCTAAGTATTGTTGAATAGATAGGCTCAGTGTAATGATTTCTTTAATGATTCGAGTGATTACCGCAGCCGCAATCGTCAGCATGGAGGCTGTGAACACTGATAAGGCGACAGTCACGCTCAACCATCTTGGAAACTTGAGCATTCGCTGCATGCCATTCACTATTGGATTCAGAAGCGTGGCAATAAACCATGCGAATAGAAACGGATAGACGAGCGGGAGGATATAACAGCTGGCAACAAAGATAGAGACGGAAGCTATAATGACCCAAAAACCCCGCCACAACCTCATCAGAAAGGGATGTTCCACGAGTGTATCCGCCTCCTTCAGATTAATCCACCTTCATGTTCATGTGATATTTCAGCTAGATCGCAAGCATGTACGAGTTATTTTTTATTCTATGCAGCTCGCTATAACGGACATGCGCATTATTGTGAGTATCATCATGAAAAAAGAATTTGCGAGCGTTTACAACCTTTGTATATTAAATCCACTTATTTCCTTGTTATTCATCTCTAAATATATTAATTTTGAAATAAAGCTGTTGAGATGATTAAAAATAATAATTTCTTGTCTGAGTGATAAAGCATTTCTATCCAGATTTTGTGCAGAAAGCGTTCACAGTACCGACAAAATCCATTATGATTTAGTATAGAAATATTTAAGTGCTTTATTTATAGATTGGACTCGAAAAAGGTAATATCGGAATTTATGATCATCGAAAAGTTGAACATATGTGCAAAGGAGAGGGAATGCATGACAGCAACTAAGGGATTAGAAGGTATTGTTGCCGCAGCTTCATCGATCAGCTCCATTATCGATGGCGTGTTGACGTATCGCGGATATAACATCGATGATTTAGCAGATAACGCTACTTTTGAAGAAGTCATTTATTTATTGTGGTATGGTAAGCTCCCGACTCAAGAGGAATTATCCGGCCTGCGAGCCAAGCTGGATGAATATGCAACACTGCCTTCTTCAATCATAGAGCAATTGAAGCTGTTCCCAGCAGATTCTAATACTATGGCTGTATTGCGGTCCACAGTATCCGCTCTCGCTCTGTATGATGAAACAGCTAACGATATGACACCTGAAGCGAATCTGAATAAAGCTATTAAACTCCAAGCGAAAATAGGAACGATCGTAGCCGCATATAGCCGAATCCGCCAAGGCAAAGAGCCGATCGCACCGCGCAAAGGACAATCGCTCGCCTGGAACTTCCTCTATATGCTGAACGGTGAAGAACCTTCTGCAAGCGCGTTTGAAGCGATGGACAAAGCGCTTGTACTGCATGCTGATCATGAATTGAATGCTTCTACTTTCGCTGCACGTGTAACTGTGGCGACATTGTCTGACATCTATTCCGGTATTACTTCAGCTCTCGGTGCTCTTAAGGGCCCATTGCATGGCGGCGCGAACGAAGCCGTCATGATTATGCTCGATGATATCGGTTCCAGCAGCAATGTGGATGATTATATCCAAGCTAAGCTGGACAATAAAGAGAAGGTCATGGGCTTTGGTCATCGAGTATACAAGAATGGAGATCCACGCGCCAAGCATCTGCAGAAGATGTCCGAGGAACTGGGCAAGATGAACAACAATCTGGATCTGTACTACATGAGCACTCGAATTGAGGAGCTGGTAACAGGTCAGAAGGGCCTGAAGCCGAATGTTGACTTCTATTCCGCTTCTGTCTATACGATGCTGCGCATCCCGCGCGACCTGTTCACGCCAATCTTTGCGATTAGCCGTATGTCCGGTTGGACAGCGCATATTCTGGAGCAATACGAGAATAACCGTATCATTCGCCCTCGCGCGGAGTACACAGGACCATTGCATCAGGTGTACCTGCCGATTGAAGAACGATAAGCGGTTAGGAAAATTATTACTTGCTTGCCACTTGAAACGACGGGTTGCTACAATGAGTTAGGGGCTTGTAGCTCCCGTCACATGTTTGTAGATATGCCGAACTGTGCTCTTACGGGCTCAAGCGGCAATATATGAAGAGGAGGAACGTCAATTATGCTGCAATTAGACAAATTCGCACTACCTACTGAAGGCGATCAGATCACGATTGACAATGGTAAATTGCAAGTGCCCAATCATCCAATCATTCCGTTCATCGAGGGTGACGGTACAGGTCGCGATATATGGCGCGCATCCAAGCGTGTTCTCGATGCTGCAGTAGAGAAAGCATACAATGGTGAGCGCAAGATTGCTTGGTATGAAGTATTTGCTGGCGAGAAAGCATTCAACGCGTATGGTGAATGGCTGCCTAATGATACGCTGGAAGCTATTCGAGAATATATCGTAGCAATTAAAGGTCCATTGACTACACCAATCGGCGGCGGCATTCGCTCTCTGAACGTAGCTCTTCGCCAAGAGCTAGATCTGTATACTTGCCTGCGCCCTGTTCGTTACTTCGATGGCGTGCCTTCTCCGGTTAAACGTCCTGAGTTGGTGGATATGGTCATTTTCCGTGAGAATACAGAAGATATCTACGCTGGTATCGAATACGCCTCCGGATCTGAAGAAGTGAAGAAGGTGCTTGCGTTCCTTCAACAAGAGATGGGCGTTAAGAAGATTCGCTTCCCAGAAACATCTGGTATCGGCATCAAGCCAGTATCATCGGAAGGCTCGAAGCGTCTAGTTCGCGCAGCGATTGAATATGCAATCGCGCATAACCGTAAGAGCGTAACACTCGTTCATAAGGGCAACATCATGAAGTTCACAGAAGGCGCCTTTAAGAACTGGGGATATGAAGTTGCTGAAGAAGAGTTCGCGGACAAGACCTTCACTTGGGATCAATACGATCGCATCAAGGCTGAGCAAGGCGTTGACGCAGCTAACAAAGCGCAAGCAGACGCGCTTGCAGCTGGCAAGATCCTGGTTAAGGATGCCATTGCTGATATCGCGCTTCAACAAGTGCTGACACGTCCTACTGACTTTGACGTGATTGCTACCCTCAACCTCAATGGCGACTATTTGTCCGATGCGCTGGCTGCTCAAGTTGGCGGTATTGGCATCGCTCCAGGCGCGAATATCAACTACTTAACAGGACATGCCATCTTCGAAGCAACTCATGGCACGGCTCCTAAGTACGCTGACTTGGATGTTGTTAACCCTGGCTCCGTTATCTTGTCTGGTGTTATGCTTCTTGAACACCTGGGCTGGCAGGAAGCCGCTGATCTCATCTATAAGGGCATGGAAACCGCGATCAATAACAAGAAGGTAACATATGATTTCGCTCGCCTGATGGAAGGCGCAACAGAAGTCAAATGCTCCGAATTCGCGAACGAAATCATCCATCATATGGTCTAAGGAGACTGAGGCGTAATGGGGATTCGTAGAAACAAGATTACGGTTGTCGGCGCAGGATTTACGGGCGCTACAACAGCATTGATGTTGGCGCAGAAGGAACTTGGAGATGTTGTATTGCTGGACATTCCGCAACTAGAGAACCCAACTAAAGGCAAAGCGCTTGATATGCTTGAAGCTAGCCCGGTTCAAGGTTTCGATAGCAACATTGTCGGTACTTCTAACTATGAAGATGCTACTGGTTCCGACATCGTCATCATCACAGCTGGGATCGCCCGAAAGCCGGGAATGAGCCGTGATGACTTGGTTAATACGAATGCGGGAATTGTACGATCGGTTTGTGAGAATATCAAAACCTATTGCCCAGATTCCTATGTGATCATCCTCAGTAATCCAGTAGATGCAATGACCTTTGCTGCTTTCGAGACGCTTGGCTTCCCGAAACATCGTGTCATTGGTCAATCAGGTGTATTGGATACAGCTCGCTATTGCACATTTATTGCGCAAGAGTTGAATGTATCTGTTGAAGATGTGCGCGGCGTCGTGTTGGGGGGACATGGCGACGATATGGTGCCGCTCGTTCGATATACGAATGTTGGCGGAGTACCCATTGAGAATTTGATTCCACAAGATCGTATTGAAGCAATCGTTGCGCGTACGCGTGTTGGCGGGGGGGAAATCGTCAACTTGCTCGGCAATGGCAGCGCGTATTATGCGCCAGCAGCTTCACTTGTTCAGATGACGGAAGCTATTCTGAAGGACAAGAAACGAATCTTGCCGGTTATTGCTCTGCTTGAAGGAGAGTATGGCTATAACAACCTGTTTATGGGTGTTCTTGCTGTGCTGGGTGGAGGCGGTATCGAGAAGATTATGAACATCGAGCTGACAGCTGCTGAGAAGGCTGCACTCGATAAATCTGCGGAATCAGTTCGCAATGTGATTTCAATCGTTCAAGGCGCACGAGTATAAAATAATTAACAAGTGTGACAAATGTTACTGCGATATTCGGAAAGACGCCACAAATAGTTGTGGTGTCTTTCTTTCTTTTTAGGGGTAATATCTACTATAATAGACTTATCAAATAAAATTACATGACTATGGAGGGAATCGAATATGTGGCAAGCGTTTTTGCTCATACATATCTTAGGAGCAGTTATGATGGGCTTTTATGCAATAGCACCGTTTATGACAGGAAAGCTGAAGACTTCATCTCCAGCAGTACAGGAAGGCGTTCTATCAACGATGACGCAAGCGAACCGCATCGGGCAAATTATGCTTATCGTTCAATTGTTCACTGGCGGATACTTGATGAGTGTTGGCGATAAATATAGTGTGTTGTGGATGATGCTTATCACTGTCATCTTCCTGCTCGTTGGAGCATTCAGCGGTATGATGGGAAGCGCGATTCAGAAAGGCTTAACTGCCGCTAAGGGCAATCGTACAGATGATGCCGCTCTTGATAAAGTGAAGCTGTTCAGCTCGCTTGCATTCGTATCCTATATTGTGATCATCGTTCTGATGGTTTACAACCAGATTTAACTCATTAACGAATTCTAAGTGCATTATGAAGGAAACGGCGACTCGTGAAGGGATATTACTCCTCTAAGCGGTCGCCGTTTTGTGTTTATATCGGATTCGACATTTCATCCAAAGTCATATTGAAGCTCGGGGCAAGTGTGGTCATAAAGTAATCGACCTCTTCCATTCCAAGCTGAGACAGCTTCTGCTCAGCCTGCTGCTTCGCGATAGCGAATTCTCCGTTACCCGCAGCTAATTCAAACGTGCATTTTAAGTAAGCATCGATCAAGTCTGCCGCTTTCACATAACGTTTGAGCTCATCCTCTTGCTGTGGATGAATGAGTGGCTCATACACGTGTCGAATATCACTGGGAATCATATCAACAATCCGCTCTGCAGCCAACTGCTCGATCTCTCTAAAGTTTGCAAGGATTCGAGGGTTATGATGCTTAACGGGAGTAGGTATATCACCGGTGAATATTTCAGTAGCATCATGAAATAAAGCCATCGTTACAGCTCTTCCCGTGTCGATATTGCGATGGAAGACTTCATTCGCAATCGTGCATAGCAGATGTGTTGTCATGGCGACATGGAAGGAATGCTCGGCGACATTCTCCTTCGTAGTATTGCGCATTAGACTCCAACGTTCAATATATTTTAACCGATACATGTAGGCATAGAATAGGTTGCTGCTCATTATGAATCCATCCTTCCGGGACTAAAGTGTGATTAAAGCGAGATAATCAATTTTAATATAGATATAATTGGAAAAGAAGTCCGCCTAGGAGCATCCTTATGTTATTATAGTACTATTGGAACTTTCTTGAATAGAGTGAGTTGACTAACGGTTCCATTCCATAGCTGACTTATTTCGAGATTCATATTCAAAGGGACGGAATGTAGGGAAAGGGGAGTAAGGTAAGAATGCTGCAACATTTTGGGAAGAGTGTCTATGAGCTGATTGTGGAAACGTCTACGAACCTGCCAGGTGATGTGCGGCGCGCTATCCAGCGAGCACAGCAGCGCGAGAATGCAGCAACCCGCTCGGGACTGTCATTGACTACGATTGCTAACAATATCGGCATGGCGGAAACGAAGGTTTCTCCGATCTGTCAAGATACAGGTATGCCGACATTCATCGTGCATACGCCAATCAGCGCGAATCAGATCGAGATGAAGCGAGAGATTCGAGAAGCGGTTAAACAAGCGACGAAGGACGGTAAGCTGCGGACGAATTCGGTCGATTCGCTAACGGGCTCGAACAGCGGTGACAATCTCGGACCAGGAACACCTGTCATCCACTTCGAACAGTGGGAGCGAGACGATATTGAAGTGAAGCTGATCTTGAAGGGCGGCGGCTGTGAGAACAAAAATATACAGTACAGCCTGCCAACTGAACTTGAAGGCTTAGGCAAGGCGGGCCGCGATCTTGATGGCATTCGCAAATGCATCATGCATGCGGTGTACCAAGCGCAAGGTCAAGGCTGCAGCGCTGGATTTATCGGCGTGGGCATCGGCGGCGACCGTACTACTGGCTATGAGCTCGCCAAGCAGCAGCTCTTCCGAACAGTGGATGATCAGAATTCGATACCTGAGCTTCACCAGCTTGAACAATATATTATGGAGAAGGCTAATCTGCTAGGTATCGGAACGATGGGCTTCGGAGGCGAAGTGACGCTGCTTGGCTGTAAAGTAGGCGTGATGAACCGATTGCCTGCAAGCTTTTTCGTCTCGGTGGCCTATAACTGCTGGGCATACCGCCGACAAGGCGTGATTCTCGACAGCCAGACTGGCGAGCTGAAGGAATGGGTTTATGAGCGGGGTACAGCGGTACCGATGAACCCAGTCGCTGAAGAAGCCGCTGCTGATCAAGCAGGAGCAGCTGCTAATTCCGAGAGCCGTCAAGTTGTGTTAACGACGCCGATCACCGAGGAGCAAGTGCGCGCACTGCGTGTAGGCGATGTCGTTATTATTAACGGAGAGATGCATACAGGTCGTGATGCGCTCCACAAATACTTAATCGACAATGACAGCCCGGTTGATCTGGAAGGATCGGTTATCTATCATTGCGGACCGGTTATGCTGAAGGATGAAGCGGGATGGCATGTGAAAGCAGCTGGACCGACTACAAGTATTCGTGAGGAGCCTTACCAAGGCGAGATCATGAAGAAGTTCGGCATCCGCGCGGTAGTTGGCAAGGGCGGCATGGGAGCGAAGACCCTAAAAGCGCTTCAAGAGCATGGCGGTGTCTACATGAATGCGATCGGCGGCGCAGCTCAATATTATGCGGAATGCATGAAGAGTGTCAACGGAGTTGACTTCATGGAGTTCGGTATTCCTGAAGCAATGTGGCACCTTCAAGTCGAAGGCTTTGCTGCCATTGTAACGATGGACGCTCATGGCAACAGCTTGCATGCGGATGTAGACAAGAGCTCGCTTGAGAAGCTGGCTATGTTTAAAGATCCGGTATTTTAAGACTTCTAGGTTGAATTGCGGGGGTTGTCCTAAAAGTCATTTTTCTCATGTCTTTTGAGTCGACCCTTTTTTGTTCTACACCAATAAGAAACCGCTTACCTAGTCGATGAGACTGGATCAGCGGTTTTTTAGTGCGCTTTGTGCCAAAAAACAGTGGGCGATAAGCGGATTGTATCATTGGGTGGCAACATAGCGTGGCAGCATGATCATAAAGACCGCATAGCCCGACTAAACGGACACAGGAGCCGCTATTTCATGATTTCGAGGTGTTTTTGGGAGGTTAGCGGACTCAGATGACGCTATTTGCTTCAAAACTAGCACTAAACTGCTAATTCAGGTCAAATAACGGCTCTACGGTCCGCTAGTATGGCGAATTAGTGGTGTTTGCTGCAAATAACGGCTCCTGTGTCCGCTCCCTGCCTCCTCAACGCATCAATCCCCATCGGCTGTAGTTTCTACAGCTATACAGCTATACAGCTATTCGACAGCTATCTGCATGGAGAACTTTCTAGCGCAGGAAACAGTGGGCGATAAGCTGATTGCATCATTGGGTGGCACCATAGCGTGGCAGCATGATCATAAAGACCGCATAGCCCGACTAAACGGACACAGGAGCCGCTGTTTCATGATTTCGAGGTGTTTTTGGGAGGTTAGCGGACTCAGATGACGCTATTTGCTTCAAAACTTGCACTAAACTGCTAATTCAGGTCAAATAACGGCTCTACGGTCCGTTAGTATGGCGAATTAGTGGTGTTTGCTGCAAATAGCGGCTCGTATGTCCGCTCCCGGCCCTTGTAGATAGTTATCGATTTTATCGAATAGCTGTAGAACCAGGAATGGATAACCTTGAGCTCGCCATCGTCGAAAAGTCTATCTCAGATGAGGCGTCAAAGACCTGCATCTCAGCTCCAAAATCAGCTCATGTAAGGGATGAGGCGCTAAAAATGACGTCTCAGACGCCACAACCGCATCGGCGAGCCGAAAAACAAGGGGCTTTCCCATACTTGGGACAGCCCCTCTTGCATTATCCAATCCTAGCAGAATGACTCTTTACAAAAGCTTCACAAACTGCGTACTAGTCAAATTGATGGGACATCGTTACGATAAGAGAAGGCTTTTATGTAAATGTTACATCTTATACAGATTATTTAAGAACGGGAGAGAAGGAAATGACCCGGTTGCGCACTCGATTAACGACCGTATTTGTAGTGCTGATAGGTTTATCTATACTATTAGCAGGCATCTATATGGCTTATTCCTATAAAAATACGCATATTGATCAGCTGGAGCAGTACATGGAGCGGGAAGTCATGATGATGGAGAAGACATTTCCGTGGCAGTCCTTCGACAATGAACAAGAAGAAATTCAATACTATTCGGATTGGGCTAAGGAGCTGCATGAAGCAGCCGGGGCGCGGATTACATTTGTTCGTGATGATGGTAAAGTGGTAGGCGACTCGGAGACGGCAGCCGATCAGATGGACAATCACTTGAATCGCGAGGAGATCAAGGAAGCTTCCGAAGGTAAGATAGGTTCTGTTATTCGATACAGTGATACGTTGAAACGTAATATGCTATACGTTGCCGCTCCAATCGAAGGGATTGAACATTTCAATGGCTATGTCCGGCTAGCCATCAGCCTAGAGTCGATTGAGGCCAGCGTGGTTCACATGTGGATGTATCTAGGCTTAACGTTAGCGGGCTTGTTTGTGATAGCAGTGTTCATCAGCTATCGGATTGCGCGCAGTCTGACGCTTCCGATCGAGAATATGACGAAAGTGGCATTGCGTATTGCGCATATGGACTATCGCGCACGAACTCAGACGACGGGAACAGACGAGATCGGGCAATTAGGGTCAGCCATTAATGGAATGGCGGAGAGCCTGCAGATTCAGATGTCGCAAATTCGTGAGAAGGAGAGCAGGCTCCGCTCCGTGTTGGAGCATATGATTAATGCCATTGTGATGATCAGCCATCAAGGCGAGATTGTTCTATTCAACAGCAAGGCGGAACAGATGCTAGGCATCAAGGGTGTTGACTGGCTCGGCAAGCAGTATACGGATGTGCAGCTGCCGCTGGAGCTGTCTGCCATGACGAGAGAAGTGCTGGAGCATCTGGATTACAAGCATGAAGAATTGACGGTGTATTATCCTGAAGAACGAATACTGGATGTAAATATCGTGCCTGTATCCTATTCAGAGGAAGATGAGCCTGGCATACTGCTCCTGCTGCAAGATGTAACCGATATCCGCCGACTCGAACGAATGAGAAGCCAATTCGTCGCTAACGTATCTCATGAATTGAAGACACCTATTGCCGCGGTTAAGGGCTTTACCGAAACGCTGATGAATGGGGCGATGAATGAACCGGAAGTAGCCAAATCATTCTTGCAGATCATTCATGATGAAAGTGAACGGCTGAATCGGTTGATCGGCGACATATTGGAGCTGTCGAAGATCGAGTCGAAGCGAGTGCCGCTCTACTTTTCGCCGGTGCACCTGCCTAGCTTTATCGAGCAGACGGTGGAAATGATCAGCAAACAAGCGAGCTTGAAGCATATTGATATTCGATTGCAAGTGGAAGCGGATCTGTACGTGGAGGCAGACGAGGATCGCTTGCGGCAAATCATCTTGAACCTATTGACGAACGCGATCAATTATACACCGGAAGGCGGAAAGGTGAGGCTTTCTGCTCTGCCGCTTCATAGTTCCAGCGCAGGCGGCGGTGAGTATGATTATGTCATGATCGATATTGTAGATACAGGCATTGGCATACCGAAGAAGGATTTGCCGCGCATCTTTGAGCGATTCTACCGGGTAGACAAGGGGCGTTCCCGCAGTTCCGGCGGAACGGGCTTGGGGCTGTCGATCGTGAAGCATCTGGTCGAAAGCCATCACGGCATCATTCGAGTGGAGAGTGAAGTTGGCGCAGGTACGAAATTCTCTATTAAACTTCCGGTTCTACAGGAACATGAGCATTCCTCCTAGATTCAGCAGTTCTCGGACAAGAATGGAGCAATTTCATAAAAAGGCATGGTCGACAAGTTTACGATGTGTTAAGATAACCATGCAATAATATCTATCTTCCTATCCATTGGAGTAAGTCGGTCAATCTGGAGGCAAGAATGTCGGAATTAAAAGTATTGGTTGTCGAGGACGAGCTGACGCTGGCTCGCTTGTTATCTTATAATTTGACAATAGAAGGCTATCACGTAACCGTTGTGGATCATGGTACGAAGGGTCTGGAGACTGCGCTTCATCAACCATTTGATCTGATCATATTGGACATTATGCTGCCTGGTATGAACGGATTTGAAATATTGACGAAGCTGCGTCAAGCTGGGGTGCGAACGCCTGTCATTATACTCACAGCGCGCAACGGAGAAGATGAGGTTGTCCAAGGCTTGAAGTGCGGAGCGGACGACTATATTACGAAACCGTTTGGCGTAGCGGAGCTATTAGCTCGAGTAGGAGCAGTGCTGAGACGCTCATCATCTGATGCGCTTGATCTGCCGTATGTTAAAGATCAGGACGAGAAAGTGATTGCGATTGGCGACGTACGGATATATCCCGAGAAGTATGAAGTTACGCTGCTGAATGAGCAGATTCCGCTTCGTCCGAAGGAATTCGAGGTACTGCTCTATCTAGTGCAGCGCCCAGGTACGGTTGTGACGCGGGATGATCTGATGAATGCTGTCTGGGGATTCGACTATATCGGTGGGCAGCGTACGGTCGACGTTCACGTTAGCTCGCTGCGCAAGAAGCTGGAGATGAACCAACAGTCGGTACAGATCGACTCCATCCGCGGCGTAGGCTATAAGCTAATTGTAAGCAAAAAAGTGAATTAATTGCGTGACCTGCTACAATATGGGATAAGAGGCTCTCTTCATTGCTGAATTACAGCTTTGAAGAGAGCCTTTGTATGTTTATGTCGATTTTTGGGCATAAGAAATAAATGGATCTACCCAAATGTCATATTTTACATATCAGAAATAGAGTGTAATTAAGCTTACATTAAGGTGAAGTCTGCTGACATCTGCTATAGTTCAAGAGGTATGTAATAAATATAGCTTGTACACAAGACAGGGGAGGAACTGTTAGAAATGTCGAATCAAGACGAAATGAAACAAAAAAATCAGAATGAAGAAGAAAAGGTTCTGAATGAAGAAACAACAGACGTCGAACTGCAAGACAAAGATGCAGTGAACGAACCAGAACAAGCAGAAGAAGAGGCTGCTCAAGAAACCTCGGAGGAAGTACAGCTTCCTGAAGATGCAGAATCGACGGGTGATTTAGTTCCAACGGAACAAGAGCAGGATCAGGATCAGGTAAAACCTGCTGGACAAGCTCCAAATGGCTTCATGAAGGTGCTGCCTTGGGGGATTACAGCAGTAGCTGTTGTAGCACTTATCGTTGTGCTGATCATGAATCCTTCCAGCAGCAAAGAAGAAGTTGCGATGGTTAATGGTGAACCTATTTCACAGCAAGAGCTTAATGATCAAATGACTAAACTTGTAGGTAAACAAGTGCTTAACAATATGATTAGTGATAAATTGATTGACCAAGAAGCAGCTAAAGCAGGGGTTCAGGTTACAGACGAAGAGGTAGAGAAAGAGCTTGAAACCTATATTGCGAAGTTCCCTTCTAAAGATCAATTCGCGATGACTTTGGCGAAAGCCGGAATGAGTGTTGACGATTTTAAGGATCAGATCGGTAAAAAAATGAAGATTACCAAGATTCTAGAGCCAAGCATTACGATTAAAGATGAAGACATCAAGAAAGTTTACGACGAGAATAAGGAACAGTTCTATACGCCAGAGCAGGTGAAGGCATCTCATATTCTGGTAGACACGAAGGAAGAGGCAGATGCGATTCTGAAAGAGCTAAAGGGCGGTGCTGATTTTGCAACTTTAGCAAAAGAGAAGAGCAAAGACCCTTCCAAGGATAGCGGTGGAGATTTAGGATATTTTGGACGTGGGGACATGGTTCCTGAATTTGAAGAAGCAGCATTTAATTTGAAGGTTGGCGAAATTAGCGACGTGGTTAAAACGGAGTTCGGCTACCATATCATTAAAGTGACGGATAAGAAAGAAGCGAAGACACCAACTTACGAAGAGAAGAAAGAGGATATTCGCAAGAGTATGGTGGATCAGCAGGTAAGCGAGAAGTTCTCGACCTGGATGCAGGGAGTCCAAGGTGCTGCAACGATCGAAAACAAGCTGGAAGCACCAGTAAAATAAACGTTTAAATAAAGAGGCAGAGTATTCGAGCAATCGGAGACTCTGCCTTTATTGCATTTACAAATCATTAACATGAACAGAATCATCTCTTAACATTCGAATGATAAATTGGGAATGAAGGCAAGTTAATAAAGGCAATATGTAGAGATGGAGTGGTGCTGTTGACCGTATTGTTGGAAGCTAAATTTGCGGATGGCGATAAGTCGGAACTCGTGCTGGCTCCCGTATCGGAACTCGCACTGGGATCTGAACGGGGAACTGATCTGGAATCCGGGCTGGAGTACGAGTATCACATCCAGAAAGCACAGCGAATGATGCTGAAGCAATCGGTGAAGGAAGCAGAAATGATATTTGTTCGGGATCCGAGTCTGCGCTGTCTCGTAGTTGTAGATGAGCGAGAATACCCGCAGGGAATCGTGATGAGAGAGCGATATTATGAAACAATGAGCAAACGATTCTCACCCGCTCTGTTTCATGAGAAGCCAATCACTCGTCTAATGGAAACGGAAATGCTGCAAGTGGAGTATGGGATTGATACCTCAATGCTGCTCGACCGCGCGGCGCTTCGTTCGGAAGAACGGATGTACGACAGTGTTATCGTCACGAGACAAGGAAGATTGTACGGCATAATCGGAGCTAAGTCATTGAATGCCCTTTCTAAGATGGTTCGGGACAAGCATGTGATGAAGGAATATGCCGTCGTTGAATCGACTTTGTCCGCGTTAAGCGCGATCCGCGAGGAAGCAGGACTTGTTCAATCCGCTGCGGCAGAAGGCTATGCACATGCTGACAAGATGAGTGAGGAGAGGCTTAAAGGAAAGCAAGCACTCGATCAAATGTCCCTGTCGTTTGGCAACGTCGTAAAGCAGATTGAGTCACAAAAGGATCGGACACTTGAATTGAGAGAGCATACGCTTGCTGTAGCCAATGCGGTCAGTGTGATTCGCGGCTGGTCCGATAAATGCCGCATGCTGGCACTAAACGCGTCTATCGAGGCCGCTCGCGCTGGCGAGTATGGTCGAGGGTTTCAGGTCGTAGCGAGTGAAGTAGGTCAGCTTGCGAAGCTGACCAAGTCTGCAACAGATCAGATTGAAGATACACTGAAGTTGATGTATGAATCACTAGCGAACACGGTAGAGGGCAGCGAATGGTGTGCTAAGGAAGCGAGCTCGGCATTTAACGGCTTGGATACAGCTCTGAACCAATTTGACCAGCTGTTCCGCACCATATCCGACAATCGCGAACGAATGGCTGATATGGATCAGACCGTGTCGCGCATGTCGACAACAGCCGAGGAAGCACATCAGCAGCTGAAAAATCGTTCGGAACGCTCTGAAAAATTTACATAGAGTTTACAAACCGAACAAACAGCGTTAACAAACGAGATATAAACTTGTAATTGTAAAGAGCAAGAAACACCAGTCAACTAGGAAATTATAAAAGGGAGTGAATTCACTTGAAAAAGTGGGGAAAACGAATCATGATGCTTGCGCTTGTTACAGCGCTAACCGTTGTAATGACAGCTTGCGGAGAGAAAAAAGAAGATGCAGCAGCAGGCAAAACTCCAGGAGCTGAGAGTTCCGCAGGTACAGGAAATGCAGGAACAGCAGCTGAAGAAAAATTGTCTGGTACAATTGATATCGATGGTTCAAGCACCGTGTTCCCGATTACAGAAGCAATGGCTGAAGAATTCAGCATCGCAAATAAAGATGTTCGCGTTTCGGTAGGTACTTCCGGAACAGGCGGAGGATTCAAGCGTTTCACAAAAGGTGAGACAGCGATGTCCAACGCATCCCGTCCAATTAAAGAAGAAGAATTAGCAGCAGCAAAAGCAAACGGAATTGATGTATTGGAGCTTGAAGTTGCTTATGACGGCCTAACCGTCGTGGTAAACAAGGATAATGACTTTGTAGATAAGCTTACACTTGAAGAGTTGAATAAGATCTACGGTCCTGGCTCGACAGTGAAGACATGGGCGGACGTTCGCGCAGGATGGCCTGCAGAAGAGATCAAGATCTACTCTCCTGGCGCTGACCATGGTACATTCGAATACTTCACAGAAGAAATTAACGGCAAAGCCAAAGAAATGCGCAATGACACGCAAATCTCATTTGCTTCCGATACAAACGCAATTGTTCAAGGTGTAGCAGGCGACAAGACATCGATTGGATACTTCGGCTATAACTTCTATGAAGAGAACAAAGATAAGTTGAAGCTCGTTCCAATCGACAATGGTACGGCAACTGTATCGCCATCCTTCGATACAATCAAGGACAACAGCTACTCGCCACTGTCCCGTCCGCTATACGTCTATGTAAATAAAGCGTATCTTGAAAAGCCTGAAGTAAAAGCATTTGTTGAATTCTACCTCACAAATGTAGGCAGCGTGCTTCAAGATGTAGGTTATGTAGCACTTCCACAAGAGAAATATGATGAGCAATTGAAATTGAT
Organism: Paenibacillus sp. EB106-04-04-XG159; assembly: GCF_058791835.1. Classification (NCBI taxonomy): domain Bacteria; kingdom Bacillati; phylum Bacillota; class Bacilli; order Caryophanales; family Paenibacillaceae; genus Paenibacillus; species Paenibacillus sp. EB106-04-04-XG159. The sequence continues at coordinate 55,934 of NZ_JBYTDY010000016.1, read as the reverse complement.
CCAGTAATCGTGCGGACGAAGCGCGGTTAACGCTTCAGCATCATACAAAACGAAGATGTGATGTCTCGATGGTAATCCACTGAATGGGACATCACATTTTCATCAATATAATGTTAACGAATTGTAAAAGATGCAAAGTGAGGTACCATCTATGCATGATCAAACAACACAGAAGGACGGCAAGATGTCGTTTAAGAACTCGCGAACACATCTGTCGGATAAAGTGATTCCTGTCCTGCTGTTTATGTGCGCAGCCATCTCCATCTTGACGACGATCGGCATCGTGTACACCTTATTAACAGAAACGATTAACTTCTTCAAGGTAGTTCCTATCGGAGAATTTCTGTTTGGTACGACATGGAGTCCAATCATTGAGCCGAAATCATTCGGTATTCTGCCGTTGTTGAGCGGCACGTTTCTCGTTACCATCATCTCCATTATCGTGGCGGTGCCAATTGGTTTGGCGAGCGCTATCTATCTGAGTGAATATGCGCCTACACGCGTGCGCAAGATCGTCAAGCCTGTGTTAGAAGTGTTAGCAGGAATCCCAACTATCGTATATGGTTACTTCGCGCTAACTTTTGTAACACCGCTCTTGAAAGAGATATTCCCGTCTATGGGGGTATTTAACGCGCTCAGTGCGGGTCTTGTTATGGGTATTATGATTATTCCGATGATCTCGTCACTAAGTGAAGATGCGATGTCTGCAGTACCTAAATCCTTGCGTCATGGAGCCTATGCATTAGGCGCGACACGCTTTGAAGTAGCATTGAAGATCGTTGTGCCGGCAGCATTCTCTGGTATTGTATCTTCCGTCGTGTTGGCTTTCTCGCGTGCAATTGGCGAAACGATGATCGTTGCGGTAGCGGCTGGTTCAACTCCGAACCTGACACTTAATCCATTGGAAAGTATCCAAACGATGACGGGTTATATTGTACAGGTCAGCATGGGCGATATACCGCATGGTTCTATTGAATACGGTACGATATACGCAGTTGGGATGCTGCTGTTCATCATCACGTTCCTGCTGAACATATTGGCTCAGTATGTCGCAAGACGGTTCAGGGAGGAGTACTAGCACATGTCTATATTTCAAGATGCGAATCGCAAACAAATTAGCAATCGGCGCAAGATAGATCTGGTGCTGCACCTTACCTTCATCGTAGCGACTTCAATTGGTATAATCGCACTGATGGCGCTTCTGATCGATATTATGATGGATGGCTTATCTCGGCTGGATATAGAATTATTCACGAACTATCCTTCGCGAATTGCTTCTAAGGCTGGGATGAAATCGGCCATCGTCGGCTCGATCTATATGGTGCTGATCATGGCTCCGCTGTCGTTCGTGCTCGGGGTCGGAGCGGCCATTTATTTAGAAGAATATGCGAAGAAAAATGCATTGACACGCTTCATTCAATTGAATATCGGTACATTGGCAGGTGTCCCTTCTATCGTATATGGCATCTTGGGCTTAACGATCTTCGTTCGCACATTCGGTTTTGGCCGCAGCCTGTTGTCCGGGTCACTCACGATGACGCTGCTCGTACTGCCGATTATTATCGTATCGTCTCAGGAAGCGATTCGCGCGGTTCCGAGATCAAGACGCGATGCGTCCTTTGCGTTAGGTGCTACCAAATGGCAGACGGTATCGCGTTCAGTGCTGCCATCATCTATTTCCGGTATATTGACAGGTGTGATCTTGGCTCTCTCCCGTGCGATCGGTGAAACTGCGCCGCTTGTTATGATTGGTGCGCTGACGTTCGTGGCATTCTTGCCCGAAAGCATTATGGACCAATTTACCGTTATGCCGATCCAGATCTTTAACTGGGTATCTCGTCCGCAGCTTGCGTTCCAGGAGTTGGCGGCGGCCGGTATTATTGTCCTGTTGGTATTCCTTGTCCTAATGAATATTTCAGCGATTATCATTCGTAATAAATACCAGAAAAACATATAAGGAGACGAGCGTATGTCTACTGCTACCGCCACTAATACATTAATAAATATCGAAAATCTAAACCTATACTACGGTACGTATCACGCGCTGAAGAACGTGAAGCTGACGATCCCGGAGAAGGCGGTCACCGCCTTTATCGGCCCCTCAGGCTGTGGTAAATCGACTTTGCTTCGCACGTTGAACCGCATGAATGATATGATCATCGGAACACGAATCGACGGTCTTGTAGCTATAGGTGGAACGGATATATACAGCAACGAGGTTGACGTCGAAACATTGCGGAAGAAGGTAGGGATGGTATTCCAGCAAGCGAATCCATTTCCGAAGTCGATCTACGATAATGTAGCGTACGGACCTCGCCTGCACGGTATCCGCAATAAGGCAACTCTTGACGAGATCGTGGAGCAAAGCTTGCGCCAAGCGGTATTGTGGGATGAGGTAAAGGACTTCCTGAAGCGTTCCGCGTTCGGTCTGTCCGGCGGTCAACAGCAGCGTCTATGTATTGCTCGCGCTTTAGCGGTTAACCCCGAAGTATTGCTCATGGACGAAGCGACCTCCGCGCTTGACCCGATCTCGACCTTAAAGATCGAAGAGTTAGTGCAAGAATTGAAGGATAAGTATACAATTGTTATGGTAACGCACAATATGCAGCAGGCAGCGCGTGTATCGGATCAGACGGTATTCTTCCTTAACGGTGAAGTTGTAGAATATCAAGAAACAGAGTCTCTGTTCTCCAATCCGCGTGACAAGCGAACAGAGGACTACATTACAGGACGATTCGGATAACCCGATGAACCGAATTGTCTCATACTCAATAGTGCCAGAACCTTGAGGGGAGAGAGTGTGTACTGTGATTAGACGTAAAGAGTTTGACTTGGGTTTGGATGAATTGAAAGAACTGCTTGAAGAGATGGGTGTGCGAGTAGAACGAGCTCTATCCGAGTCCATCGATTGCTTGAAGACAGGCGATGTTGAGCGCGCGAAAGTGATTATTGCGGAAGACGTGGAGCTCAATGAGTTGGAAAATAAAATTATGGATATCGGCTCACGCCTGATCCTGAAACAGCAGCCTGTAGCGAAGGACCTGCGACGCATTATAGTAGCATTCCGTATCTCAAATGATCTGGAGCGTATGGGGGATTTGTCTATCGATATCTCCAAGGTGGTTGTGCGCATGAACGGTCAGCCGTTGATGAAGCCGCTCATTGATATACCGCGGATGGCGGAAATTGTGCAGAAGATGGTCCAAGAGTCCATCAAAGCCTACACGACGGAAAATGTTGATCTTGCTTATAAGATGGCGAAAGATGATGACCTCGTTGACCAATTGTACGGACAAATCTTCCGCGAATTGCTGACTTATGTCGTAGAGAATCCGCATAATGCTTCACAGGCGATGAACCTGACTTTTGTCGGCCGCTACATCGAGCGAATCGCAGACCATGCGACGAATATTGGCGAGAGCGTCGTATACTTAGTAACGAATGAAAGACCTGACCTAAACAGTTAATCGATATTGCGTTAAGAATCCGGATAGCCGCAGTGCTGTTCGGATTTTTTGTGTACGGAGATTTTCACAATAGGGGTGGGCTATGCTATCATGAAGTACAAGAGAATGGATTGAGGTGCTTGTATATATGGAAAAATGGATCGTTATCGACGGTAATAGTATTGCGAACCGCGCATTCTATGCGATGCCGCCGCTGACCAACTCCCAAGGTTTACATACAAATGCTGTTTACGGATTCACCACTATGCTGTTGAAGCTGTTGGAAGAAGAGAAGCCGACGCATATCCTCGTCGCATTCGATGCGGGAAAGATTACGTTCCGCCATGGTGATTATAAGGATTATAAGGGCGGTCGCTCGAAGACGCCTTCAGAGCTGTCCGAGCAGTTTCCGCTCATGAAGGAGATGCTGCAAGCTGTCGGTATTGCACAGTTCGAATTGAGCGGCTATGAAGCGGATGATATTATCGGCACATTGACGCGCATGGCGGATGAGGAAGGCAAGCCGATGCTCGTCGTGTCTGGAGATAAGGACATGCTCCAATTAGCATCAGATAACGTTACGGTCGTATTGACACGCAAGGGCGTGACCGAGATCGAGAAGTACGACCCTGCGGCGATCGAAGAGAAATACCAGCTGAAGCCGCTCCAGATCATTGATCTGAAGGGCTTAATGGGGGATACCTCCGACAACATCCCGGGTGTTCCAGGTGTTGGCGAGAAGACGGCGCTTAAGCTGCTGCACCAGTACGGATCAGTTGAAAGCGTATTGGAGCATGTGGAGGAACTGAAGGGCAAGATGAAGGAGAACATCCAGAATCATGCCGATGATGCCCGCATGAGCAAGCAGCTGGCGACGATCTACCGTGAGGTTCCGATCGAAGTGGAGCGAGAGCAGATGGCGTTCCACGGTATTCAGACCGACACGGCGCTGCCGATGCTGCGCAGGCTCGAATTCAAGTCGGTCGTGGAACGATTCGAGAAGCTTGCGGACAAGTCCACAGGTTCGAGTGAAGGCGTACAGGAGGAAGCTTCTCTTATGCTTGAGATTGAGCCTGTTCTTGTGACGCAGGATAATCTGGCACAATTGTTAGAGGAGCTGCCTAATCTGGATACGGTCGTGCTGGAGTCGCATGGTGAGAACCCGCATACAGCGGACTTTATCGGAGTCGTTCTCGCTTCGGAACAGTCTTATTATTATATAGATCAAGATGTGTTACTAAGCGATCAGGCTAAGCCGGTTCGAGAATGGTTCGGAGATTCTGGGATTCGTAAAGTTGGCTTTGATCTGCATGGAACAGAGCTTATTCTACACTGGATGGGTATCACGTACGAGGGTACACATTTTGACGTGCAGCTGGCTGCTTATGTGCTTGATCCAAGCGATGCGAATGCGACGGTGCAATCGCTAGCCGCTAAATATGAGCTTCCTGCTCTGCAATCGGACGAAGATGTATATGGCAAGGGAGCTAAGTTCCGTGTGCCGGAGCCCGCCGTCGTCGCGCGTCACGCTGCGCGTAAAGCTCATACGTTGAAGCAGCTGCTTCCGCTGATGAAGCACGATCTAGAGCGCTTCGAGATGAGCAAGCTGTACTATGAGCTCGAGCTACCGCTGTCTGCTATTCTGGCGCACATGGAGAAGACGGGCATTCGGGTGGATGCTTCCAGCTTAGAGAAGCTCGGTGAGCAGTACTCCGCGCAGATCGAGCAGACGATGACCCGTATCTATGAGCTGGCAGGAACTGAATTCAACATCGGCTCACCGAAGCAATTGGGCGAGATTCTATTCGATAAGCTCGGGTTGCCGGTAGTCAAGAAAACGAAGACTGGATATTCGACTGATGCTGAAGTGCTGGAGAAGCTGGAGCCGTATCATGACATTATTCCGCTCATTCTCCATTACCGCACGATGTCGAAGCTGCAGTCTACCTATATTGAAGGCTTACTGAAGGAGATTCGCAAGGATACAGGGCGAATCCATACTTATTATAGACAAACGATTGCGGCGACCGGCCGTTTAAGCTCGCAATTTCCGAATCTGCAGAATATTCCGATTCGCTTGGAAGAAGGTCGTCTGATTCGACAGGCATTCGTTCCGACTGAAGCAGATTGGAGCATCGTAGCGGCTGACTATTCCCAGATCGAGCTGCGCGTGCTTGCTCATATCTCGGATGATACGAATCTGAAGGAAGCGTTCCTGCACGATATGGACATCCATACGAAGACGGCGATGGACGTATTCGGTGTGGAGGCTTCTCAGGTAGACAGCAACATGCGCCGCCAAGCGAAGGCCGTCAACTTCGGTATCGTTTATGGAATCAGCGATTATGGCTTGTCGCAGAACCTGAACATTACGCGCAAGGATGCGGCGCAGTTTATCGAGCAGTACTTTGCCGCGTTCCAAGGGGTGCGGAAGTTTATGGACGATATCGTGAAGCAGGCGCGTCACGACGGCTTCGTCAAGACGCTGCTCGAGCGCAGACGCTACTTGCCGGAGATCACGGCGTCCAACTTCAATCTGCGTTCCTTCGCCGAACGTACGGCGATGAACACGCCGATTCAAGGCACAGCAGCGGATATAATCAAGCTTGCCATGGTGAAAATGGATGCGAAGCTGAAGGAACTGAACTTGAAGAGCCGTATGCTGCTGCAGGTACACGATGAATTGGTGTTTGAGGTCCCTGCGGATGAAGTAGAACAGATGAAGCGGCTCGTGCCGGAAGTGATGGAGCAGGCGCTCACGCTGGCTGTTCCGCTCAAAGCGGATGTGAGTGTTGGCACGAACTGGTACGAGGCGAAGTAATATTCAACCAATCCGCCCATCCATTGCGGCAATACGTTATAATGGACAGCAAGAGTTAATAGTGGATGTTGAGGTGAACAAGCATGCCGGAATTGCCGGAAGTAGAAACCGTGAAACGAACGCTGAATACGTTAGTAGCGGGCAAGCGAATTGAGCGCGTCACTGTCACGCTGCCGCGAATCATTCAGCGTCCGGCTGAAATAGAATCATTCTGTGCCGCTCTCGAAGGACATACGATTGAACAAGTGGAGCGGCGCGGCAAGTTTTTGATGATTATGCTAGATGGACTCGTGCTCGTATCCCATCTGCGAATGGAAGGACGCTATGGTGTCTATGCTGCGGACGAGCCAGTAGAGAAGCATACACATGTTATTTTTCATTTTGAAGATGGTACAGAGCTGAGATATAAGGATGTTCGCCAATTCGGCACGATGCATCTGTTCGAGCCTGGCGATGAGCTGGTGCTGCCGCCGCTTAACAAGCTCGGAATTGAGCCGCTTGGGGCTGACTTTACGAAGGAGAAGCTTCGAGAAGCGTTGAAGAAACGCCGAAGCTTCATTAAGCCCGTATTGCTCAATCAGCATATTATTGTGGGACTTGGCAATATATATGTAGATGAAGCGTTGTTTCGTTCAGGCATTCATCCCTTGACACCTGCTGATCAGTTAACGGAAGAGCAGGTTGACAAGCTGTATGATGCTATTCGGTCAACTTTACAGGAAGCCGTAGAGGTTGGAGGCTCATCCATCAAGTCTTATGTGAATGGACAAGGCGAGATGGGGATGTTTCAGCACCAGCTGCAGGTATACGGGCGTCAGAATCAGCCATGTGAATCCTGCGGAAGTATGATTGAGAAGACAGTAGTTGGAGGCCGCGGCACGCATACTTGTCCGATATGTCAGCCTAGACCGTAATCAGATGCACCTATTTTCCGATCCGCCCATATGATAACGACATCTAATGAGTCTTGAAAGTGTGCTGTCAGGATTCATGTGGGAGGGGAATGGAGTAGATGATTCCGATTGCATCGATGGTTGTGTTGGCGTTTGCGTTAAGTCTGGACAGCTTTGGTGTCGGGTTGACCTATGGAATTCGCCGTCTGAGATTGCCGTGGATATCCGTTCTTGTTATTGCGTTCTGTTCAGGACTTGTCCTGTACTTATCCATGCAGGTTGGAAGCTGGTTGATGACATGGATATCGCCTGCTTTCGCTAGCAGATGCGGGGCGCTGATCTTGATCGGAATCGGGCTGCTGGCTATTGTTCAGTTCGTGCGATCGTCGAATGCTGGAGAGTTGGAGGAAGGCCATGCAGCTGAGGCCGCTCACTCCGCAGTTGAGACTGATCCGACGCCAGTGCTTCAAGTTCAATTGAGACGATTAGGAATTATTGTTCAGATTCTGCGAACGCCAGCTGCCGCTGATATCGACCGTTCAGGAACGATCAGCGCTTCCGAAGCGGCATGGCTTGGAGCGGCGCTTTCATTAGATGCCTTCGGAGCTGGCATAGGCGCGGCAATGATCGGCTATCCGCCTCTGTGGACGGCCTTGTTCATTGCTATATTCAGCGGTACATTTCTTAAGCTGGGTCTCCAGCTTGGAGCGGTGGTTGCGACGAAATGGAGCTGGATGAGGAGACTATCCTTTCTTCCAGGTTGTGTTCTTATGTTAATGGGTATTCTGAAACTGCTGTAAGCTTAGATGAGGTGAGACGATGAAGCTCGGATTGACCGGAGGAATCGCTTCCGGAAAGAGTACGGTGTCTGCCATGTTCGTGCGTGAAGGCGCGCTCCTCATTGATGCGGATCAGATTGCCAGGGAGATCGTGCTTCCTGGCAGTCCGGCCCTGGCACTCATTGCAGAGCGATTCGGTGAGGACATGCTGCTCCAGGATGGATCACTTAATCGGAAGCGGCTGGGAGAAGTCGTATTTCGAGATGAACAAGAGCGTAAAGCTTTAGAGCAGATCACACATCCTGCTATTCGCAAGAGGATGCTTGAATTGATGGATCAGTATGCAGTTGAACAGCCGGACAAGCTGGTCATTGCAGATATTCCGCTGCTGTATGAGTCCGGGATGGAAGGCATGTTCGATGCCGTGATCGTCGTATACGTACCGCGTGCTATTCAGTTGAAACGACTAATGGAGCGGGATGGATTAACAGCAGAGCAAGCAGAACAGCGTCTCAACGCACAGATGGATATTGAAGAGAAACGTGCTAAAGCGGATTATGTCATTCAGAATGAGACGGAGTTAGAAATAACTCGCCAGCAGGTGAAGCATTTGATTAGACGTCTGAAGAATGAAAAGGTACAGTTATGAGCAATGTAATGAATAAATTACTGCGTAAGCGGTATTTGCTTGTGCTGCTCGTGGGATTATTATTTGTCCTCTTTGTGCAATCGGAATGGCTGGGGCAGTGGATGTATCCAATCCCATATGAGGATACGATCAGGGAGAAGGCGGAAGCCTATCAGGTTGATCCATTGTTAGTCGCATCTGTCATACGGGTAGAGTCGAACTATAAACCTGGACAGGAGTCAAGAAAAGGTGCGATAGGGATGATGCAGCTAATGCCTGACACCGCAACCTGGATTATGGGGCAGATGAAGATGAAGGAGCAGTGGACGTTAGAGCAGCTGAAGTACGAAGCTGAGCCTAATATCATGCTTGGAACGTGGTACCTGAATTCATTAATCAAACAATTCGATAATAACTGGATCGCTGCTGTCGCAGCCTATAACGCGGGACCAGGCAATGTAAGCCAATGGCTTCGTGACGATGTCTGGGATGGGCGGCTGGAAACGGCAAGTCAACAAATACCATTTAACGAAACCCGGTTGTATGTCCAACGTGTGTTCCATTATTATGATAAATATAAGAAAGCCTATGGATAGAAGCAACGGACAAGCAGCTTTCGCCGCTTAGTCCGCTGCTATCCGGAAACTTTATTTGTATTGACCTGCAAGTTGTTGTTCTGCCATTTGAACAAGACGTTTTGTGATGTAACCACCGATCGATCCTGTATCACGTGTCGCCATGTTTCCATAGTAGCCATCTTGTGGGATAGCAATACCGAGTTCTTGTGCGATCTCGAACTTCATTTGCTCGAGTGCGCCAGTTGCTTGAGGAACAACCAAGTTGTTGCTGGAACGGTTCTGGCTCATAATCTATTCACCTCCTTGCCGTTTGTAATTGTATTTTGCGCAAAGTTTCGAAGTTCATTACAGGTAAGGTCTGGGATTTATTGGCGAATAGTATTGGATTGACTGCGTGTACATGCAAGAAGTAACCGTATATATGTTTATGAAAGGAGGACACCCGCGATGAAATGCCCATATTGCGACCACTTTGGCACAAAGGTTCTTGATTCAAGGCCAGCCAATGATAACAAATCCATCCGTCGCCGTCGTGAATGTGAAGAGTGCAGCCGACGATTTACGACGTTTGAGATGGTGGAGGAAACACCTCTTATCGTGATAAAGAAGGACGGAAGCAGAGAAGAGTTCAGCCGTGAGAAGCTGCTGCGCGGTCTAATTCGCGCCTGTGAGAAGCGTCCGGTATCTGTGGAGAGGCTTGAAGCAATTGTGTCTGAGGTAGAGAGGCAATTGAGAACAACTGCGCAAGCGGAAGTTGAGAGCCGAAATATTGGGGAATTAGTGATGGAGCAGCTGTATCCTGTGGATGAAGTGGCGTATGTCCGTTTTGCATCGGTGTACCGTCAGTTTAAAGACATTAACATGTTTATGAAGGAATTGACTGGGCTGTTGTCCAAGCATCCTCTATCCGATATGAATAAGCAATAATGATGCAAGAAGCTTGTCTGCTGCCTGGGAAGGGCTGCGGGTTGGCTTCTTTTGCTGATCATAGGTAGGGCTGATATCGCGAGTCGTCGGAGCGTATTTAAGGGTAAGGGGAAGAAGTGATATTTGTGTGGCTGGTGTTGTAAACGCTTAATCAGAGTGCTATAATGAATTCAAGCAGAAGACGTGAAAGTACTAACCAGCACATCTTCTGTAGAAGCAAGATACGGGCGGTAGGCTTATAGAAGTTATACGAGAACAGGAAGGAGATCTATAATTCAGGTTGTAGAACAGAACTTCTTGAAGTAAAGTATAGCAGTGAGCAGTATTGCATCCGCAAGCAGTAGCATATCGAAGTGAATGGGTTATAAGTTGAAGTGCAAGAGCAACACTCTTAAGCACGTGCCTTTCATTCAAGCAATGAAGCCAACCGCCCAATATCTTTATCATTAAAGCTCTCCTGATGGAGGGCTTATTTATTTGAAGTTGTGGGTGGGAAATGTACATTGAAGGACGGAAATGATTATCTGGTTAATTTTACAATTGATTGTTGCAAACGCTTACATAAAGTAGTATTATAAAGTTGAGCAGAAGAGGCGAAGTTAATTAGAAGCAAGGCTTCTGCGAGAGCAAGAAAAGGGCGGGAGGCTTCAAATAGTTATACAACTTCAAGAAGAGGGACTGTAACTTTAAGTTCTAACTAATCTTCTGGCAAGTGAGTATAACGGCAAGCACAACTGAATAGGCAAGATCAGATCACATTTCTAAATTGGAAAATGAGTTAAAGTGCATTGCAACGCTCATAGGCACGCGCCTTTCTTCCAAGTAATAAGCCAACCGCCCATTTCCTTATGAATCAAGGCTCTCCCACTGGAGGGCTTTTATGTTGTTCATTGGCTTGCTGCAAGGGGTAAGATATCATTAAGTCAATTTTTTCTTGTGTTCATTTTAAGATGGTGCTATACTAGTAAGGCAGTTTACGAACAGTATAATCTTGTAATGAATACTTATCGTATGGGGCCATAGCTCAGCTGGGAGAGCGCTTCGCTGGCAGCGAAGAGGTCAGGGGTTCGATCCCCCTTGGTTCCACCAATCATTCTCTACCTTACATCATGGATCGTTAGCTCAGTTGGTAGAGCACGTGACTCTTAATCATGTGGTCCAGGGTTCGAGTCCCTGACAATCCACCATATCGAACTTAGAGACGGCAGAAATGCCGTTTTTTTTGTTATCTGATGAGATGCAGATGAAGGATGTCTAAAGGTGTTTCTGGTGAAATTTCCTATTGGAGGTCGTGATCGGTATGAAGGATAAGATCGTTATCATTACAGGAGCTAACTCAGGGATAGGTAAAGCTGCGGCTCTAAGATTTGCGATCGAAGGATATCGAGTTATCATGGCATGCCGCAATATGAGAATTAGTGCGGCTGCGCAGCGAGATATCATTCAGGCATCGAACAATACGTATGTAGATCTGTTAGAACTGGACGTATCTTCTTTTGATTCTATCCGTACCTTCTGCTCTAAGGTTAAAGACGCATATCCACACGTAGACATCCTCATCCATAATGCCGCTTACTTAAATCACGGTGAAAAAGAGTATAAACTTAGCCCCGAACATATCGAATTATCTTTTGCTACGAATACATTAGGACCCTATCTATTGACTAATCTACTAGCAGATCATCTAGAACTGTCTCAAGATCCAAGAGTACTCAACGCCTGCACGACCAACATCAAGAATTTCTTCGATCCGAAAAGGACAATCGACTTCGATAACTTGCGCGGTGAATCTCGCAATTCGAGGCCTTATAGCGCCTATAAGATGTACGGTGATTCGAAAATGGCGTTGTTGATCTTAACCTTCAAGATGGCGGAGCAATATAAGGATCGAGGGATTAAAGTCAATGCTCTGCAGATAAACCGTGTCAAATTATCCAAAGAAACGATTAACAAGATGAGTCCATGGTGGAGAGTGCTTGCTATGGCTCAGAATCTTACGAATCCTCTACCGTCTGGAATGGCGGACAATTACTTTCAGATCTGCACCTCAGATCAATTCCGCAATATTACAGGGCAATTAATCAATCATAAACGAGAGATTGTACAGCCATCCACAAGCGAGATAGGCATTACGCAATTGAAAAATATATTTGGTTCGGGGACTTACCCTCAGTATGTGACCAATAGTGATAATGTTGAGAAAATATGGAGTATGTGCAACGAGTTGATTAAGGGTTAGCTATTGATGCACATGTGCAATCGAAGGGAATCTATAGCTTGGGGGCCATAGCTCAGCTGGGAGAGCGCTTCGCTGGCAGCAAAGAGGTCAGGGGTTCGATCCCCCTTGGTTCCACCAAAACGAATTTTAACCACGTCATCGGACGTGGTTTTTTTTGTTGTGGTAGAGCCCCTAGGGGGCGAACCCTGGGGTTCAGTCCGCGCGAAGGAAGTGAAAGAGTTAGCTTCGGAGAACATACTTCAAATGTAGGAGCACGGCGTCTAAGTATAGAGCTGTCGCAGGTTATCATGTATATTATTTATACTCTTTAGCTTTAATAAAGCTCATTAGTATAAATAAACTATTTTTGTCGAAATATAAAAAGAAATTAAAGGGAAAAGTAGGACAAATGAAGAAGTATCTCTAGAATGAAATACCTAGAATATGAGAGAAAATGAGAGGTATAAACGTTGCACATTGCTGATACCGAGTATTTGCCACGATTTCGCTTGATGACACTTACTTTCGTCCTATGATCAGCGCTACTTGCTTTAAAATATCGTTTTCCATCTTAAGACGTTGATTTTCTTTTCGTAACGCAATGAGTTCATTCTCTTCTGCAGAACGATTATCTTTCTCTGAGAAAGATCCTGACTGTTGGTATTGTTTGATCCAACGTTCTAATGCAGAGGGACTCAATTCGTATTCTTCAACAATAGTAGCTCTAGATTTTCCATTCTCGAATAACTGAACCATCTGTCTCTTAAAATCATCTGTAAATGTACGTCTTTGTCTTGGCATAGTAGATCCGCTCCTTGTAGTTTTGTACTATTTCTACTAGCCCTTAATTTTACTGTCCAACTAAGTGTAGCTGATTCGAATAGAAGATGCATTGAAGAAGGTAAAGCATAATATCGATATCTTTCAGGACCAATTCCCACATGTAAGTGTATTTGGTAATGGAGGACGGATATACACACTAAATCTGAATACATAGTGGACATTTGACCATACATATCACTATGTGAATGAGCTAGCGCCAGGTGGCAGAGATGGAGCGCTCCTATCAATCGATGACTCGCCGCACAAGCAACAAGATCATTGAGTCGCGCTGCATGTGTTCAGAGTATGTACTTTTATAAGGAACCCGGGTCATTTATGGGTGATTTGAATAGAGGTTTTCTATAGGAATGTATTTTTTGTTGTATAGACTTTTGGATGAATTTGTATAGTGGAGAGTAGGAGATGGTGGAAATGGCTGAATTTTTGAATAAAGTTGCGATCGTAACGGGGGCTGGAAGCGGAATTGGCAAGGCGATCGCCGAGTCCTTGGCGAAAGAAGGCGCACGCGTCGTCGTATGCGGACGGGATGTGGAGAAGTTGCGACAGGTCGTCGAGGGGATAGAGCGAGATGGAGGCACGGCGTTCTTAGTGCAAGCGGACCAGCTCCTACCTTCCGCGCCGGATATGATCGTAGAGCAGACCGTCAAGACATGGGGCAGAATCGATATCATCATCAACAACGCTGCCCTGGTGTGCAACAAGCCGATCGAAGCAGTCAAGCATGAGGACTGGGACCGCCTCTTCGCGGTTAACGTAAAGTCTGGATTTTTTCTAATTCAGAAGGCTCTGCCGTATTTGAAGGAAACGCGCGGTTCGATCGTCAACATCAGCTCGTTAAACAGCCAGAAAAATATCGCTGGAAATTTCGTTTACGACTCGCTCAAGGCCGCGCTCAATCATCTGACGACAGGACTAGCGCTCGATTTGAATGATACCGGCATTCGCTGCAACGCCTTGCTTCCGGCGGGCATTGCGACGCCATTGCTAAACGAATGGTTTAAACAGTTGATTAAAGATCCCGCCGAGGCCGAAAAGGTTGCCGAATCCGAGAAACTAAGGGCGGATGTGGGATCGCCGCAGCAGGTGGCGGATGCGGCTTTGTATTTATGCAGCGAGAAGGCTTCATGGGTCAACGGGGCGCTTATTCCGTTGCATGGTGGCTTTCAGCTCGGTTAATCCAAATGAAGGATACCTAAAGAGAGAAGAACGAACAACACCAGGCGAAGGCATCGTGATTGACATTCCCGACACGGCGCTGATCCAGACCGGACCGCTCGCGCATGAAGCCCAACTGTTGAGCAGGCAGCAAGGCGACGATTGGAATCACCCGTTGTATTCCTGACGATGACGAATTATTGGGAAACGAATTTCAAGGCGTCGCTGGGCGGCTTCTATGAGTTTCGTTACTTCGTGACATGGAGGCAAAACTGGACGTCCCCCGAGCAGGGATTTCGCAACAGCCATAGCATGAACGCAGAGCTAACGACATTTCGGTTAAGAGGTTAACGAATAGTGGGAAACAGGAAGGAGAACGGCACAATGACTTTATCTCATCTATCGCTTGCGCATGTCCACGCCTCGGAACGGATGGTTACTCCGCAGTGGGCTTTGCAGGAGCAACAGCTTTTTGAAACGTTGAACAAGGCGGCTAAAGAGTTCGTCGAACGGTATACTCATCCCGACGGCTCGTTGATTTGGTTCGAGCAATGGCCGGGTATGGATGGATCCGACGATCCCTATGAAGGGTTTATGAACTTGGCCCTGCTTTATGTACTGGGGGGGAGCAGCGAACTGCACGAGGTGTCCCGCAGAATATGGGATGGCATCACTTGGCAGTGGACGGAATACGGACAAGTGCACCGGGAATTCGACGCTTATTACGACTGGATGCATCATGGCGAAGGATATTTGTATTTGTATTTCCTCGGGTTGGCGGGACCAGCCACGCTTAAAGACCGCCAGCGAGCGAAAAACTTCGCGGCCATGTACACTGGAGACGATCCGGATGCGCCGAACTATGATAAAGAGCTTAAGCTGATTCGGTCGCCGCTGACTGGCAGCCGCGGCCCCCGCTTTGTAGTGACGGAAGAAGATTGGAGTACGCACCGAGGCATCCTCGACGATTATTTGGCTCCGTACGAAGATATTCCCAGTGTGAATTTCGAGAGCGGCAAGTGTGCCTGGTCCAATGATGTAGTGTACAAACACTTGATCGAGATGATGAACGATCGGATGAACCGCGGCGACGTGCCGCTGAATTTGAACGCGACGAGTTTGATTACGCACGCCTTCATGTTTTCCGGAGATGAAAGCATGAAAAAATGGGTGATCGAATACGTAGAGGTGTGGAAGGAAAGGGCGCGGTTAAACGGCGGCATCATTCCCGACAATGTCGGACTGTCCGGACAGATCGGGGAATACAACGACGGCAAATGGTGGGGAGGCTACTACGGTTGGCGCTGGCCGCATGGTTTTATGACGATCATCGAGCCGATCACGAATGCGTGCATGAACACGGTATTACTGTCCGGAGACATGAACGGGCTCGATCTGGCAAGGGAGCAGCTTGATCGCAATTGGGAGCTGCGCAAAGAGTATGAAGGGAAGCAGGTCGTCCCGTATAAGCATTTCGATAGCGGCTGGACGGATTACCGTGAGGCGCAGTCGAGATACCCGATCTATTTATGGATGACGTCGATGGCTGATGAAGACTTGGAACGCATCGAACGCATTCCCAAAGACCATGATTGGAACGAAGTAATCGTGCCCGCATTCTCCGGCAAAGACCCGAAGACTGGTAGGGAAACGAAACACTACATCGGTAATACGCAGCCGTGGTACCAGTACATCCGCGGACTGAATCCGGATTACCCGCAGCGAATTCTGAGCGCCAATTACGAATTGATCGGCAATCAGCTCGCCAAGATGCGTGCACCGGAAGGCGATCCGCACGGTTGGACCGAACATTTCAACGAAGGCATTTATTCCGCTATTCATATATGGCAGGAGATGTGTCCTCTCTATTTCGAAGGGCTCGTACAATTAACGCTGGGCGGGCCAATGCATATCTCGCATGGCGGTCTGCAACATGGTCGCGTGCGCTATTTCGACGCAGCCGAGAGGCAACCGGGATTGCCCCCAGGAGTATCTGCCTTGGTGGAGAAGCTCACGCCGGATTCGGTAACGGTACATTTGTTCAACACAAGTCTTTTCGATGATCGGGAGCTAGTCGTGCAAGCTGGCGTATTCGGAGAACATCAGTTTATCGCTGGAGAAATCGTCGATGCTTCCGGTCAAGTGACTGGAACGCTCCCGATCGAGGGGAAATGGCTTCACGTATCGTTGCCATCGGGAACCGGTATCGTCTTGCGGCTTACCATGGAACGGTATGTCCATGCTCCATCATACGATATGCCTTGGCCGAGTGAAGAGAAGGTTAGAGTCATTCGGGGACGGATCGATTCATGAAGGCTTCGGGACTGGCTATGGGGGCGGGTGGGGAGAGATAGGAAACACCCAATCCCGTATGGTGAGCGAGCGATTGAAAAGGAGTGGGGGACTTGGCAGTAAACGTGATAACGGAAGTCAGAGTAGCGCAGCTTCATCCGGATCAAGTTGAACGGTACGAACAACTTCATCGCGATATTCCCGCTGGGAACGAGAAGCATATGCGGGAGGCGGGCATCGTGTCTTTGCGCATTTTTCGCGAGGGGCTTGTCTTGTTTATGATCGTTGAGTCCGATTCTTCATTAGCGCTTCCCGATCGAATCGTTGATCAACTGTTGGAAGAAGAGTGGCATCGTCTTACCGGCGAGTGCTTTTCGAAAACATGGCAGGTTGCCTCTGAGTGTTATCGACTACATCGTTGATCGTCCAAGGGATGTGCAAGACGAAGCCCGAACCATTTTCTGCGTAATCTATTGAAAAAAAGCGTCCTAAAACATGAAATCACAAGAAAATGAATATATCGCAGCCTGAATCTTATTGAATTTTAAGGTCAGGCTTTTTTTTGTTTTCTAAATGGTTTAGGTTTGCACTTGGTATAAATGAAGTTTTTACGCTAAATGAAATGTACATGGATGCTGATGTGGGAGTTTCGACAAACTTAGCCCCTTGGCTCCACCATAAACGAAACTGAATCACGTCATTAGAAGTGGTTTTTGTTAATATATAAGAAACTATAAATTGCACACGCATATTAGGAAAGGAGCGGAGGAGTATGGCATTGGATTATCGCTTACGCGTAAGTTTTACGCCCTTGCATGAATTTATTAGCAGTCTGCATACTTATTTATGCCGTAAATCCTATAAAAAAATCGATCTCTCAATGGAATGGGTAGAGATAACACAGGAGCGATTATCGCCTGAACTTCGAAGTATGCTCGATAACATCGAGGTGAATGGCGATTGGAGATTTATCTATTTGCTGGCCCTTGTCTGTCCGGACTTGACGTCTCCGAAAGAGCTCGTGACGTGGATTGAAGGACATTCCGTGGGGGAGCTGTACGAACTGCTGTCGCAGTACGGAAATGAATTTCCAGCGCAGATGGAAGCCTTCCGAACGCATGCTGTGCAATTGTTGACCGCGTGGAATGAAGAGTATTTTCTTCAGTTGGACCCGGAAATTCTTCGCCTTCTACACGCCGAAGCGGCTCGGCGAACTGAGATGTTAACGCAGTTGTCGCCGGAGGATTTCGTCGATGATACGACGAATGGGATGCTGTTCACGCCGATTCCAGGGCTTGAGGAGTTGCTTCTTGTTCCGCAATATCATTTTCAGCCTTTAAATGTGATCTGGCACTTTGGCAAAGTAACAATATGCCACTATGCAGCGAGGGTATATATTGATGAACCCGGGGAGCTCTCTCCGCATCATTATCGAATTCTTCGTACGATTGGCGAGAAGAGCCGAATGAAGATATTGCGGTATTTGCACCAGGGTCCACAGCCTTTTACCGAAATTGTACGCCATATGAAAATATCCAAAGGGATTACCCATGATCATATCGGTAAGCTGCGCAGCGCAGGATTTATTCATGCCCATATCGAGGGTGAAGTCACGACACATTATAGTCTCCGGCTCAAGGCGGTACAGCAAATCGATGAAATTCTGTATCGTTTTATCACCACGAGGTCGCAATAAAATACGGTTTCTCACCCAGACGCTTCCCGTCCTTTATGGACGCCGGAGGCGTTTTTTGTTTAGACAGGTTTTATTTTATGGAGAAGGGACATATTCTCTTTACACAAAACCTTTTTTAAGTTCTCTCTTTACAGAACACATTTTGATTCATATAATAAAACCAATCAAAACAATTCATACCTTTCGGATCGGAATTCAATGTTTAATTCAATTTATTAGAAACGGGGAGACGTATTATGAGAAAGGGTTTATTTTCATTACTAACGGTCATTATTAGCGGAGTACTCTTGTTGTCTGCTTGCTCATCACCAGCCTCGACGCCTGTAGTAGATAGCGGCAAGACGGAAGCTGCGGCGACAACCCCCGAGCAGACAACGCCGGCAACCGGAGGCATTACGAGCTTGGTGAAAGCAACGGATTTATCTAAGCTGCCAGAGAATGCGAAGAAACGTACGGATACGATTATCGTCGGCTTAACGGATCCAAGCGGTGCTTTCACACCGTATTTCCATCAGAGTGGGTATGACGGCAACGTGTCTTCGGTCCTCTTCTCCTCGCTGGTAAAAATGGATGAGAAAGGCCTTCCGATTCCTGGACTTGCAGAGAGCTGGGACATCTCGGACGATCAATTAACGTATACATACCACCTGCGCAAAGATTTGAAATTCAGCGATGGATCCCCATTGACGGCAGATGATGTCGCATTCACATGGACGATTCTGCATGACAAAGTCTACGATGGCCAATACGATATTCTCTCGACGAATGTCAAAGGCGGTAAAGCTTACAAAGAAGGCAAAGCACCGTCCATCGAAGGAATCAAAGTCATCGACCCGCTTACGATTTCCGTAACTTTGGAGAATGTGAATGCAACGGCGCTTCAAGTACTCGGTTCGGATGTATTGTCCAAAGCTTACTACGGCAAGGATTACAAGTTTGGTCAACTGGATTACATTAAGAATTTGCATGCCACCCCGCTCGGCAACGGACCTTACAAGCTGGAGAAATTCATTCCGGGTCAAGAGGTACGCTTCGTAGCGAACGAGTATTACTATGCAGGCAAGCCGAAGACGGAACATTTCATCTATAAAACAACAGAAGGCGACGCGTTCCAATTCATCGAGACGGGCGAGCAGGATTACGGCAACTTCTCAGCAACAACGGACAATATTGAGCGTCTGCAGAAGCTCG
Organism: Paenibacillus sp. EB106-04-04-XG159; assembly: GCF_058791835.1. Classification (NCBI taxonomy): domain Bacteria; kingdom Bacillati; phylum Bacillota; class Bacilli; order Caryophanales; family Paenibacillaceae; genus Paenibacillus; species Paenibacillus sp. EB106-04-04-XG159. Next base: position 36,467 of record NZ_JBYTDY010000016.1, on the reverse strand, counting down.
GTTTCTTGAACCTAGAGCCCTACACCGCGAGCAACTATGGCTATCTTCAGTTCAACATGGAGCATGAAGCACTCAAGGATAAGCTTGTTCGTCAAGCATTAACCTATGGACTGGATCGGAAGACGATTTACGTGGATTCGAACCAAGGAGCCGCGACTATTGCGAACATCCCAACGCAGCAGAGCTCATGGTCTTATACCGAAGAGGGCATTAACCCTTACAACTATGATCCGGAGAAAGCGAAGCAATTGCTGGATGAAGCAGGTTGGAAGGAAGGCACAGACGGCATCCGTGAGAAAGATGGCAAGAAGTTGAGCGTTCACTTCATCGGCTCCAAGAAGAAAGGAACGGACATCTTCATCGCGGTAGCCAAAGAAAACTATGCAGCGATTGGCGTACAGCTGGAAGCCGAGCAATTCGCGGACTTCAATGCACAGATTGCGAAGTTCGAGAGCGGTGACTACGATCTCGTCTCCTTCTCCACATCGATTTTGGGTGATCCTTCGGATGGCGTATTGTCCTTCCTCGATGGCGAAGTGAAAGGGTACGACAATCCAAAAGTGAAGGAGCTCTACGCGAAAGGTCTTGCAACGACAGATATCGAAGAGCGCAAAGCGATTTATAAAGAGCTGTATCAAATCATTAACGAAGATGCTCCATACATCTTTACGAGCTACGGCAAGTTGATCCTGGCGTACAACGGCCGGATTGAGAATATCAAAATCAATCCATCGCAAGGCATCTCAGCAAGCTTGCCAGAGTGGACTTTGAAATAATACCACCTTTCCGTCCCTTGTCGCGAAGACAGGGGATGGACTATTAAGGAGCCAAATATATGAGTACGTATTTAACAAAACGTCTGATCTATATGGTCTTGATATTACTCGGCGCTTCGCTGCTGATCTTCTTCTTATATGCCTTAACGCCAGGGGACTTCGTATCCAGCAATATGAAGCTGACGGCGGAACGCAAGGCGGAGCTGCGGGAGATTTATGGCTTGAACAAACCGCTATTTGAACGGTACCTCCTCTGGATGAAAAATGCGCTGCATGGCGATTTCGGTTATTCGCTAGCGCAGCAGAAGCCGGTACTGACGTTGTTCAATGAATATATCTGGAATTCATTTCTGCTTGCGATTACTTCAACCTTCTTGACTTGGCTGCTTGCCGTTATTATTGGGGTCATCTCGGCTTACCGGCAGTACTCTTGGTTCGATACGCTGGTGATGATCGGAATCTTCGCGGCGATGTCGATCCCATCGTTCTTCATCGGGTTATTCTTGATTAAGACACTGGCTGTCGACTTGAAGTGGCTGCCACCAGGCGGCATGATGACGACAGGTAGCAATGCGACGGGCCTAGCTTATGTCAAGGAAGTCATAAACCATATGGCACTTCCGGTAATCGTGATGACGCTGCTTGGCGTCGGGTCGTTAACTAGGTATTTCCGCAGTAACATGATTGACGTTATTAAGCAGGACTATATCCGAACGGCCCGTGCTAAAGGGATGACCGAGAAGAAGGTGCTGTTCCGTCATGCACTGCGCAATGCGCTGCTGCCTGCGATTACGCTCGTCGGATTCGAGCTTCCGGGGCTCTTTGGCGGATCGCTCATTATCGAGAAAATATTCAATTGGCCAGGCATTGGACAACTGTACATGCAGTCTTTTGGTGCCAGAGATTATCCGCTGCTCATGGGATTTACGCTGTTCATCGCTGTTCTCACGGTCATCGGTACGCTCTTATCTGACATTCTATATAACATCGCGGATCCGCGCGTGAAACTGTGAGGAGGGGCCTATGTCTATGGTTCAAGGTGAAGTTGTCAAAGGTCGCAGCAGCAAGCTCCCTGCAGTGAGAACCTCATTATGGAAGCAGTCCATGCGGAAGCTGCTCAGGAATAAATTAGCGGTATCGGGCTTTATTTTTATTGTATTTATGTTCGCGGCGTGCTTTATTGGGCCGTTCTTCTCTCCATACACCGACAACAAGGTTAACGTGATGGCGATGAACAATGCGCCTAATCTCAAACATTGGCTCGGGACGGATATGTTAGGACGCGATGTCTTGACACGTTTGCTCCAAGCGGGTCGAATCTCACTCACCGTCGGCCTCGCATCCATGCTGCTATCGGTCTTTATCGGGAGCTTGCTCGGTGCGATTGCGGGTTATTATCGGGGGATCGTAGATCAAGTGATTATGCGGATTGCGGATCTATTGCTCTCCATTCCGAGTCTGCCGATCTTGTTCATCCTCGGGGCCTTGTTGTCTGAGTGGAAAATCCCGACCGATTACCGGATGTATATCGTCATGATGATGCTCAGTTTCGTCGGTTGGCCGGGTCTTGCAAGGCTTGTTCGCGGGCAGATGCTAAGTCTCCGGGAGCGTGAATTTATGCAGGCGGCCGTTGTCCTTGGGCTGCGGGATCGGCGGAAGCTGTTCCATCATCTGCTTCCGAACTTATTTCCACTCTTAATTGTCGTGGCAACGCTCAATATCGGCGGTGCGATTCTATCGGAGTCGGTGCTGAGTTACTTTGGTCTTGGTGTTATGCCGCCTACGGCAACATGGGGGAATATGATTGATGCGGCGAATAGCATCATTGACTTCGAGAAGCATCCGTGGCTCTGGATTCCTCCAGGTTTTGCGATTTTCTCAACGGTTATCGCCATTAATATATTCGGTGACGGGCTTCGGGACGTGCTGGATCCCAAACAGAAGAAGTAGGTGAAGGATGATGAAGAATACACTAGAAATCGATCATTTAAGTACGTATTTCTATACCGAGGAAGGTACGGTCAAGGCGATTGACGATATAAGCTTACGCGTGCGTGAAGGGGAGACCGTCTGCATCGTCGGTGAGTCCGGCTGCGGCAAAAGCATGACAGCGATGTCGATCATGGGACTAATCGAAGGACCGTCTGGGAAAGTGGTGAGCGGTCGAATTGGCTTCGAAGGCGAAGATTTGCTGAAGATGAGTAAAAATGAACTGCGTACCATTCGCGGCCACGACATCGCAATGATATTCCAAGAGCCGATGTCTTCGCTCAATCCGGTGCTGCCAATCGGAGGGCAGATTACGGAGCCGCTCATAGAGCATCTGAAACTCAGCAAGAAAGATGCGCGTAAGCGTGCGATTGAGCTGATCGAACAAGTCGGGATCTCGCGAGCGGAGCAAATTTTCGATTCGTATCCGCATGAACTCAGCGGAGGGATGCTGCAACGGATCATGATCGCCATTGCGATCTCCTGCAATCCGAAGTTGCTCATTGCCGATGAACCGACGACCGCGCTCGATGTGACGATTCAAGCGCAAATTCTGGATATGCTTCGCGAGATTAAAGCTCATTCGAATATGTCGATTCTATTGATCACCCATGATCTGGGGGTCGTAGCGGAGATGGCGGACTACGTGATCGTGATGTATTCCGGCAAGATTGTTGAGGAAGGCGAAGTGGTCGAGCTCTTCAGTAATCCGAGACACCCGTACACGCAAGGCTTATTGAAGTCGAAGCCGATTATTAATCAGCGGCAGGACCAGTTGTATTCGATTCCGGGACAAGTTCCGAATCCATTGTCACTGACAGAATCATGTTATTTCCATGATCGCTGCGGCCAGTGCATGTCGATATGCCAGTCGAAACAGCCGCAATTAAGAGACATCGCAGATCGCCAGAAGGTGGCGTGTTGGTTATACGAGGAGGCGGCTAAACATGTCTGAACCTATCGTTGAAGTGAGAAATTTAAAGAAGTATTTTCCGATTACAAGCGGTTTGTTCAATCGTACGTCTGGTCATGTAAAGGCAGTGGATAATATCAGCCTGTCGATCCGAGCAGGTGAGACGTTCGGCCTCGTAGGAGAGTCGGGCAGCGGGAAGAGCACCGTGGGACACACCATTCTGCGCCTAACGGATAAGACTTCCGGTGAAGTTCTGTTCAAGGGGGTGGATCTTCACACGCTCCCTCCGAAGGAGCTGCGGAAGCTTCGTCCGCAAATGCAATTGATCTTCCAAGATCCCTATAGCTCGCTCAATCCGCGCGTACGCGTGGGGGATGCAATCGGAGAAGCACTGCTCGATCACGGACTATTAGAGAAGGGTGAAATCCGGGACCGCGTGGAAGAAGTACTTGCAGCCTGCGGTTTGTCTTCCTATCACTATGATCGGTTCCCACACGAGTTCTCCGGCGGGCAGCGGCAACGGATCGGAATCGCACGTGCGCTTGTCCTGAACCCTGACCTGATCATTGCCGATGAACCGGTCTCTGCGCTCGATGTGTCTATACAAGCCCAGATTATTAACTTGTTCCGCGGTCTCCAAGAATCGCAGGGTCTTACCTATTTGTTCATCTCGCACGACTTAAGCGTCGTCGAGCATTTATGCACACGAGTTGGTGTGATGTATTTGGGTTCGATGATGGAGACGGCTCCGCGCGACGAGTTGTTCCGCAATCCGCTGCATCCTTACACGAAGGCGCTGCTCTCGGCGGTGCCGATTCCGATTCCGAAGCTGAAGCGGGAGAGGATCGTGCTCAAAGGGGATATCCCGAGCCCGGCGAACCCGCCATCAGGTTGTAAGTTCCATACTCGCTGTCCTTTTGTGACGGAGATTTGCAAGGCTGAAGTGCCAGTGTTCCGTCATGTCGGCCATGATCATTATGTGGCATGCCATTTGGTATAATCGATGAATTAATAATCGTTCTCCAGAGAGGAATCTCTTGGAGACGGTTCTTCGGGCATCGCATTTATGTTCATGTCATTGAAAAACGAGCGAGCGGAAATCCGGTTTGCCGCATGGATGATCGTGTCGATTCTGATTGTCCGAATGAGGGTCATTATTGGCGTAACGGCATTAAATGACGTTTCAACGATCATTCGCCCTGTCCAGTATCGGGCAGTGAGACTGATCAATCCGGGAGAGTGCTTCGCTGGCAGCGAATAGGTCAGGGGTTCGATCCCCCCTTGGTTCCACCAAATTAAATAATTTAAACCTCGTCCATTGGACGTGTTTTTTTGTATGTTTGAAAGCCCCGATGGGAGCGAGAACCAGGTTCGTCTGCGCGCAGGAAGCGATATAGGGGTCCCGCAGCTTATGAAGAGGTCGAGCCTCTGGAAGTATGGTCATACTATAACTCTAACGGACACCATGGACGTTAATTGGCTAAAAGCAGCCATTTTCAGATTGTAACGGTCACTACAGCGCTTAAGTACTCCAAATCATTGCAAAAAGGGGCATTTTTACGAAATAGCTGTAACTGTGTTTCGTTAGAATTCTAAAATGCCGAAATTACTCTCTTTAGCGGTCATTGTGTCCGTTAGAGTGTTGCGTCCCTTTTATGCACCTTACTTCTTGTACTCCCAGCGTAGTTGATAAGTTCGATATTGCTGCTTCCGGCTGGTTACCATCAACAGATTTCGTTCGACTAATACGTGCAAGATACGCCGAGTGTGACGATCAGAGAGTCGAAGGTGACTAGCCAGTTGGGGGGGCTGAAAAAGGATGCAGCAATCGGCGGGCGAATCGAAGCGTTTCTGCTTCAGCCCAATCCAAGTCAAATGACATAGGAGTCGATACGAATTTTCCGACAAAGGCTAGTAAGAGTTGTTTGCAAAACCCGGTTTCTTCTAACTCACTTCTTCATGGGTTTTTCTCGTCCGCAATGTTAATTTACAGCCATTCCTCATAAGCTTTAGTAAATAAACTCATTGCCGAATCTCCTTTCATCAGCGATGCAGATAAAGGATGTCTAAAGGTGTTTCTGTGTGGAATTTCCTATTGGAGGTCGTGATCGGTATGAAGGATAAGATCGTTATCATTACAGGAGCTAACTCAGGGATAGGTAAAGCTGCGGCTCTAAGATTTGCGACCGAAGGATATCGAGTTATCATGGCATGCCGCAATATGAGAATTAGTGCAGCTGCGCAGCGAGATATCATTCAGGCATCGAACAATGCGTATGTAGATCTGTTAGAACTAGACGTATCTTCTTTTAATTCTATACGTACCTTCTGCTCTAAGGTTAAAGACGCATATCCACACGTAGATATCCTCATCCATAATGCCGCTTACCTAAATCAAGGTGAAAAAGAGTATAAACTTAGCCCCGAACATATCGAATTATCATTTGCTACGAATACATTCGGACCCTATCTATTGACTAATCTACTAGCAGATCATCTAGAATTGTCTCAAGATCCAAGAGTGCTCAACGCCTGCACGACCAACATCAAGAATTTCTTCGATCCGAAAAGGACAATCGACTTCGATAACTTGCGCGGTGAATTCCGGAATTCGAGGACATATAGTGCATATAAGATGTACGGTGATTCGAAAATGGCGTTGTTGATCTTAACCTTCAAGATGGCGGAGCAATATAAGGATCGAGGGATTAAAGTCAATGCCCTACAGATAAACCGTGTCAAATTATCCAAAGAAACGATTAACAAGATGAGTCCATGGTGGAGAGTGCTTGCAATGGCTCAGAATCTTACGAATCCTCTACCGTCTGGAATGGCGGACAATTACTTTCAGATCTGTACCTCCGATCAATTCCGCGATGTTACAGGGCAGTTAATCAATCATAAACGAGAGATTGTACAGCCATCCACAAGCGAGACAGGCATTGCGCAATTGAAAAATTTATTCGGTTCGGGGACTTACCCTCAGTATGCGACCAATAGTGATAACGTTGAGAAAATATGGAGTATGTGCAACGAGTTGATTAAGGGTTAGCTATTGATGCACATGTGTAATCAAGGGGAATGTATAGCTTGGGGGGTACAGTTTGACGCTTACCTTTATAGTAGGTGGAAAAAATTAATTCCGGGGACAAAAAAAAGAACCCGGACAACTTTGATGGGTGTAATTAGTTACTTGCTTTTAACCCTTCCAACTTTTCTTTTAATTGTTGAGCTTTTTCTTCTAATTTGGAAACTAATCTTCCTTGACGTTCTTTATCCTGTCCTTCTTCTAATTGATTCAACCTATTTCTCTCAAACTCAAGCTCTTTTTCTTTTGCAAGTAGTTGCACAGTTAGTCTTTCAACTTTTGTCATGAATTTTACCTCCTTTTCATATACGTTCTAAATCTGTTATAGGGATCAAAACAATGATTATCTAGAGTACATTTCCTCTCACAGATGCCAGGAGGGTTGCTATTGTTACACTGGTTATCGATAGCAGTAAAGTCTGTTTCCAGAATATTGAGGTCTAAAGGATAATTGTTACATACCGTATTTCTAATGAACGTATTGTCAAAATTGTCATCATTTTGTACTCTAATTCCATCAGCTTTATTATCCCTAACAGTATTATTGATTACTACATTAAAATTAGAGAGTTCCGCAATACGGATACCAGAGCTTTGATTGTCTTGGATGCAATTTCCTTCAAGATAAGCACTTTCAAATCCTTTGATATAAATTCCGTTAGTGCCATTATTATGAATATTATTTTCTAGTACTGGGCTATCCTCGTCCTGTAATATTTGTATACCATTTGTAGCATTATTGTAAATACGGTTGTACAGCATAAGAGTGTTTCCGTAGTGACTAAAAATTCCTTCATTGTTATTGACTAAAGTATTCTTGATAACTGCATTATTCTGATCACCATCAATGACTATACCACGTAATGTCTTAGATATGTGATTTTCTACGATCCAGTTAGATTCACCAGAGTTTACATTTATTCCATTTCCGGTAGTATTGTGAATCATATTTTTGTACACTAAGTTTTTCTCGTCATTAATGTATATACCATCTCCATCATCATGATCTGAAATAATATTTGATATAATGTTTCCTACAATTCTGGCTCCTGTATCATCTACAAAAATTCCATATAGAGCATAGTTTTGAATTATAAATCCCGAAATGGTAACATTTTCTGCAGTGATCTCAAAAGCTTGATCTTCTTGATTTTGACCATCCATGATGACATCATCTTCAAAGGCCATTATTACCAAGTTGCTTACATCCACAGTTACATTTTCATTATAGGTTCCTCTAAAGACCAAAATAACATCTCCAGGTTGTGCATCAGCTTCTGCTTCTGTTATGCTGTCGTAAGTCTGGGTGCCAGGAGGACCTACTCTAAGAATACTTCCCAAATGGAATCACACCTTTCTAAGTTTTTAATATTTTGACTATATAGTGTATGGTCAAGCTGTTGTTCATGTAACAGCTCTTATACTTGATTACAAGTGGATTTTTATAAACTAAGCACTTTTTTCAGTATCTGTCTTTCTAGCAAAAGCAATAGCAATGCCATTAGCAGTGTGGGCAAGGGACAATTTAAAACTTATCAAGCGGCAGCTTTCACGTGAGAAGGCTGTCGCTTTTTGGTGAATTCTAGAAAAATATGCTAATGCTTCTGCTATAATGTTATGTGTAAACGCTTTTATAAGGTCCAAGTTTAGAGAGGATGGGGGAGAGTCCTTTTTATGAGCGAGCTATGCAAAGTGTTGATTGTTGATGACGAGTTGTTGGTTAGACAGGGGATCAAGCACTATATCAATTGGGAAAAAGAAGGGTTTCAGCTGGTTGGGGAGGCCTCGAATGGACAGGAAGCTTTGCAACTGGTCGAGCAGTTGCATCCTCATATTATTATTACTGATATTGTGATGCCTGTAATGGATGGTCAGGAATTAACACGCAGGGTGAAGATGCAATATCCAGAGATCGAAGTGATCGTGCTAAGCAGCTTCAGTGAATTTGACTATGTAAAATCGACCTTCCAGCATGGCGTGGTAGATTATATGTTGAAACCTAAGCTAGAGTCTGAGGAACTGCTGCGTGTATTGCAGAAAACAGCTGCACTCATTCCTACACTTCAGTTAAAACCGAATGGACAAGATAATCCTCTATCGGTTGACCATGTTCTTACTAAAGCGATTACGGGGTACGACCTTGAGAGCGAAGAGAGTGAGTCTTCACTGCTGGAGAGTGCATTGCCTTACCGCCAATTTGCTCTCCTTAGCTGTCAATTGAGGTCCGGACAAGCCAAGCCTAATTGGAAAGGGATCGAAGATAAGCTTAGAACTGAACTGGAGGCAAATTCGCAGCAGGAACAAATGAATCCCTATACTGTTTATCCGGAGCCTCACATTGCTGTTTTTATCATCAACCAGAATCATGTTCACTTGCATGAAATTTCGGGTATGGCTTGTGAAGCGATAAATGAATTTAAGAACAAAGATATGAAAATGTGCTGGGCGATTAGTGATGTTTTCATGAACGTTTACGATATGGCCTCGGTCTATCAAGAGCAGATTATCAAGTTGTTTCAATATCAATACTATTTTCCAGAGCGTCTGATTATGGTACACAATGAATTGCCTAATGTAGAGGCGGTGGATTCAAAGTTCCAGTTAAGCGGGCTTACAGAGGATTTGAAACGAGGACGCTATCAAGAAGCTTTTCAGGATCTCCTGGAGCATGCTCAGCGGATGTCCCGCTATTATCGAACGGATGTCTATGAGTTCAAGTCCTTTCTCAGTAATATGATTTTTAATATCACCATCATCATGTCCAATATGGGAATGGATACTACGGAATTAGATGAGGCGAAGTATCGATATTTTAAGGCCATTGATGAAGCATTGTATGCGGTACGGACCATAGAATTGTTGCAAGCCTTCCTGAATGAGGCTGCGAGTGTTTTCGAAAGTCAAGATCATCACAGCAATCAGAATATGAAACGATTATTGGACTATGTACAGAAGCATTATGCAGAACCGCTGACGTTGTCTGAAATGGCGAAGCATTTTCATTTTAATCCCTCCTATTTATCCAGCTATTTTTCAGCAAATAATAAGGAAGGATTTAAAGAATACTTGAATCGGGTGCGGATTGAAAAGGCAGCAGAATTACTTCGTGATAAGGCAACTTCGATCTCAGAGATTAGCGGTATGGTAGGATTTTCGGATCATAGTTATTTTTGTAAGGTATTTAAGAAATTTACCGAATTGTCGCCAAGTCAATACCGCAGTAATCATAATAACTAGAAAAGAGATACGAATATGCGGATCATCTACGATAAGTTGAAATGGCACAGCCTATTTCTCAAAATATTTGTCGTCATGGTCGTCAGTATTGCTGGGGTCACGACATTAACTTCCTGGTTGACGATCAACATGACTACTGATTTATTCATGAAAACCTTCGGAATTACCAATTCCAAAGTAGTGAATCAGGTGAAAATGAATTTTGAATCGTTCAATTATTCTGTTGTTACCACAGCTGGCAAGCTTCAGCAAAGCGGTTCTATTAAATTTTTTTTGACTGGACCGGAAGTAGACTCAGTAACAACAGCGAGAATGTATTACGATATAAGTCAGCAGGTGAAGATGTTCGGATCAGTATTGGATTCTTATAGCGTTGGCATAAAAATATTGGGCGTGAATGGACGAAGTTACTCGACGAATAGCAATATAGCACCTCCGATGTCAGATCAGGAACTGAAGAAGCATGATATAACTATGAATGCACAAGCAGAGCCTAAAAGGCTGATATACCAGTATTATAACAGCAGTCTGAATCCGGACTATCGTGGCAAACCGCTGATCATTGCTACAAAGGCATTGATGGAGAGGTCGACAGGCGCCGTGTATGGGACGATGTACGTGACGATGTTTGAGAGAGATTTTAAGCAGCTATATAACAATATGACGAGTGATGGTAATGATATCGCGCTCATGGATGCTTCTGGAGTTGTCGTATCCAGTAATCGTGAGGATTGGATTGGGCAGACAGATGCGAGTTTAATGGAGATTGCTCAAAAAATCGTAACGGAACAAATTGACAGCTTAAATGTGAATGTTATGGATCAAGACAGTATTGTGCTTGCAGAGTACATGCCGGAATTTGGCTATTATTTGGTCAATGTAATTGATAAAAAGGCAGCAATGGGGCAAATTCTGGATCATAATGCCGTTACCTTGATCACAGCGGCAATTGTTGTTATTGCGCTGATCATCGTCTTCTTAATCACTCGGAAGATTACAAGGTCATTAACGATGCTGGTAAGGCAAATGTCAAAGGCGACTCGCAACAATTTTGACAATTACGTTAAGATCAAAGGCTCTTATGAGATTAGAGAACTGGGCGATGCATATAACTATATGCTAGATGAGATCCATGATTATGTCGACAAGCTCGTTGAAACGCAAAAAGAACAGCGCAATGCTGAGCTAGCCGCACTGCAACGGCAGATAAATCCACATTTTCTCTATAACACGCTTGCATCGATTAAAATTCTTGTTCAGCAAGGCAGCAAGGACAAGGCAACAGAAACGATTAATGCACTTATTGTTCTGCTGCAGAATGCAATCGGCAACATTAATGAGACGAATAGTATAGAGGAAGAAATGGTAATTCTCAAAAGCTATGTTTATATCAATCAAGTTCGATATGGTGAACGGATCCGAGTGTACTATTTTATCTCGCCGGATTGTTTGGAGTACCGGGTGCCGAAGCTGATCATTCAACCTTTTATTGAAAATGCGTTCTTTCATGCATTCAATAGGAAGGGCGAAGGAACGATTCAGGTAATGGTGCATAAAGAAGACGAGGCACTGATCTGTGAAGTCAATGATAACGGTGATGGCATGGAACTGGCTGCTGATCATCAGGGACTGCCTTATATGAGAGGCAAGCGGAAGCTGTTTTCAGGGATTGGTGTAAAGAACGTCCATAGTCGTATTGGGCTGTTATATGGTGATGAGTATGGCGTAACCATTTCGAGTCAGCTTGGCGAAGGGACGAAGGTTAAAATACGCCTTCCGCTTATTATTATAGATTCCCAATAATATTTTTATAGTTTCCAAAAATATTACCAATGTGAAAACAATCTCTAAGTAAACGCCTGCAATTTGATAAAGAAAGAACAAATGCATACAAATATATTCCTAACGGACCCTTTCAGCTGAATGATAAGCTTAATCCGTAAGATGAACACGCTTACAAATAAGCTTCACATCATATTACACAAAAAGGGGTAGATGATTTTGAAGAAACTAATGTGCATTATTATGGCAGGTATGCTTCTTCTAGCTGGATGCTCATCGGGATCGAAGGATGCAGCTAACAAACCTGATGCAAGCGGCGTAGATAAAGGCAAAGAAATCAAGGAAATTACAGTATGGGCATGGGATCCTAAATTCAACATTGCTGCACTGAACATAGCGACAGAAGCATATTCCAAAATCAACCCGGATGTAAAAATTAATATTATCGAATATGCACAACCGGATACGATTCAGAAGCTGAATACAGGCTTGAATTCAGGCACAACGAAAGGTCTTCCAAATATTATTCTTATGGAGGATTATCGTGCACAAGGCTTCTTACAGTCTTATCCTGATGCGTTCTATGACTTGTCCAATGTAATCAAAGTTTCTGACTTTGCAGATTACAAAATTGGTCCAACAAGCTATAACGGCAAGCAATATGGTGTTCCATTCGACTCTGGTGTAACAGGCTTGTATTACAGAACGGATTACCTAGAGCAAGCTGGATACACAGCCAAAGATATGGAAAATATCACTTGGGATAAATACATTGAGATCGGTAAGAAAGTAAAGGAGAAAACAGGAAAGTTCATGATGTCGACAGATCCGAATGATCTTGGTATTCTCCGTGTAATGATGCAGTCGGCAGGCTCCTGGTACTTGAATGAAGACGGTAAAACACCTAACCTGGCAGGAAATGAAGCGTTAAAAGAATCCTTGGAAATCTACAAGAAAATGATGGATGAAGGCATTATGACGATTCACTCCGACTGGAGTCAAATGCTTGCAGGATTTAATAGCGGCAATGTAGCATCTCTTGTACAAGGAAACTGGATTACGCCTTCTGTTAAGGCTGAAGCATCCCAATCCGGCAAATGGGCAGTTGCAGCAACACCAAAATTAACGAAAAATCCAAATGCTACTAATTCTTCAAACTTGGGCGGAAGCTCCTGGTATGTGATGAATATGGATGGTGCAGATGTGGCAGCTGACTTCTTGGCCAAAACTTTCGGAGCAGATGTCGACTTCTACCAAAAGCTATTAACTGACATTGGTGCGATCGGTACTTATACACCAGCAACAAGTGGACCAGCTTATAAATCAGGTGATGACTTCTTTGGCGGACAGAACATTACAGCTGACTTTGCTGAATGGACGAAAGCGATTCCTAAAGTGAACTACGGTATTCACACCTATGCTATCGAGGATATTATGAAGGTTGAGCTTCAAAATTACTTGAAGGGCAAGGATGTTGATCAGGTTCTCAACGATGCTCAGAAACAAGCTGAGGCACAATTGAAATAAGAGAGAGATGAAGATGGAAACCTCAGGCAAGCAACGGTCTGAGGTTTCCTATTCAATACCGGAAGGAGCTGGGGTGTCGTGAAAGAAAAGAAATCAGGCCTTAGTTTGCACATAACTACAGGGCTTACAGCATGGTCCTTTATTATAATCGCAGTTTCCATGATTGTTCTGTTTTACTTTTATCCGATGATTGAAGCATTGCTGCTCTCGTTTAAATCGGGTATGGGCGCCAACTTACAATTTGTAGGACTCGACAATTACAAACGATTGTTTACGGATAGTACATTTATTACAGCTGTATCGAATACGTTTTTCTACTTAATCATTCAAGTACCTGTAATGATCATTTTGGCACTGTTTATTTCAGTTTTACTAAATGACAGTAATCTTAAAGGAAGAGGATTTTTTCGTACGGCCATCTTCCTGCCGTGTGTAACTTCACTTGTAGCATATTCAATCATTTTTAAATATCTATTTGCTGCAGATGGATTAGTCAATATGCTGCTGATGAAGCTGCATCTCATCGCAGATCCGATTCAGTGGCTTACCGACCCGTTCTGGGCTAAAATTACGATTATTATCGCCATTACATGGCGTTGGACAGGATATAATATGATTTTCTATTTATCTGCTTTGCAAAATATTGATAGATCCATATATGAAGCAGCCAGGATTGATGGTGCGAATGCACCAAGGCAGTTTTTCAACATCACAATTCCGATGTTAAAGCCGATCATTCTGTTCACATCGATTACCTCGACAATTGGTACCTTGCAATTATTTGATGAGGTCATGAATATTACCAAGGGTGGTCCTGGTAATGCAACGTTGTCGATCTCGCAATACATTTATAATCTATCCTTCAAATACAACGCAGACTTTGGTTATGCGGCAACTGTTTCTTATTCGATTGTCTTTATGATTGTAATCCTAGCAATTATTCAATTCAAAGTGGCAGGTGATAAAGATGCACAAAATTAAACGCGGCTTAACTTATCTATTCCTTAGCTTCGTATCGTTCGTGTCTATCTTTCCATTTCTATGGATGATTATTAGTTCTACGAATAAGTCTGTCGATGTAACGAAGGGAAGCTTACTGCCGGGTACACATTTTATGGAGAACCTTAGAAACTTGCTCAATACAACAGATTTGACGACGGCGCTGCTCAATTCCGCCAAAATTGCTGTTATTACAACTATATTAGCTTTGTTCATTGCCTCAATGGCAGGCTATGGTTTTCAAATCTTCCGCAGCAAATCGAGAGATATCGTCTTTAACATTATTCTCTTGTCCATGATGATCCCGTTCGCAGCATTGATGATACCGTTGTACCGCTTCTTTGCCCAAATTTCGAAAGTCGCCCCAGCAATCGGGATCGATACGCTTCCTGCAGTCATTTTGCCAACTATGACGACTGCCTTTCTGATCTTTTTCTTCCGTCAAAGCACGAAGATGTTTCCGAAGGATATGCTCGAAGCGGGCCGTATGGATGGTTTAAATGAGTTTGGCGTGTTCATCAAAATCTATATGCCAACGATGAAGACCACCTATGCAGCAGCTGCCATTATCACGTTCATGTCTAGTTGGAACAACTACTTATGGCCGCTGATCGTACTGCAAACGCCTGAGAACACAACCATTCCGCTGTTGATATCCAATCTAGGGGCTGGCTATGCACCTGATTATGGTGTGATTATGACGGCGATTGTAATTGCTACAATTCCAACAGCAGCTGTCTTTTTTATAATGCAGAAACATTTTGTAGCTGGAATGATGGGCTCAGTTAAGTAATTATTGCTTGATGAATATAAGAGGTAAGGGGATAAGGAAATGGAGCAAATGAAACCGACATTAGCATGGCTGAGTGATTTGAATGTATTCGCAGTGAATCGGGTGCCTGCACACTCCGACCATCGTTACTATACAAGCAAGGAGGAGGCGCAATGCTTTCCTTCCATGTCTATGCGGCACAGTCTTAACGGTACATGGAAATTCAATTACGCTGTGAATCCTGCTAATCGTCCGGCCGAATTTTATACGAAGGAATTTAACTGCGAGGCTTGGAACGGGATTGAAGTACCCGGACATATTCAATTGCAAGGATACGGTTCACTACAGTATGTGAATACCCAATATCCGTGGGATGGTCATGAAGAGCTTCGTCCGCCTGCTATTTCAGAAGAGTATAATGCAGTTGGCAGCTACGTGAAGCATTTTAAGTTGCCTGAGTTGATGCAAGAACGCCCTGTATTTATCTCTTTCCAAGGTGTTGAATCCGCTTTCTATGTATGGCTGAATGGACAATTTGTAGGTTATAGCGAGGATAGCTTTACACCAGCAGAATTTGATTTATCCCCATTTATACAAGCAGGTGATAATAAACTTGCTGTTGAAGTTTACCAGCGTAGTACAGGAAGCTGGCTAGAGGATCAGGATTTCTGGCGCTTCTCGGGTATTTTCCGTGACGTATATCTCTATACGGTTCCAGAGGTTCACATTCAGGATATATTCGTTCGGACAGATCTGGATGCTGCTTATAAGGGAGCCAGCTTCTCGGCAGATCTTAAGCTGACAGGCGAGCCAGCAGGCAAAGTGGAGTATGAGCTGTATGATCGGAGTGGGGCAGCGGTTGCGAGTGGTGAGGCTATTATAACTGCGGATGGAGCACAGGTTCAATTCTCGCTTGAGCAGGTGGAGTTATGGAGTGCTGAGCAGCCGTATTTGTATACGTTATTCTTACAGGTTTATGATGAAGCAGGTCAGCTTGTTGAAGTCGTTCCGCAAAAAGTAGGCTTCCGCAAGTTTGAGATGATTGATAAATTGATGCACATTAATGGCAAGCGAATTGTGTTCAAAGGCGTGAATCGTCATGAATTCAACTGCAGAAGCGGTCGGGCTGTAACCAAACAGGATATGCTGTGGGACATTCAAACGATGAAGCAGAGTAATATCAACGCGGTTCGTACATCCCATTATCCGAATCAGACCTTATGGTACGAGCTATGTGATGAGTATGGTTTATATGTGATCGATGAAATGAACCTTGAATCACATGGTTCATGGCAGAAGCAAGGAGCTGTCGAGCCATCATGGGTAGTCCCAGGCAATCTTCCAGAATGGCAGCCGATTGTAATGGATCGTGCGGTATCCATGCTGGAGCGGGACAAGAATCATCCTGCGATCATTATCTGGTCATGCGGGAATGAATCGTACGGTGGAGAAGTTATTTACAACGTATCAGAGTATTTCCGTAAGACCGATCCGAGCCGACTTGTTCATTACGAAGGTATCTTCCATGATCGAAGCTACAATGATACAAGCGATATGGAAAGCCGAATGTATGCGAAGCCGGTGGATATCGAAGCTTACATAAACGATAATCCGTCTAAACCATTCATTAACTGTGAATATATCCATGCAATGGGGAACTCACTGGGCGGCATGCATAAGTATACGGAACTTGAACAGAAATATCAGATGTATCAAGGCGGATTTATTTGGGACTTTATCGACCAAACAATTATCAAGAAAGATCGTTACGGTAATGAATTTATGGCCTATGGCGGAGATTTCGGTGATCGGCCAACAGACTACAATTTTGTTGCTGATGGTATTGTTTGCGCAGATCGTAAACCGTCTCCTAAGCTGCAGGAAGTGAAATTCTTATATCAAAATGTGAAGCTTGTACCAAATGAAGCAGGCATCAAAATTACAAATGAGAACTTGTTTATCGATACTGCGGGTTATGTACTGGAATACAGTGTATGTCATGAAGGGCATCAGGTATATATCGGTCAGATGGACGTAATCGTTGCACCAGGAGAAGAACGAAATATCGAGTTGAATTGGAATCAATACGCGGATACAGAAGGGGAATATACCTTTAATGCGTCGATGAAGCTCAAGTCTAGCACGTTATGGGCAGAGGCAGGACATGAGGTGGCATTTGGACAATTCGTGTTCGAACAAATTTTGGAGAAGGCTAAATCTGAGCCGACAGGGACCATCAGAGTAGCTAAGGGCGATGTTAATATCGGTGTGAAGGGCGAAGGCTTTAGCATCCAGTTCTCCGAAGCAGCAGGAAGCTTGACCTCAGTTAATTATGCGGGTCAGGAGTTGATTGCACAGCCTGTTTATCCACTATTCTGGAGAGCAACAACGGATAATGATCGAGGTACAGTAATGGGCTTTGATCTCGGCGCTTGGTATG
Organism: Paenibacillus sp. EB106-04-04-XG159; assembly: GCF_058791835.1. Classification (NCBI taxonomy): domain Bacteria; kingdom Bacillati; phylum Bacillota; class Bacilli; order Caryophanales; family Paenibacillaceae; genus Paenibacillus; species Paenibacillus sp. EB106-04-04-XG159. Next base: position 18,944 of record NZ_JBYTDY010000016.1, on the reverse strand, counting down.
GTGCAAGTCTGAAACCAAGATGCATCGATACCGCTTTGGTGGAAGAAGCCGATCGTGCAACGATTACGTTCACTTACTTGGTAAACATTCATCCAGATGTCCGTGTACAAGTGGCGTATACGGTGTATGGTGATGGAAGCATTCAAGTGAAGCCAAGCTATCATGGGGTTCAAGGGCTGCCAGATATGCCGATCTTCGCAGTATCCTTCAAGCTGTCGGCAGATTATCACAAGCTTGACTGGTATGCAATGGGTCCTGACGAGAACTACATCGATCGTTGTCATGGTGCCAGATTGTGTACTTTCCAGAATGAAGCAGCGGATAATTTATCTCCGTACATCGTACCGCAAGAGTCAGGCAATCGGACTGGTGTGCGTCGTGTGAATATCACGAATCAGGTAGGACGAGGAATTCAGATTAGTGCACCTGCATCTGCACCAGTGGAATGCAATATCTCGCCATATACCGCATTCGAGCTAGAGCAAGCCATGCATCCATATGAGCTGCCACAAGTCCATTACACAGTTGTAGTTGTTACAGTAGCTGGTCTCCAAATGGGCGTAGGCGGTGACGACAGCTGGGGAGCTCCGGTTCATGAGGAATATCATATTAAGTCCGATCAGAATCTGGCATATGAGTTCTGGATTCGGAAAGTGTAGTATTGATAAATAATCGTAAAAAGATCGCTATCATCTGGTTTCAAGCCTGAGGGTTGCGATCTTTTTTATTGAACTCTCATCGGTCAATACATATGAGGAGGAAAATATTTATGATGACAATTGAACATACCATCGAGATGCTAAATTCAAATAAGGCTAGATCATTGCTTACCAGTTTATATGGTCAAGATCAGCTTTCTCTCCAGCTTGATCGTTACTCAGCATTGGTCAAGTCGTTTCAGGAGCAATTTGAAGATGGGGAAATTGCTTTGTTCTCATCACCTGGTCGAAGTGAAATTGGAGGTAACCATACTGATCATAACCATGGAAAAGTTCTTGCCGGAAGCATCAATTTAGATACAATTGCGGCAGCAGTTCCTGTTAACGAATCGGTTATTACGTTTATTTCCGAAGGTTATCCGGGCAAATTTGTTGTTGATATTTCTAATCTTGAACTAAATCAAGAAGAATCAGCTACGTTGTCTCTTGTGCGGGGAATCGTAGCAGGTTTTGTTGAAGCTGGATACTCTGTCGGTGGTTTCAATGCTTATATAACTACCAATGTATTATCGGCTTCCGGTTTAAGTTCGTCTGCTTCGTTCGAAATGCTAATTTGCAGTATATTAAATACTTTTTATAATGAAGGATCCCTAGACGCGATAGCGATGTCCAAGATCGGGCAGTATGTAGAGAATAAGTATTGGAATAAACCGTCTGGGTTGCTCGATCAAATGGCATGTGCATATGGCGGACTTATTGCTATTGATTTTGCAAATCCACATGAGCCGATCATCACCCCTGTTAACTTTGATTTTCAGAAGAATGGTTTCTCTCTTGTTATTGTAAATACCGGTGGAAATCATGCCGATTTAACAGAGGAATATGGATCCGTACCAAATGAAATGCATGCTGTTGCAAAGGCGCTAGGTAGAGAGGTATGTCGCGACTTGACATCAAACGATATATACGGCAATTTGGATTTCCTAAGAAATCAATGTGGTGATAGAGCTGTGCTTAGAGCATTGCATTTCTTCGATGAGAACACAAGGGTTGAAGCCCAAGTGGAAGCTTTAACTCAAGGGAATATGGATCGGTTCCTGCAGCTGATTACCGATTCAGGCAATTCATCCTGGAAATGGCTGCAAAACTGTTATCTGAATTCTGACATTCAGCATCAAGAGATTACGGTTACGCTGGCCATCACTGAATCTTTTCTTAAGACTATCGGTAGGGGTGCATGCCGTGTGCATGGCGGCGGCTTCGCGGGAGTCATACTTACTATTCTGCCGAATGAAGATGCTCAGAAATACACACAGTTCATAGAGGATACAATCGGAACTTCTACTTACATCATTAATGTTCGAGAACATGGTTCGATCTGTTTAAATAACTTCATGTAATCAAGGTCTGAGTAATTGAGATTTAAATCCTTCAATCAGCAATTGCGGACAGCATGCTCATAAGGTAAGTATTAATATCGAAACCACAAAAACGAGAATACTCGAATTCAGCTAGTCTACATGAACAAGTACCGCTAAAATTGGAGAGGAGATCGACAATCTGCGTGCGAAGAAGCTTATTTTGATGATGAAGCTTATCTCGTACTACAATCAGATAACAGAGAAAACGAGACTAGAATATGTAATTTCTTTGTTCTCCCTACACACAGTCTGTATTTAAATGATGTGGATGAATCTAATAACAAAGAAGTCACAGATGCGGTGCATTTTTTAGAAACTCAAAGTCAGTATATATCTGAGATTAATTTGCTCCCTTTCCTAGAGAAGTCATCCAACGAATCTAATGATCATGGCTAGGAAGACGATAGCTTCTATTATTTGGTGTACACACAAACGTGAAGTTGTCTTCGTGCTTATTTTAATCGTAAAGGGATTAAGCTCTATACTAATGATAAGGAATTAGATCAATACTTGATTGAATCAGGGGTTTTTGAAAGTGAAATTTTTATTTCATCATCTTTTTGATTTTATCTAACTCATTTATTATATAGTCTATCTGCTTTTGAATGGTGTCTGACTGTTTTGATTGTTCATCCAGATTCTGAGAATCTTGGTTACTTGATTTTTCTAAAGCTTCTAGTTGAAGACCAGCAGCAATTGCAGATATTCCATCTCCTAATGTAGCGATAGCGGCCCCAATAAACGCAAGTCTTGCGATCTGAATATCTTGTGAGTCAGAGGATTGCTTTGAATTTTTTTTATTTTCACTCATTTTATATCCTCCTTACAATCATAGAAAAAAGTGAATTGCCTTAACTGCATCATATGCAATTACCCCGGTTGATTGCTACCGCCATCCAAACAGTCGGTTGTAAAGGATATGACGGATTTATCATTGGATTTGTAAATGAATGAACAGATGTCAGGGCAGTAAACCACGTCTTCGGACGTGGTTTTTTTGTTTGTAGTGAGCCCTAAAGGGGCGAACCCGGGGATCAGCCCGCGCACGGGGACCCCTTACCCATATCGGAAATGGAGTGCTGTTGTGTTTGAACCCGACTATGGTCTAGCGGAAGTGGAGACTATTGATGGGTGTTTCTCTTCTCTTGCCTTCGTATAATCAACTTGAATAATATGGTAAATTGACTCAAATCTGGAGCGGTAGTGATGGTAACCATAAATGCGATAAGAGGAGATGTGAAAATGAAAAAGCTAATCGAATTCAAAAACGTAACGAAAGAATACAAAATAGGAGAAGTGACGATCAAGGCTCTTGCAGGTGTTGATTTTTCCATATCAGAGGGAGAATTCGTCGTTGTTTTGGGGGCTAGTGGTGCCGGGAAAAGTACAATTTTGAATATCCTTGGCGGTATGGATACGGCGACTACAGGCCATGTATTTGTTGGCGATCAAGAAATCACAAAGTTCAATGAAAATAAATTAACCAAATATCGCGGGGAGAAAGTTGGCTTTGTATTTCAATTCTATAACTTAATCCCGAATTTAAACGCGCTAGAGAATGTTGAATTTGCCACTGAAGTATGTAAAAACCATCTGAATGCTAAAGATGTTTTGTATAAGGTTGGATTGAAGGACCGCATCAGGAACTTCCCTTCCCAGCTTTCTGGAGGAGAACAACAACGCGTTGCGATCGCGAGAGCTGTTTCCAAGAATCCCTTGCTATTACTCTGTGATGAACCGACTGGAGCTTTAGATTATGTTACTGGAAAGTCCGTCTTAAAGCTTCTTCAAGATCTGAATAAAGTGACGAAGAAGTGCGTCGTCTTGGTCACACATAACTCTGCGATTGCTCCTATGGCGGATAAGATTATCAAGGTGAAGAGCGGAATGATCGAAAGCGTTACGGTGAATCACGATAAACAGAACGTTGAAGGGATCGAGTGGTGATGATGAAGTTATTTATAAAATTGTTAAGGGATATCAAACAGTCGATCGGACAATTTATCGCCTTTGTGTTGGTTATCGCAGTGGGCGCTTTTTTCTATGCGGGGCTGGTCACATTAAGCGATAATCTTAGCGCTTATACGAAGGATTATTTTAAAGAGCATAATCTAAGCGACTTAAATGTCTATTACAGTCAAATCTCCAAGCAGGACGTGGCGGGGTTAAGCCGATTCCAAGGAATAAACAAAATCGAAGGACGGTATACCCTAGATGCGACGCAAGCATTTGAAGATATGAAAGCTTCTTTAAAGATACATTCGATCCCTGCAAACAATGAAATCAATACGCCTACGCTGATTGAGGGAAGGATTCCGTCACAAAAGGATGAAATCTTGCTAGATTCCCATTATGCCAAGGAGCATCAGTACCAAGTCGGTGATCCCATTCAGTTAAGTGTGAGTGAGAAAAATGTGACGTTCACCATTAGCGGCTTGGGTGAGAATGTGGAACATGCCAAAAAGAACGAAATCCAAGACCATAAAACCTACGGTGTAGCTTATATGACGGAAGCGGCCATACCTCAAATCGCAGGCGGCTTGTACTTTAATGAAATCTTGATTGATGCTGAGGAAGGGTACGATATTGACCAATTAGGCCAAACCATTGAGGCACAATCTAAAGAACTCTCCTATGTAAACCAAATGAGTAAAGAGCGGACGTTCAGTTATTCTCAACTGCAACAAACGATCCATAATAATAAATTGATGAGCAGGGTTATCCCGTTGCTTCTCTTCATGATTGAAGCGATCATTCTATTCCTTACCATGTCGCGGATCATTGATTCTCAACGAAATCAAGTAGGCATCATGAAGGCGTTGGGTGTAAAAAACAGAAACATAATGCTTCATTACATGGGTTACCCCGTGCTGGTAGGGATCATAGGCTCCATTCTAGGTTGTGTCCTTGCCTTTAGTGTATTTATTCCATTAGTAAAAGCGTCGAATGCAAAAGCCTACTCACTGCCTGACATCATCTTCTCCTTATCCTTAACCTCTGTGATTCTACCCATCCTTTTCTCGAGTGCGTTTGGAATCCTGTCTTGTTACTTGAGTGGCAGAGCCATTCTACAAGAACGTGCAGCTCAGGCGATGCGTCCGAAACCGCCTAAGAAGATGAAGAAGCTGCTAATCGAAAGAATTCCGGGTATTTGGAGTCATCTTTCCTACAGCTACAAGCTCATTTTGAGGAATATATTTTTAAATAAATCAAAAGCGTTAGCGAGCTCTGTTGGAGTTGTGGCGAGCACGGTTTTATTGATTACTGCTTTTGGTACTCAAATGGCTTTGCAAAAAGTAGCTGACCAGATTGAAGAGGTGAATACCTATGATTTAAGAGTTGATTACAAGACCGGAACATCTATGGATACGTTACATCTACCCACCGGCATTAAAAGCAGTTATGATTTATCCACCTTTCCCGTGGATCTCATCAAAGGTGATGATAACAAAAATGCAACGCTAGTTGTTACGAAGAAAGAAAACAATCTCATTCATTTCTTCGAGGAAAATGACAATCGGCTTGCTTTGGAAGACAGTGGTGTGCTGGTACCCAAATCGTATGCCGACAACTATCAGATTGCAGAAGGCGATATTATCCAAATCAAGTTCACCGCGCCAGAGTTTGCTAATAAAACGGTCGATATGAAGGTTTTACACATATCTACACAGTATTCGAATCCGTCATTTTATTGCACACCAGCGTATCTAGAGAGCTTTGGCATCAAGTACAATCCAACCTCGCTTTTAGTGGAGGCCAGCAGCGCCACAGACCTTGCAAGTGTTCGTAATTTCTTCGAACAAGATCAACAGGTAGATACAATCGCAGATAAGAATGATTTAAAGGAATCGGCCCAATATATACTGAAGCAAAATAGTTTTATCTTTATCATGTTTATCATTTGTGCGGTCGTGCTTTCCTTTGGCGCCATCTATACGATATCTTCCATTAACATATATGAAAGAAATCGCGAGCTTGCAACACTTAAGGTATTAGGCTATCAAAAATATAAAATAAACAGACTTATATTTTTTGAAAACATCAGTCTAACCACATTTGCGGTAATTGTGGCCTTACCGATAGGTGGCTATATGTATGGAATGGTTGTAAAGGCACTGTCGAGTTCCCATCAGCAAATCCCAGATCAATTAAGTATTTTTATATTGCTGTTCTCTGTTATTCTTGCATACTTACTTACCATCCTCTCTAACTTATTACTTCGAAGAAAAGTAACCAAGATCAATATGATTGAATCATTAAAGAGTATTGAATAATTGGAGTAGAGAAAAAGACTGCGCTATAGAGCGGGTTGGAGACCGAAGTGAGTTATAGGTCTTTAGATCAGCTATTAAACGTGCAGCAGCGTCGATTATTTGCATTCATAATCATCCATCAGGTGATCCGACACCATCTTCGGAAGATATACAGCTAACGAAGCGATTGGTTCAAGCAGGCGAAATCATTTGTATCGAGGTGCTCGATCATATGGTCGTTGGTCAGGAAAGATTTTGTAGTTTGAAGGAGCTTGGCCACATGTAATCGATATTCTGCCACTTTAGTAGTGTTAATGACATGGAGACACTAGCGGTATGAACTCAGGCTTCGTGGCAAAGGTCAGAAGACTCATCATTCCGCTACTCCATGTAAAAGGCTTTTGATCCTAATTCATATAAAACCTTTTTACTAAATTATCACTTTTATACAAGGACAATGAAGGAATTTGTCGAATGAAGTAGTGTTCATTAAATCTCACATTCGAATCCTACTTATCAGCGTTCTGCTTAAAATGAGGTAGCATGGCAAGAATTACGTCCATAATAATCATCTTCTGCTTTGATTCAAGCTGATTGGTTAATTGGGCGAACTGTATCACAAAGGTGTCTTTTTCGATAATGTTCATCGTTTCCTGTAACAACGAATCTGTAGACACTCCAAGAGCAACTGAGAGTTTCACAAGTGTCTCTACCGAGAGAATCCGTTCTCCAAGCTCAATCAAGCCCATGTAAGAGTTGGAAATACCTACCAATTCTGCAAGCTTTTCCAGAGTAAGTCCGTATTTCAAGCGTTCTTCCCGAACTTTATTACCTATCAATTTGTAATCCATGTAACCACTCCCTTCTTCCCCGAATGTAGAGGAAAAAGGACATCTTCTTAACAGATCTCAAGAATTATTATGAACATTTATGTCACTCTAAAAAACAGGAGAAAATTCATGAGAAAACTAATGTGTTTATTAGTAATTGGATTATTTATGTGTGTTTGGTCAGTACCAGCCTTGGCAGCACCAATCCCGCAAGCTAAGGAAGAAGTATTTAAAGATGACGAACTCATGATGAGCTTAATGAAGAATGTAATCGCGTTACATGTGGATACTTCCTATGCGTTCGTGAATGGCATTAAAATGCCAATTGATATCACAAATCTTGATGTTGCTCCTACTGTAGTTAAGGGAAACACATTAGTGCCTGTTAGGTTTATTTCTGAAAGCTTAGGGGCTGAAGTGTTATGGGATAATGCTACGTCTCAGATCACGATTAAGTACGGCAATTCAAAAGCTGTATTGAAACTCAATTCTGACAGTATGACCGTAGACAACAAAAAGATCAAAATGGAAGTGCCGGCTCAAACTCTGAACGGAAGGACAATGATTCCGCTTAGAAAACTTGCAGAAGACTTACTGAAAATGAGTGTTGGTTACAAGGATGGTTTAATTATCTTAGGTAATCAACCTGATGTAATTTATATTTTGGGTGATGAGACAAATACTCTCTTTGTAAATACAAGTTTCGTCGGAGTAAGAGGGTTGGAGCCTGAAGAACTGAGTTTTAAATTCAATGGAACTGATTGGTATCTTGATCGGTCAGAATCATTCGAATTTTTAAGTGAACTCGGCAAAAAATATCCCGATGCAAATCAAGTCTTTCTCGGATGGGACGCTTCGAAACGATATAAATACTACAAAGTTGGATATCCATCCGATTCGCCCCAAATTTTCATTTATCATCGCTTAGATACAACCAAAGACAATGTGGAAGTTGTATCAATTGACATCAGCAAAGTGGGAACTTCAAATGGATTCCGTGTAGGAGATTCCTATAGAGCTGTACAGTTCTTTTATATGCATTCAGACTCGGAGAAAGATTTAGGCAATGGATTTATTGAGTATTCACATGCCTATTTAACTTTTGTAGTAAACAAAGCGACCAATAAAGTTGCCGGAATTGAAATACGTTACACTATGTCTACAGGTTATAGATTTGATCCATCGTGGATCGTCTTGGACAATCCGAAGAAAATGCTGACTGAAAGCGAAGCGTTAGCGATTGTTCGCAACTATGAAGGTAGCAAGGTAAAGATAAAGGCGACCAAGATTGATAGCATTGATTCTGAGAAGTATTACAGCTTCCAAGCGTCAACTGAGTATATGGCTTATGATTACTTGTATCTAGTTGACAAATATACCGGAGAACTCTTTATCCGCTACGTTGATGGAACTATGAAGCCTGTGGGTCCGAAACCTGCCGGATCGAAAAAGATTACGGAAGATAAGGCAATGGAAATCATCACTGCTAAAGTAGCCCCCATCATGAAGTCATATGGTAAAACGCCTAACATTGATTCCTATGACACAATAACGATTAAGGGCAAAACCTATTTTACGTTTGCAGTTGCATACACAGGTGCAAGTCGCCCCGTATTATTCGCTGAATGCTATGTTAGCGAAGATGATTCTACTATTATGATGTATGACTTCGAAGCTGAGAAAGAAGTACCGTTTAGCGAATCGCTTTTCAAACAGTATCTTAAAGACGCTTTGAAATAATACCGCACGAGATTCCATAACAAAAGATGCTCTACGATTAATCAGAATGCTTTGTACGGAGAGCTGTAGTCCAGATAGTGGATTACAGCTCTTTTGCTGTCTATTTTGTATCTACAAGCGTCTCATAAGCCACATGACTGCGGCTGTATCACACTAAGTTCAATCTCGATTAGCTAATAACCATGGTCAAATCAGACAGCCACCCTCTTCCGTCCCCTGAGGGGAAACGCAAGGAACGCTGTTCCCTGCACCCTTGCACTCGCCGTTAGGCAGGCCCAGCAATGGATTACTGAGCAATACAATAGTGTTGGTGAAAGGAAATCGCCCATCAAGGCTAAAATGAACGCTACGCGGCCTTGACGGACTTACTCTCTGCCTTTTATCAGCAAATCCTATTCTCTAATTGAACAAAATCTTATCTTCAAAACATTTTATCAGATAGAGCTAAGTGTTCATTTCCTTGGCTCTTTTTTTGTTGAACAAAACTACGGAGGCGAAGAAGATGAATGTGAAAAAAGATGAAGCAAGAGGCACATATTACTTTGTTGTTGATGCCGGAAAATATGATTACGGTAAACGGATTCAGATCAAGCGAAGAGGCTTCCGTACCGAGAAGGAAGCCAAGCAAGAAATGCGTAAAATCATGCAGGAGGTCGATCAGCGAATGTACATTAAACCGTCCAAGATTACCTGTTCCGAGTTCATGAAAGAATGGCTGCAAAGTAAATCCGTAAAGCTAAGACGAGTTACTCTCCAGACTTATACAAAGCATGTCGAACTCCACATCATCACAGAATTTGGAGAATTAGAATTAAGAAAACTTAGTACGAGCATGATTGAGAAGTTCTACATCAAACTTTCAAAAGAAAAGAAATTATCTGAGCGAACCTTACTGGACATCCATAAGATTCTAAAAAGCTCATTCGACGCGGCTGTTAGACGAAAGTACATTCTACATAATCCGGTTAAAGATGCCGAGACACCGAAAGTAACCCGAAAAGAGATGCAAGTTTGGACTCTGGACGAGACTACCAAATACCTTCAACATGCGAGAGGAAATAGGTTGTATATCGCATTCCTACTGGCCCTTACTACCGGAATGAGACAAAGCGAAATATTAGGACGACGTTGGAAGGATGTCGATTTCGATGCCTCTGCTGTAACTGTACGACAAACCTTAAGTCATGATGGTAAGTACCTTGCTTCTGATACCAAAACGAAATCAAGTACTAGAACGATTTCTATTGCCCATAAGATAGCCACTGAACTAAAGAAACATCATCGAGCACTTAAACAAGAGAAACTTGCCCATGATCCCACAAAGTACAAGGATTTGGACTTGGTGGGATGTACCTCTAACGGAACGCCTACCCTGCCAAGGAATATTTTCCGCACATTCTACAATCTGATAAAAGCGGCAGAGGTACCAAAGATTCGTTTCCATGATCTCCGTCATACTGCAGCAACGCTGATGCTTAAAGAAGGTATCAATCCGAAGATCGTTAAAGAAATATTGGGTCACTCCGATATTAGGATTACCTTGGACACATACAGTCATGTACTCCCAAGTATTCATCAAGAAACTGCACAACGATACGGTGATATGTTATTCAAAACCATGTCCTGAATCGTCAAAACAGCGGCAACAAGCCTAATTCAGATTGTTTAGTGACCATAATTGTGACAACGCACCAAGTTCATCCCAAAAAAACGTTTCAGAAAAAACAAAAAACACCGGGAAATCCCGATGCTACAAGGTTTTATTATGATGGAGCCAAGGGGGATCGAACCCCTAACCTCTTCGCTGCCAGCGCTGCGCTCAGGGGTTCAGTCTGTGCTAAAACGAGAAAGCACAGACTGAATCTACTTCTGAAGTTTTCATGTATAATAGGCTTCGTTGCTCCTCATGAGTGATTCAAAGCGACATCTCTTCGCTCGCTGAAGACTACGAAAGCAGCAAACAGCAGTAGAATGATACCTGTGAAAATAAACCCTTCGGTGATGTTGAAGGGGAGCCAGCCTAACACGGAAGATCCGGCAACAACGCCTAGAGAGAAGAAGGCGTAGAAGTAACCATAAGCTTTCCCGCGCAGCTCCGAAGGCGTAGCTTTAATGAGCATCGTATTAATAGATGGGAACAAGAAGGCAAAGCCTACACCATATAGACCTAACACGATATAAAGAGCTAATGTCGTCGTGGATTGGCTTATCAACAGCTGACTTATTCCCATTAATGCGATTCCAATGGCCATTGTTTTGAATGAGGCAACCCGATCGAAGATACGATTAGTAGGAAGCACGAATATGAGAACAGCTATAATTCCAAAAGTGCTCATTAAGGTACCGCTTAATCTCGAATCATAACCAAGCGCTTGAACATGCAAGGGCAATAAATAGGCAATTACGCCTTGTGAGAACATTAAGAAAAAGGCGCCGCCATAAGCCTTTAAAACACCTGCATTGAAGATCGAGCCGAATGATTGATTGACACTTGTGTCTTTCGGTTTCTTGGATATCTTATACTTGCGAAGAAAGATGGCAGATAGGATCGTAAGTATAAAGCCCATTGCAGCTACGCAGTTAAAGACGAATGGTACGGAAATCTTACTTGCCATAATTCCACTGAAAGCAGGGCCGATTATAGCAGCCAGACCTACAAATGTACCGGTAAAGGCCACTTTTTTTCCTTGCTGATCATTTACGGTGGTGTTCGCTGAGAATGTAAAAGCGGCCGGAACAATTAAACCAGCTACAAAGCCATGTATGATTCGAACGATAATCAAGAACAAGGGTTGCTCTACGAACTGATAAAGCAGCAGAGCGCTGCTTGATAAGAGCAATCCGACCATTAGCATCTTGAATGGTCCAACTTTATCCGTCATAATACCGGAAATAATATTACCGACCGTATTGGATAACGAATATAGTCCAATGACAAAGCCGACTATAAATGAGCTTGCACCGACTGAAGTCGCAAATGTACTCATGATCGGTAACTGTGAGAATAAATCAAAGAAGGAAAAGAACACGATACTGTAAACGAGCAAGACATTGTTCAACTGCCTTACACTATACTTGGCTTGCGCCTTCTTCAGTTTCCTATCAAGCACAAAGTTTCCAAATGGTATAAACGCTGCGATTAGTGCTGCAGCAGACCATAGTGGGCTCCACTTGACTCGAATAGCAGTATAAACTATAGCTAGCGCATATAAACAGAATATCCCGCCGTGAACGCTTCCTGCAATCGTTACGGCTTCGTCTATCCCCCATATATACTTCAAGGGCATAGCGATGCTAAGTAATACAAGTAATGATATACCATCTAACAGACCTGTGATCCGCAATAAGTAGATTGGATGTATCCGCAATTTAATATGCTCCTGACTTATCTTGTGAACTGACTACTTTATTCTAACATTTTATCAGGAAATATAAATATGTTCGATTGAAGTGAAAATTACATAAATCCGAAAATTCTACTATTCATCATGGATGCCACTCCTGGTTCTCTGTGTCATGTAATGCCAAACGGGCTCCTTGAAGACTAGATGCCTAACGCCATTATAGCTGGACTTTTCAATGTCAAATGCCATCTGATTGTACAAGTTAATCGCCCGTTTGTTCTTATTTGAGACATGCAGCGATAAGTGGGTGAATTCGGTGTGACAACTAGCAAAATGTTGTGCCCACAGCAGCAGCTGTCTGCCAATTCCTTTACTGCGATGAGTTGAACGAACTGCCAAATGCTCAATATAACACTCATATTCCCTTGGTTTATAGTTCAAGAATTGAAGCCCTACAATAAATTTACATACATGAACATATCCAAACTGCTTAAATAGCTGTGCAAAGTGGATCTGATCAGTCGTTCTGTCTGTGGAATGATTGCCTTTCCATTTCAAGCTGAGAGTACCGACAACTTCTCCGTTTACTTTGGCCACCACCTGTTTATTAACATCGTCCTTCCATATGCCAGCTAATAGCTTAGAGATATCATGGTCATTCAGTTTGACAAGGGAATGGAATTTTCCTTGAAATGAATCTACGATTAGTTTGCACACATCCTCATGGTCATGTTCTTGGTAAGGAACGATTGTGATCGGGTTCAGATTCATTAGGTATCACCTTCCGCGACCTGATTGATGTTAACCTGTATTTCATAGTGCAGCTCGTTATTGCTGAACATGGAAAGATAAGATTTTTCAATGATGATAATTGCCCCCGACTGCTTGTACTGATGTTGTGTTACATATTGTTCAAGTTGTCGAATTTCATGCTCAAGATCCTGATTTTCTATCACTATAAATGGTTTACAGAGATAGTTTCCCTTCTGTAGGATGATATCTGTCGGTTGATCGGTCTCAAAGCATAAGGCAGCTCGTTTGGAATTGTATACGTAATGCAGATCGGTTTCGAATAAATGAGGCGTCTGGTACCTTTGACTGTATAGATTTCGGGCATTCAACGTTTCATGTTCACCAAATTCAATCCATTGCTTCAGATACCTGGTATCCATATACTTGATGTGATAATCATTGTTCAGGTTATCCAATTCATCATGCTCGTTCAGTACTTTCTGAATAAACTGCTGTAGTAACTTAAGCCGGTCTATTTCAGCATTGATCTCGCCTAGCGATTTACTCAACAATTGTTGATAATCAGTAGTGGAATAGGAAGTTATACATTCTTTAATCGTACTGACAGGTACGTTCAGCTTGCGGAGCATCAAGATCTGAGCCAATTGATAGATTTCACTGATGCCGTACATACGGTATTGATTGGTATCTGTGTAAGATGGAAATAGAATCTCTTTCTCTTCGAAATAGCGTATCTGGTGCACAGATACATTCATAAGTCTTGAAAGCTCACTAATGGTAATGTAATCATTCATTAGAAATACTCCTTGCTTATGTGAATTTGATATTCTAAGCATAAACCTTAGGTCAGACCTAAGGTCAAGATTAAATATTGCGGGAATCAATGAAAGCTGATGTATAATGAGCGTATAAACAAACAGGCAGTGCTGCACAATAACCTGAATTGGGATTTCCTGCCTAGAGAGGTGTTGTTACTTTGCTTCGAACAATTGCTGTAACTGATGATTTAACAGTCATTCAGGGTCATTCCATAGCAGATCTAGATGATAAGAATATCAAATGGTTCTGGGTTGATTTTGATACACCTACTGAAGAGGAAATGAAGTTGCTGGAATCACATTTCCACTTTCATCCACTGGCAATAGAAGATTGTCTACACTTATTGCAACGCCCGAAATTGGATCATTACGAAGATGTCCACTTTTTTGTTGTACATGCTTTAGATCAGAAAACGTTAAATGCCGAAGAAGTAGATATGTTTATTGGCCAAAATTTTATTGTTTCCGTCCATCTTAAAAAATCCACAGAAGTTGATGAAGCTTGGCAACGCATTATTGAACAGAACAATGAATCCGAGAAAGGGCCTATCTTTGCTGCCTATTTAATCATGGATAAATTAGTGGATAATTACTTTCCTAGTTTGTATCAAATAGAAGATCAATTAAACGAAATCGAAGACAATGTCAAAGACGAAAGCATTCAAGAGTTAATGGATCGTGTCTTCGAAATTCGCTCGAGCTTGCATAAATTAAGAAAGACGGTTTTACCAATGCGAGACCTTCTATATCGAGTTATAAGTATGGATAAAATCCATGGAATAAAAGATCAATTAGCCTATTTTACTGATATTCACGATCATTTGGTGAGACTTTTCGAAATGATTGAATCCAATCGAGAAATGACAGCTGATATGCGCGACAGCTACATAGCAATTAATTCAAATAGAATGAATACCATCATGAAAACATTAACCGTCATGACTTCGTTTTTTATACCATTAACCTTCATTGCGAGCATCTATGGGATGAACTTCGAGAATATGCCAGAGCTTACTTGGCGTTGGGGATATTTCGGTGTATTAGGGGTTATGGTTATCCTTGGATCAGGAATGTTATTCTTTTTATGGCGAAAAGGTTGGTTCAAATAATAAATCAATCGGCGACTGGTTGTTTAGCTTCGTTTGAATGCGAATTGAGTTAAATTAGATAATATAGTCTCGAACGGGCATTATTAGCGGGCGTTCCCCCTACGGGACATACTTTCGTTTATTCCATTTCTCGAAGCTCATATTGAAATTCTGTCATAAGACTCAATCATTAATAAGCCAAGTTTTGGCCGCCTCTGGGTCACTGAAATATTGAATCCATTCCGGAAATGGATGGATCATTTTCTTAATCATTTGACGCAACCGCCACCTATCCCAAAACGAAAGACCTACAATGGCGAGTCTATTCATGTGATTGTGTAAATGTTGAATATTCTCTACAAATTTGATCATGACCAAATCGGATAAGTTCGTTTCGTAAAAATCCACCCAAATATTCAACCGACGGTTTGTTCCAAAAATAAATTGCTCTTCTTCTTTCATTAATGCAAATAAAGCATCTGAATTTGAGTGAAAACTTCCATACTTCAGGCAGTGTAGTTCTCCACCTTTGTAATAATACGGGAATAACGAACCTCCGGGGGATTTCTTTAAGCGCAACACGAACTCCTCCTCATGATTACATTTTTATTCTTTTTTACCAATCAACTATATTCTAAGCCATTAAATTTAAAAAACAAGTTATGTTATCACATATAAATGATGCGAATCTGGTGCACAGATACATTCATTAGCTTTGAAAGCTCACTTATAGTAATATATCTGAACTAATCGTAAGTCTAGACGCTTCAAGTCGATGAATGATATGATGAATAATGGGTGAATAAAATGACGAATGAAACCATGAACAATGAAACGTCGAACAACAGCAATGATGAAACCGCTTCAGCAGAGAAATGGGCTGAACTGATTAACGCTGTACATCATAATGGCCTCGTTGCTTTGAGAACATACTACAATGATGTTCAAGCACAGGTGGTGAAGCACGAAGTTTACGGCCCTCTTTTTATTTTTCATGTGAAAGATGATGCGAATGACGGATATGTCTGCGGATTTTTCCTTCGTGAATTGGTCAATAAGTTTCAGTCGAGCGATAAGCCGGAAGAATGGATGGCATCCTTCTATGTTGACTTAATGAAGACCGAAGGTGGTAAGTTGCTGCCTAAATCTCCGGAGAACAAAGATGAAGCCAAAGCTCTTATTGATCAAGTACTCGTCCCGCGATGTATGGCGGCGGTCCAAGAGGAGTTCCAAGGGCAAGCTTTGGCCCGTTTGGAGTGGAATGAAGAGCATGGTCCAGTGTTCGAGGCTGGATTTCCAGCGATCAGTGAAGGAAATAACACCTGCGCAATTCCTGTCCATCTTTTGATGATGCATTTCCTGTTGAACCGGGATCCTTCCGAATTGATTCTTCAAGGGTTATATAAACTTCGGGAAGAACAAGGACTAGACGATTGATAAAAACGGCAGAGATGCCGTTTTTTGATTTATTCTATTAAAATTCCTCGAAGAGTTAGAACAGGAGGACGATAGATGTCAAACGCACTGGGTAGTCATGCTGAGTATCCAATGGTGAACATTCCTGCAGGTGAAGTTAACTTAAGGGACGATCGTATAAAGAAGACGTGGACGGTCCAGGTGAATTCTTTTTGGCTTGCACCGGTTCCTGTTACGAGAGCGTTATATAGCTCGATCATGCAAGAGACAGTTGGATCTAATGACGAACCACAGGTCCCAGTTGTGGATGTCTCGTGGAATGATGCCATTCTCTTTTGTAATTTGCTTTCTCAGCACTCGGGTCTAACGGAATGTTACACGATAAGTGATGATGGTGAGCGTGTCGACTGTGACTGGGACGCGGATGGTTATCGTCTTCCTACAGAAGCGGAATGGCAGCATGCATGTAAAGCAGGAGCAGGTGGATATCAGTACGGCGAGATTGATGAAATAGCTTGGTATCATGGAAACGCTGAAGGTACGGTACATGAGGTAGGTAAAAAGCTGCCGAATGCGTGGGGTCTCTATGATATGTTAGGAAATGTATGGGAGTGGTGTTGGGATATATACGATACGAATGTATACGGCTCCTATAGAATATTCCGCGGTGGCAGCTGGGCGGAAGAGGCTAGAGGCTGCGGGGCGACGTGCCGTCGCCGCAGTCACCCTACCTTTCGAATTGATGATCTCGGTTTTCGTCTGGCTAGGTCACTGTAGGGTAGCGAATCGATTTCACCATACACAAACGTTAAACACGCCAAGACAGGGCGTGTTTTTTTCTTTTTATAGAAATGACGACCATAAGGCTGCTTTCAATTTTTAATAAATAGACAGTATATTGACTTTAGTTATTTCCATTGTTATCCTTTATTTAGACAATATAATGTCTA
Organism: Paenibacillus sp. EB106-04-04-XG159; assembly: GCF_058791835.1. Classification (NCBI taxonomy): domain Bacteria; kingdom Bacillati; phylum Bacillota; class Bacilli; order Caryophanales; family Paenibacillaceae; genus Paenibacillus; species Paenibacillus sp. EB106-04-04-XG159. Next base: position 1,672 of record NZ_JBYTDY010000016.1, on the reverse strand, counting down.
AATGATGAGGTGACACCGAAAATCTATGGACATTCACAATGAATTATTTTTGATGCAGCAGACTTATGCCACTTTGTTCTCACTTGCCAATAAGATTCAGATTAAGGGTGATGCCTACTTAAAGAGTCTGACATCCAGGCAGTACATGGCGATGCTGGCCATTGCACATTTGCCGGAAGATGAAACCACGCTCAACAACATTGGAAGAAAACTGGGCACCACCAAACAAAGCGTCAAGCAAATCATCACGATATTGGAGAAGAAAGGGTACATTCTCATTACTCCCAGTCAGAAGGACAAACGCGCGGTCAATGTCAACATCACAGAATCGGGAACACAACTCATGTTGGAATCCACCGAAAATGGTATCTATTTATTGACTGATCTATTCGCGGAATTCTCAGCAAAGGAACTAGAACAGATGTGGTACCTTTTGAAGAAAATGTACCGTTTTGACGGTGAAGATCAGGATGGGTTTGAAGCTGAAGGCAGACTAGAGCCGGTTGAGAATCAAAATGAACTGCAAACAAGAGTGATGAAAGAGTTTGAAAGACGAAGAAACCAATCGAAATATGGGGCGGGCGAAAGATGAAGAATAAATTGAATCGACTCATCTGTCTTGAAGAATATGTTCCCATCAATGGTATCAGTCAATATCTATTTCACTTAGGAACGAGCAGTGCTAATCCCGTGATGCTGTTCTTGCACGGAGGACCCGGCTCAGCTGAATCTTTATTCACAAGAGCATTCCAGGAAAAATGGGAGGAGATCTACACCGTTGTTCATTGGGACCAGCGCGGAACGGGGAAGACATTGACGAAGAATCCAGATAAGCTCCCTACGATTGATTTGCTGCTGCAGGATTTATTTGAAGTCATCCAATACTTGAAGAAGAGATACAACAAGCAAAAGATCGTTATCCTTGGTCATTCGTGGGGAAGTGTCTTAGGTTCTGTGTTTATCAGAAAGCATCCTGATGAGGTAGCTTATTATATAGGCGCTGCGCAGGTTGTCAATATGCTGGAAAATGAGCAAGTCGGATACAACAAAGTTAAGGAAATGATCGAACAATCCGGTGATAAAAAATCCTTGGAAAAGCTGGAGGCAATAGGTGAATATCCCGGAAATAGAATCGTATTTAACCGAGAATTTTTGAAAAAGTGCGAAAAGGTCAGACAGCTTCAAGGGAAATACAAATTGGCTATGAAAATCGATCTTGCGATATGGATAACCGTTTTCAAGAGCCCTATCTTCAAGTTTTCGGATATTATCGCATTTATGAAGATCTTCAAGGCCAATGCCAAGCTGCATGAATATTTAGGCGATTTTAACCTCCGTACGGAACCAGCAGAATATAAAGTGCCCATCTATTACATATTGGGCGGGAATGATTGGCAGGCCCCTTATGTCATCGCGCAACAATACTTTGAAGAGATCAAAGCTCCAAGTAAAGGGATATTCACGATTCCCGATGCCGGACATATGACCATGATGGAACAGCCCGATCTGTTCTTTGATGCATTGCAGGAAATTAACAAGAGAGAAGAACTGATTCCATCTCTGACCTCTTAAGATGAAAAAGGGCGACTACCTGTTAAACTGTACCCCTTGTAAAGGACCTTCTAAAAAAGTCTAGGCAGATTGAAGAAGATGATCTCTGTATTGAACAGGG
>NZ_JBYTDY010000015.1:0-117420 GCF_058791835.1 Paenibacillus sp. EB106-04-04-XG159 | reverse complement strand
CTCATTTAGCTGTTAAAAACAAAAGTACCCTATCGAGAGACTTTTTTAAAGTGTCTACTCGACAGGGTACAGTTTATAGTAGGCTGCCCTTTTATTATCTACAGCGCCTTGACAGCCCGTTCAATCTGCTCCAGCGCTTCAGCAATAACACAGCGCGCAGAAGCTAGATTCATCCGATTAAAGCCGCTTCCGCCGCTGCCAAATGTATACCCATCATTAAACCACACCTTGGCTTTCCGCAGCGACCACTCTCGAAGCCCTTGATCATCCATGCCTAGCGCTCGAAAATCCAACCATTTTAAATAAGTGCCTTCGAGATTGAATGTCTTGATCTGCGGAATACGCTCGGCGATGAATGAGTTCACAAACTCATTGTTGCGCTCCACATATTGCAGCACCTCTGCAAGCCACTGCTCACCCAGCGTATAAGCCGCAATCGAAGCCTCTATTGCTCCAAGATCCAGATGATCGCCTGACGTACGCTGCACGCATGCGCGGAAAGCTTCTCTAAGCTGCTCATTCTCGATCCATATATTGCCCATCTTAAAGCCCGCTAGGCTGAACGTCTTACTCGGCGATGTCGCTGTCATCGTGATGTTGGATATGTCTGCGGACAAAGAAGCTATCGGCGTATACGTCGTTCCGCTGAGCACGATATCATGATGAATATCATCCGAGAATATCTTGACATCATGTGTAAGACATATCTCTGCCAGCCTCTGCAGCTCTTCCCGCGTCCAGACACGTCCAACAGGATTATGCGGATTGCACAGGAAAAACAGCTTCACTTGCGGATCCTTGGCTTTCTGCTCGAAGTCCTCAAAGTCAATCTCATAACGCCCATTCACCAATTGGAGCGGATTGCTCACCACTTCAGCTCCATTAAGCATAATCATCTTAGAGAACATCGCGTATACAGGAGGTTGAATCATCACTTTCTCCCCAGGCTTCAGCACTGCCTGCACAGCATATGCCATCGCTGGGACAACACCAGCTGTCGTCACGAGCCACTCACGCGCTACCTGCCAGCTATGGCGGCGATTCATCCAATCGATTGCCGCCTGATCATACCGCTCCGTTCGATCGGTATAGCCGTAATTCGGCACACGAATGCGGCTGACCAGCGCTTCTTGTATCTCTTTCGCGGCAGGGAAATCCATATCCGCAATCCATAATGGAATGCACCCTTGCTGCGCATCCTGCTGCGGTAGCATCTTAATTGCCGATAACGTCGTGCGATCCAACACTTCATCGAAGTTATACATGATACCCTCCTTGAACATCTACAGTTTGCATTTCAACACCAGTTAGGAATATTTTAACTCATCTTGATCCCAAGGGAAAAGTGAACGGATGTTAAATACACTTGGACATCTATATATAATTCAGACGAATGCCATCAAGACAAATGAACAAGCATAGAGGCATATCCACACGTAAGCTATAGTACTTCAGATAAAGGAGTTGTGATTAATGAAACGTACTTGTGGAATGAGCCCGTCTAATCCTTCTTGGGGTGGTGGAGGTAAACCTACTCCATATGGAATGGGGGCAGCAAGCCCTAATATGGTCAGCCCTTATGCAGCAAGCCCTAATATGGTCAGCCCTTATTCAGCAAGCCCTAATATGGTGAGCCCTAGTATGGTTAGTCCGGCCGCAACAGGTCCACTGCCTGCAATCGTTGCGCCTGAACAAACTGTGGTTAAAAATTTCTTCCACACAGCAACGCAGCCAATCGTACATCCGGTTAACATCGTAAATCAGCACCATACGATCCCGGTTCCTCAGCATTTCTGCGCGTATAATGTTAAAGATGTGCAATGCGGCGTGCGCAGCAAACGTAAAGGCCGTCGTTAAATCTGCCTCTAACCACACCCTAGTTTCATAAGCACAGCCATACATGCCTTCTCCGCCAAGGGGAAGGCATGCGTCATATTAACGATCATAATAATAGAAGCATTCACCCTCAACGAAGGCACATGCTTCTATTATTATTCCTATACTATAAACGTTAATCATCATTGGACATCATAATAACCTTCAGCTTGTCCATTCCACGGCGTTGAATACGCGAGATACTCATCTGAGACACTCCCAGCTTCTCCGCAGCAGCGCGCTGAGACAACCCTTGTTCGAAGACTAACAGCAGCACTTGTCTTTCTTCCGGCTTCAGCTGCTTCATTGCTTCCATCAGATCCATCTTGCGCTCTATTGTGTCATATTCATCAGCATCCGTGCTAACCAATTCACCCAATGTAGCCGCACTTTCTCCTTGTGATAATGGAGTATCCAAGGAAACATAATGATAACATTCTCTGCCTGCGAGCACTTCCAACGTTTCTTCAAACGAGAGATCGAGATCGGCTGCGATTTCTTCGATCGCGGGCGAGCGTTCCAATCGCACAGTCAATTCATCTATCGTTTGCTGCACTAAAGCTCCCTTTTCTTTAATTCGCCTGGGAACCTGTATGTACCACGACTTATCGCGCAAATAATTTTTCATATGGCCAATCATGCTCTTCATCGCATAGGCTTCAAACGGTACTCCGAGCGTATGGTCAAACTGTTGAAGCAGGCGGATTAACGCCATGTTGCCAACTTGTATTAAATCTTCATAGAGATCTGGACGGTTTCGTGATATTTTTCCTGCAGCCACCCTCACCATAGGCTCATACTTTACGATTAGCTCGGCAGCTATTTCATTATCATTCGTCATTTGATATTGTCGAATGGTATCGTTCACATTACCAGATGCTTGATGTGGCAGTTGACTCATCGCGTTTCCTCGCATAAGGAGACACTTTTTCTCATGCGAACCTCTGTGCCACGGCCTTCAGGGCTGACAACCTCCACCTCATCCATTAGAGCCTGCATCAGATAGAATCCAAGTCCTCCTGCCTGTACATCTTCCAGCGCCTTATCATGCCATGCTTCCGGCTCCCTCGCCTTCATCTCAGCATTAAAGCTCACTCCATGATCACGAATAACCATTCCCAGCTCCCGTTCTCCTATTTCAAATACGATCTCTACTGTTCCGCCATCGTTGCCGTACGCATATAGCACTGCATTATTGCAAGCCTCAGATATCGCCACCTTCATATCTTCAATATCTTCATAGTTGAATCCGATCTTAACTGCAATTCCATATAGAGTAAGTCTGACAAGATCAACATATTCAGCTTGAGCAGGTATCGTCAACGTTACCACTCGGTCAGAATGTAGTCCTTTCATGGGTCAATTCCTTTCAATGTTCATATTTACTTCATTCAGCTTCGAAAAAATTTGGATATTCCGGTCATATCCAGCAGTCTCTGAATATGTGCGGGGACATTCTCAACATGAAGCTGCGCATTTGCCGAATTTCTTACTTTCAATATCGAGATTAGAATTCCTATCCCCGTACTATCGATGTAAGATAGCTTCTCTAGATTCAAGGTTAAATGGATACTTACATCTCTAGCAATCGGCTCTATTAACTCACGAAAATCGCTTGCCGCAGCCAAGTCCAATTCACCTTGCAGGTGTACATTAACCTGAGTTCCTTCCTTTACTGTTACAACCGAGAATTTATTCGTATCCATAGAGTCCCTCTCCCCTATTAACCGTAATTTTAGTATTTATAACATTTAACTTGCGCCCATACTAAGCAGATGTCGTCTTCACGCGCGCTCGGTCTGCGGAACAGCTCCTGCCAAGCTTGAGAATCAACCGAGGTTTCTCGCTTAATGTATTCTGACAGCAGCGCTACCGCTTGCTCCAGCTCTCCTGCAGCAGCTTCTAATAACCCGTCTGTATACAACCCTAATCGATAATTCGTTGAACAGGTGATGGTGCGTGCTTCAATCACTAATTGCGAAAACATCCCTACAGGATATCCCGTAGAATCTAAACGGACAACTTCTCCGTCATCCATCATCACAATCCCAGGAGGATGACCTGCATTGGCGTAGCATATCGTGTTATTCTCCGTATCCACAACCGCATATATGGCCGTCATATAATACGTCATGAACGTATCATTCAGATGAATATACTGAAACTTACTGTTAAGATCCTGCAATACACGATCTGGACTTCTCTCATTGAACACCGAATCGCGCAGAGCCGAAGCAATAAACATACTTAACAACGCTGATGAAACACCATGGCCCATCATGTCCATTATAAAAATGCCATACTTATGATCTTCTAAGGGAAACCAAGCGTATAAATCTCCGGCTAGTTCTTCAGAGGGCTGATACACGGCACGAATCTTAATATGTTCATCTTCATAAGGCTCCGTCAGTACGGATGCCTGTACACTCGCCGCTAACCGCAATTCCTCACTTATATGGCGATCACGCGCTTTGTGCCAGTCTCTCTCCTGCTTGAAGCGAAGCGCCAGCCGTATGCGGGCCAACAATTCAATACGATTGATCGGCTTCGTCACATAATCGACCGCACCTGCATCCAATGCTTTCGCTAAAGTATTCGAATCGCTGATTGCCGTTACTATAATAATCGGAATATCCCGCAATTGAGAGTAACGCTGCAGATCACGGCACGCGTCTAGACCGTCAATCCCAGGCATCATCATATCAAGCAAGATTAAATCAACATCAAGCTCATTCGCCTTAACAGCGCACTCTCTCGTGTTGGTTATTCCCAGCATCCTAAACATCTCTTTTGCTGTCGAAGCAGTCAAGACGTTAGGATATTCCGCTTTTTGCAATATTTCGCGGATGAGCATGACATTAGTCGGGTTATCATCGACCACAAGAATGTTCAACGGTAATACCTCCCTTTGTCAGGTGTTTACTTTCGTATATGTTCACTATAGCAAAAGATGATCTTGCAATAATATGACACATCGTATCTTTTTTCACATAAAAGTCATTGAATTTACTCAGCCGCGCTTGCCAGCCTTCTAAACAAATAAAATAAGCGCACCCTAAACTGGGCGCGCTTGTGATCTGCATCGACCAATTACGCATCCGCGCAATCCGATACCATGCCATCTAAATTATCATTTACTTGATTACATACAAGCAGAAACTGTCGAACCTGCTCATCTTCAACATGGTCGAAGAAGCGCTCAAATAGTTCTGCACGCTGCTCTATCGTTTCATTGTAAGCTTGCTTGCCAAGCTCCGTCATTTCCAAATATACCGTTCTACGGTCAACCTCGTCTCTGCGGCGCTCGACATATCCTAATTCGATCAGCTTGTCCGTTATACCTGTCACCGCTCCTGCTGTTAAGCAGAGCAGCTTCGCAACTTCAGTAACCTTCAGCGATCCTTCGATGTGGAGCTTCTCCAGCACGCTGAACTGAGTCGGATTCAGACCGAGCTCAGTTTGCTCGCCCCATACCTTGCGCATGCGTCGCATGATGGTGCGAAATATCATTTGTAATTGGTGAAGTTCTTGTTTGTTAGGCAATACGTTCTCTCCTCTTTATTTATTGAAGTACTCTTAATCCCAGCCTCACAATCCATCTCTCGTCCTGCATCTGTAAATCCTTCACGTACACCCAATCGGGCAGCACCGGTCTCAAGGGTATCGTCAGAACGCCTTCGGGAATAGGCAGCCAACTGATAGGCAGCGGTATATCCTTAAGGCGAAAGGCTGTCGGCACAACTTGAATCTGCTGGGCGGCCGCATCCCATGTCAGGCTCGCATCCATGTTTACCTCAGCGCGTATCCCCAATCCTGGCTCTACCTGCAAACGTGTCTTAACCTGATTGGGTTCTAATTCTATGTGCATGCCGGTTATATTCCAGCGACTTACTTTCGGACTCGTAACAAGCAGCGATCGAACCTTTTCAGCAGCATATCCATTCATCTCTGCTTCAGAGATGGTGAATTCGACAGCATGATGCTCAATTATTTCTTCGATCCGCTCATGAAGCGGCACTTGAACAGGCTCTGCAAATCCAATTGGCTCACTCGGCCGTACATACACATAAAGTCCAACCGCCAACATGAGCACGAGTACAACGATAACGAAAACAGAAAGGGTCAATCTATGACGCTTTTTTCGGTCCATGCAGTTTCCTCCTTTACATGTCCGATTCAGCCTTGCTTATGTAAGTATTCATCATGATGCTGGCTGATTACATATCATTTAAGGTAATTTACTTGGGAATTGCATCTATTGTGGTGTGGTATGCATTTTAAACCTGTTCTATTGTATAACTGCACAGCAGGTTGAACAAGATTGAAAATTATACCTTTTTCCTCACACAACCAAATATCAGCTAAATTTTGATTTATTGGAAGATCACCTTTCCAACAGCTTCATATATTGGCTTCTCCCCTAAGCGGGTGCGATACAGAACAACATGATCCGCTGACCAGCTCGGAGGTGCCTCTATCAATGCTCGCCGGACAGCCTGCAGATCAAAGGCGGCGCTGCCTATATACTGACGGGCAGTTGTAATGTGCGGATGATAGGGCCTGTCTTCCGGAGTGAACCCGATCGTACTCATCTGCTTCAGCACATGCTGTTGCATTTCATGGAGTCGAGCAAGCTCTCCCTCTACTCCCATCCACAGCACACGCGGTGCAGAACCGCGTCCGAATATGTCCCATGTCCCGAGCCGGAGAGAGAATGTCGTCTGATGCGTCATCGCCGCATTCAATTGTTCCATAATAGCCGGGATTTGTTCCTGCTTCACATCACCTAGAAACTGAACCGTGATATGATAGTCCCGATGATCAGACAAGCGTTTAAAAGCGCGGTCTGCATATGGAAAATGCTCCTCGACCTGGCGCCTAATCCACTCCTTAACTTCATCTGGGAGTGGTAAAGCGATAAATACCCGCCAATCTGACGTCATAAGTAGGCCTCCTTCTTAATTGATAGATTAGACCAAACAGCACTGCTTCGCTTTTCTTCCGCTCCCGCATATGCAGCGTTCGTTGCGGCCAGGCATCTTCCCGCCTTGGCGATGAATGATCTCTCGCGCTAAATCGCGCATTCGTTCCTCACCATAGGCATATAATCTTCGGTAACTTGCACAGAAATAATCTAACGCTGGCTGACCATCCATCCCTTGAGTGCCTCGATTGCGCGGACAGCCTCCATGGCAGTAATGAAGATATTCACAGGACAGGCAGTGCTCCGATAGATTGCCCTTCTGCTTGCGGAACATTTCCCACTTGGCATCGTTCATAAGCTCGTTCAGGTTACGTTCCCGCACATTTCCTAATCGATATTGTTCATGTATATAGAAATCACACGGGTAGGCATCGCCGTTCTGTTCTAGAATGAGTGTAGCTGGACAAGCTTCTCGATAAATACATAGCTCCGGTTCTTGGCCAATCAGCTTCTGCAGCCAATTATCAAAGATCCGTACGGAGATGCGGGGCTTGCCATTCCGATACCAGCCATCAAACAGCTCACATAAGAAGCGGCCATATTGCTCTGGCGTAATGAGATATCGGCCCTCTGCTGCAATATCCTGCGAGCGGAAATCCATGCATGGGATAAACTGTACGTGATCAAAGCGATGCTGCTCCAGCCACTCCAGCAGCGCTGCGGCTTCGCCGACATTATCCTCGTGTATAACGGTTAGGATATTAAAGTCAACACCTGCCTGCCGCAGCAGATCAATTCCTTTCATGACGCGAGTGTATGACCCCGCTCCAGAGCCTGTCTTACGGCGTTTATCGTGAATATGCTGCGGGCCGTCAACACTGACTCCGACCAAGAAGGAGTACTGTCGGAAGAACGCAGCCCACTGCTCATTCATTAACGTACCGTTCGTTTGCAGTGCATTGCTGATCACGGTGTTGCGCGGAGCCAGCTGTGCTTGCAGCTGCACTACCCGTTCAAAGAATGGAAGTCCGGCCAACAGGGGCTCTCCTCCCTGCCACGCGAAGGATACCGAGCCTTGAGAGGTGCTCATCATTTCTCCAATAACCTTCTGCAGCAGTTCGTCATCAATTCGCCTGATTGCGGAATCAGGCTTGCCTTGGCATGTGCTGTAATAGCAATAATCACAAGCGAGGTTGCAATCCTCCGATACGGTCTTCCACATAATTCCGGTTGGTGCGTTTAGCACAGCTGTCTGACAAGAACTCATCTTGGTACAACTCCTTTGAAAAAAACTGCAATTTAATACTCTTATCTTACAACTAATTAATTTGCAGCTACTAGGAGCCTGTTCACACCTTCGAGAAAAGCTTAGTCCTCATTGCGAACACGATCCATACTGCAAATGAGATCAGCAGCATATCAAACGTCGCATTAAACAGAAACAGATGCTTTCCCAGATCCGCTTCACCATCGCCGACTAGCGGAATAGCGATTGCCAATAAGCTAATGATAAGTAGAAGAAGGACGATCTCAAGAATATGACGATTAACGCGCCCTCTTCGCCATTCATACCCGATCAGCAATCCAAATACCGCGTAAGCCATCACATAGAATAGAAGCGTATCTGGCAGCCACTTCTTCTTGGCCTCACTCCAAGTGCTGTAAGTAAACGACATCGCCCCCCTAGGCTTACCTTCACTTTTCTCATAGTTTCCTAAGTAGTAGGGTCGTATCATCGCGGCATTCCTGGCCGCAGCCTGCAGCTTGTCCACGATGCGAGCAGGATGAGTCGCATAATATTTCACGACATCGCCGTGACCCAGCTGGGAATATAGATCTCGAGTCAGCTCCGGTGAATCCTGCTTGATCGGCACATCCTTCATAAAGTAATGTGTACCCGCCAGCACCTTGTATTTAGTGGGGATGCCTAGCTCCTGCAGGTCATGCTCGGGATGAGGAGAATCTTTCAATATGCCATAAAATATCGTCTGATACAGATTGATACTCTTAAGTTCTTTCGGCGCGAAGCCATACATGAGCGCGGAGGATAACAGCAAGCCTGTCACGCCGCCGATAATCATTCGTTTCCATCGTATATCATGATTGTACTTGGTATACAATCGCACTAGGTAAACTGCAAATGCTAGACCTATTACCGCATTTTGCAGCTTAGAGGTGGTGAGCATCCATGAGCTGATCAGGAACGCGCCTAGCAGCCATAGAGACGGCTTCTTCCGAATCGCCAACAGAATGGCGCAAGCTGCTGCCATCAGCAGAGAAAGCAGCGACACAGGCTCTCCATAAAAGGATTGAAAGTATGCCGTATAACCAATATCGAAGAATACAAATAGAATGGAAGCCGCAAGTGTGATTTGCAGCCACAACCGCTTGCGTCCAATTGCTCCAACGAATAGGTAGAGCACAAGCAGCAGAAGGAAGCCGTAGATCGTACCCAACACATGCATATCGAACATATTGCGGTTCCAGAGCCGAGCCAATAATCCTGCGGCAAATACCACGATCGCTTGCGAGGAAGCATAGTCCACTCCAAATGGAGCATATTCATACTGGCTGTATGCATACCCAAAGTACTTCTCCTCATATGTAAATGAATCATTCAAGACCGAGATGCCGCCGCTTGAAAGAATTCGCGCGAAGTCTCCATTGTCAGCCATGCCGATGTATGGCGGCAGCAGCAATATGATGGACAGGATCATCACACCTGTCAGTATCGACACAGCAGGCACGATACGTTCTCGAAGCATATGCCGCCCCTCCTTTATTTTAACTCAGAATGTCCTTCTACAGCCGTTGGTTCGCTTGATGGCTCGTCTCGCTTATTGAAGGTATACATACGATGCAGCAGAAATGAAGTAATCGTATAGATCATAGCCTCAGCCAGCACGATGACATCCTCCAGCCATACTCGCTTCTCAGCAGGAAGCCATGTATAGATTACGCTGCTGATGGGCTGGTGCAAGACGACATAGGCGAGCGCATAACAGAGCAGGCTCACTCCTATGAACCGCAGAAGGCCAGTACCCAGCTTCCCCTGTGCTTTAAAGGTAAAGGATCGATTCATAGCATAGCTGAACAGGATGCCCACGGCATTGCCGCTGAAGGCAGCAACACCGTGAGTCCAATGAAGCCAATGCATCAATACAACCACAAGTCCCAGGCCGACAAGGGAATTGCATACCCCAACCAGCCCATAACGCAGCCACATCATCTTTCTCCTCCGGCTTCCTTCCCATACCACTCCAACGATGTTTGTTCGTGAAGGATCTCATCGATCTGGTACAACGGTCTCCGCTTGACTTCGTTATACACCTTGCCGACATACTCACCGATGACACCCACAGCCAGTAATTGCACACTGCTAATAAACCATAGGGACATCATGATCGATGTCCACCCGGATACCGTGTGACCCGACCACTTGGATAGAATCGCGTACAAAGTGGCTATCAAGCTTGCCCCAAGCCCGAATACTCCGCATACGGTCACGATCCTCATCGGCTTGATACTGAACGAAGTAACACCTTCCCATGCAAATGACAGCATCTTCCGCAGCGGGTACTTGGTGTGACCCGCCGCTCGCTCTTTGCGGTCATAGTTGACTTCACTCGTTCTCAAGCCCAGAAGAGGCACGACTCCCCGCAGAAACATATTCACTTCACGATACTCAGCCAGCTGATCCAGCGCACGCTTGCTCATCAAGCGATAATCCGCATGATTATATACAAGCGGCACTCCCATCCTCTGCATCAGCTTATAGAACTGCTCCGCGCTCTTGCGTTTAAACCAGGTGTCTCGTGAGCGATCTTGTCGCACACCATAAACGATGTCATCTCCCTCGAGGTAACGCAGTACAAATTGTCGTACTGCATCTACATCGTCCTGGAGGTCGGCATCCATTGAAATGACACAATCGCAGAAGCTGCGGGCATACATCAGCCCCGCTAGCAGCGCTTTTTGATGTCCTGCATTGCGTGTCAGCTTAATGCCTGAAACCAATGGATTTCGAGCGCTCTCAAGAGCGATAAGGAGCCATGTCGAGTCACGGCTTCCGTCATCTACAAAGAGCAGCTTGCTTCGTCCTGATATCAGTCCTTCCTCAATCATAGATTGCAGCATTTCACCTAACGTTCTAACGGTAAGCGTAATGACTTCTTGTTCGTTATAGCAAGGAACCGTAATATACAGAATCGGCTGAATATCACGTGAGACATGAGATCTAGTGCTGTCTGAATGATCGCGATGAAGCATCTCTAACTCCTCTTTCGTCTGAATTATGGCACATCATGATGAAACTCATGTTACAGTTATAGACCTAAAACTTGTATTTCTATAACATGAGAATACAAAAAGAAAACCATGATCGGCATTGCTAACCGACACATGGTCTTCTCGCACGTTCATTATGGGTGGAGGTCATTCCATCTGTTCTCGAAGATAGGACTGTTGGTGATGCTCTTGCGCACATCCCGCATCTGCAGCTTGCCGAATCATATGTATAAGAGACCGATCCTCGAACCGCCATATACAAGTGTCCAATCCCTATTTGCGATCTCCGAACCCAGATATAATTAACCAAAGTTAATATGCAGTATATGCTTGTTGGGAATGGATTGGAAGATGCTCACAATTTCTTATCAATTCAATATGATCTGGAATAAGGGATCGAAGGGACTATTGGGACAGGTACATGAAGTACTACGCTTAGCTGTAATATTGATATATGTGCGGAGTGTAAAATGAGGTTAGTACGAAGGTAATATTCGTGAAGATGTGTGCACGTCGTGCATCGAAGGTTTACCTAAAAGGTTGGCCATGTTGTAGTTAGTTTCAAACCATGTGCTGACGAGCAGCGTGTCCTGCTTCAGCGTAAAGTCAAATACAATCTCGCCGTGAGTCCAGTGCTTCTTCCGCTTAAGTGCTTCCATTGCCATTAACCGAAAAGAGGTCACATGTCGTTTCTGCAAACCGCAGCGTAGTGGAACTAATACACCATCGCGGCTCTCCATCGCGTCATGCTTGACACCAAACTTGCCAATCTCATCGTTGCGGATACAGACAACCAGTGTTCCTCCTGTTAAACCTACCAATTCAGGCTCCAATTTCTCAAATACAAGGCTCAGTTGTCTAGTCAGGCTCATTTCATTCAATCTTGCCATAGACGCTCTCCTTTCATCAATAAACTAGCTGGATATTATTAACTAGTTCTTAAACCCTATTATAAGTTTAATATTTCCTTTTTACAACAATATTTTACAGCAAATCCAGGAATAATTATCTATTGCGACATTGGTCGACTATACGAATAAAACCGTCAAGCTGGTTGCTTGACGGTTTTATGTCCCATGATCTAACTCCTAAAATGATTCCATTCGTACTAGTCCAAGCTGCTTCGCTTCCACAATGGCTTCCGAACGAGATCGCACACCTAATTTCTCAAAGATTCGAGTCAGGTTGTATTCGACAGTTCGTTGGCTCATATGCATCTTAGTCGCGATATCTCGATTGCTCTTGCCGTCCGCCACTTCCTGCAGAATCTCCTGCTCTCGTTCATTAATCGATGCTTCTTCGATTGCGTTAGGACCACGCTTTATCTTCACTTCACTTCGACGAAGCTGCTTCAATAAAGAGATTGGAATCGTCGCTTCACCCCTCATCGCGCAATGAATAGCATTGTGCAGCTGCTCCCGCGATACCGTCTTGGATATAAAGCCCGAGGCTCCAGATTCCATGAGCAGGTTGAAGTGTGAGCTTATCTCATAACCTGTATAAATAATGACACGCCGCTCCGGATTCTCTTGAATGAGCCGTTTCGTCAACTCCAACCCGCTAATACCCGGCATATTCAAGTCGCACATAATAATATCGAAGCTCTCTTCATTTACGATTTCCAGCGCATCTACAGCTGAAAGCACAACCTTGACGTTCATGTTAGGATCTTGCTCGATCATGGTCTTAGTACCTTCACCAACAGATGGGTGATCATCAACTAATAAGATACGAATCAACGTTATCGTCCCTTTCTCCTCGGCCCTGCGTCCATACTACTGGGATGACCATCTTCACTTCGAAGCCGCTCCCGACTTCCGAGTAGAATTCGATCTCGCCTTCCAAGCTGGAGACTCGTTCCTTGACACCAGACAAGCCCATATGGCTGAACGATGATGTCAGCTTCACGAGATCCATCCCGATTCCATTATCCTTGTAGCTCACATAGATGTGGTTGCCTTCCTGCTGCAAGTCAATGTATACCAGATTAGCTCGAGCGTGTTTGGCCGTATTGCGCAGCAGCTCCTGAATGATCCGATAGATGGAAGTAAGCTGTTCCTCATTCAGCACAGCTTTCAACGGTTCTGACTGAAAGCGAACTGCAAAGTTGACCTGCAATTGGATATGCTCTATAAGCGATTCAAGCGCTTCGATTAAGCCTAGCTCTTTAAGCAGAGGCGGCCTGAGTTCATTGCACGTTTCACGAATCTGGTATATGACATCCAGCAGTCCTTCTCTTACATGTCCCAGCTCATCGTGCAGCTCACTCGACATCTTATAGTCTAACATTGCAGATTCAAGTCTGCGGAACCAAAGCAACTGATCCTGCAGCGCAGAATCATGCAGATCTGACGCCAGTCTGCGGCGTTCATTCTCAGATAGACAGAACAATAGACGCAATACCCACGGCGTAGTCGTCTTTTCCTTGCTCATCTCAGATTCCAGATCAACCAGCAGGTTCTCAATCAAGTATAGATTCTCTTGAACGATGCTTGTGTAATGGGTAATCGTCTTTAACCATCGAAGCTCATCCACGTTAAAATGCGTTTGGTTACTCTTCGCGCTTATCCACATCACATGGAAGCCCTCTTTGTGCTTGCCGACTACCGATACCAGCCCATCTTCCAGCGAATACATACACGACACCTGGAAAGTGTCCGCGATTTGCAGCAAAGCTTGGGCAGTCTCCGGACGCAAGGAGAAGCCGTCATTAGAATCTATCGTTCCTGTTCCTATGTCTACGCGCAGGAAGCCCAATGTGCTAAGCGGTATCATCGTGCCAACCTCTTGCTTAAGCACTTCTTCAAGATCGCTTCGCTTCATCACTCGCGTCATCCGAGAAGATAAACGATCAATGCTGTCCTGAAAGCTGTACATCTGCTTCAGCAACCTCGGTCTAAAGCGATGATCGATCGTCTCCTTGAAGTATAGAAACACAGCCATCCCAACGTAAATTACAAAAAACACCTGAAACCACTTTACCCAGGTTTTCTCATAGTTTACAGTTTCAATAATCGTAATAAAGAACATAACCCCAACAGCAGGCACTAGGGCAAGCAAGGTATAGTACTTGAATCTCGTAAATATAAAATCAATATCGAACAATGTGTTCGATGTAAATAAGTACATATAGCTAAAAGGCAGCGCAAATATAAATAATGTCGTGAAGGTTGAAGGGAGCAATTCAACCTTCAGTATCATGAGCGGCAGCAGATTCATCGTTACAAACGGTGTGAACGCTGCAATATGCGCTGCCAGCATAATCTTAAATAAAGCTTTAAGCCGTGTCTTACGGTAATTCATATACACCTTAATCAGACTTATTAGGCACATTGAATATCCTACGAAGATTAAGGACGACAATAGGACCCTGTACTTATAAAAAGAGTCTGGAATAGTATAATCTATTAAAATAAGGATAGGGTAAATGGCCCCTATCAGTAAATTCAAACCCATCATTGTATAGAAAAATTTAATGTTAATAAATTGAACATTGAATCGTTTCAAATAGATGTTCATAAAATGCATGAATATGTAAGGAATCATCGGAAGCAATACGAATAACGTAACCTTCCCCAACGGATCGCTTCGATAAGAAGCAGTAGAGCTATAGTAGGTAAGTCCTACTGTTAGAAAAAACAGGATGAGTGTTAACGTTTCACGGTCTCTCTTCCCCTTGCGATACAAGAAGATAGACATCGACACAAACACGAGCAGGAACATCGCCGGAACAATAAACTGAAATACTAACTCATCACTCGAAATATTCCTCGTCCAATTCCAATCAAAGGTGACTGTACTGATAGTACCATCTTCTTGCCTAATGGTGATCTCCTTCGCTTGTTCTACCGCTCCAAAATTACGTACAGAATAATTATCCTTCACAGGCTTGCCGTCAATTAAGAGAACGATATCGCCCTTCGTTATTCCTGCGTTATCCGCTCGACCTGCCGGATCAGCAACCTGAACAACATAGTTGCCGTCTTCGTCCGGAGCTACAATAATGCCTAGATGCGGAATCGCTACTGTTATGTAAAAAAAATAAATGATTAGGCAGCACATGATAGCAATTAAGAGGGAGGACTTAATCCGTGACCTATATCCCATTTTGTATGTTAATCCTCCCTCTTCATTACTAGCTTTTCCTTAGAACCAAGGTACGAAAGAATAGTTGTCCTTCGCTTCCTTATTCACCAGTGTGTTCTTCAAAGCGAGTTGTTGCATTTGCGGTACTCCCTCAAGCTGCAAACGACCTTGCATAAAAGACTCCATCATATTACGGTCTTTCAACAATGATTGAATTGCTTCTTTCAACATTGAAATCTCCTCCGCTTCTGCGTATTATTGTTCAACCTAGAGTATAGTACATGTTGTACCTATAACTCTATCAAGATAGTATATTACATCAAACGCAATGACCATTGCGGAATTCCACAATTATTTTGCGGTCTATGGAGAAAACGGTCGAAATGCCTATTCTAGTCACACATTTTATATGCTTATACTCTCAAAAAATGTCTCAAATCGAGCTTTCCATTCACGAGCTTGCAGAAGATTGTTAAAATGTTCCATACATCCGTAATAGTGGGTCTTAATCAACACTTGCATATAAAGTATAGTTCCATTCTCTTGAAATAGCTGCAGCCGTTCAGCCGGGTCCAGATCCGACAAGCTTGACTGCTCGTCCTTGTTATAGAGCATAGGCAATGTGTGCTTGTCCGCCATAACATCCGACTTCTCGTCCGTTCTCAAGCAGTCACGCAAATCATTCGTTAACTGCGCCATCATGCCCATGTCGCGAGCATAGTTCTCCACATTCTCATTCCACTTGCCGTCAGCTAGAATAACGCCAACCATGCATGACATCACGATTAGCGATGCTGACTTATGATTTACCATGTCCATATAATCATCGGTACTGGAAGCATCATTCATCAAGTCGCTCATCTGCCCATTGAGTGAACACAATACATGTCGATTCACCGTCTCAACAGCCAGATTAAGACGGCGCGACTCGAATTGAGCCTCCTGCAGAAGCTGCTGACCAAGCATCAGCAGACTAAAGGCGACATTTAAAGCTAACGGAGCAGGCGTCTGCATCCACGGCTTGGAAGGAGCATCTTGATCCTGAATATCGTCCAATATGTCTGAGCTTAGAATAAGAAGCTCCAGCGCGGCAGCCACTCTGTGGATGTCTTCATTCGGTTCACCGTCAAACATCTCATAATGGAATAAACACAAATTGCCGAAGTGAAAAGCTTCCTTCAACTTGTCGTCAACATATGTATGTGCATACTGCCGCATCGCATCAACCGTAAAGTATCGATCGATAGCTTCTCTCATGTGCAGTTCCAACGTATTCGCGGTCAGCTTCATAACATCCTCCTCATCCTGTCTTAACCTAATAGTATATGATCACAGAAAAAAAAGGCAACCGCCAGCTGCATTCCTACTAAGAACGCTGCGACGAAAGCCTAGGGAGAGAGCTATATTGATGAGACCGCCGGGCGGCTCACACTAACGCCGAAACGATGTTGAAGCGCGGAACATGAAAATAATTGCGTTGTTCCAACACACTGTCCATTCGTTCCAAGCTGCGGATCAATAAATATTCCATCATATGCTGCTGTCTCAGATCTAGTTGGAACAATGGCATAAGCGCCTGCATACTCGTATTCATGATCTGATAGGCCGTAGATTGGGCGCAGAATAATCCTAATTGCGAGTCCTTCTTCGGTATTAATCCTTTTTCGACCAAAGTGCTTATGGCTCTAAACAATTCATACCGCGCGGAGCTCCACAATCGCAGCAGCTTATCATCGCCTTCATACTGTCCATCTGCATTCATATGCGCATGAAGATCGTACATTGCACTGTCTATCGTCAATCCATACTGGTCATTGGCATCTTCAAATTGCTTTCTTACAAACTCACGCTCTCTTAAGCTCTGCAGGTAGCTTTCGATCCTTCTTCGAGGAGTTGTGTAACCTGATAACAACGAGTTTTGCAGATCATATCCTCCGTACAAGGCCATCATGCGTACTAATCGATAGCAGCGAGTCAGACTATTCTCTCGACAGCGATCGACTTCATGTATAATGATTTCGTACGTATAGGCATAAAAGCTATGAAGCAATTCAAACAGTACATGATCTTCATGCAGCCCATGAGGCAGCGTGAGTTTGCTGAGGGTTATGCTATTATTCTGATGAATGGTCTCTGAGCAATCTTCTGTTGCTGTTCCCCAACGATTGGATAACACCTGCTGTTCCTGCTTGGAAAGTAGACGCTTTGAGGGAAACGCTCGAAGATAGTTCCCAACCTTCTGTTTGAAAAATTCGAAAGCCTTTTGAAAGGAAGCCTCGTGCTCTGTTTCGATATGAACGACCATAGTCGGGGCTGGATTCCATATCCGAAAGGAATACGCTCGAAGAATGGAACCATCATGCTGCAGTTGGCTGATGACCGGTTTAATACCGTCCAGCAACAGCCTGTCATGCTCATCATCATAATAAGCGATATGGATCGCTTTCCACATCATACTCACCCCTCTTTACTTCTAGTGTTTATTTGAACAATCTATCTCACATCAACTGTTATCGCTAACCAGCTAAATAACCAACTTGTTTTCAAGCAGCTATATTCCCCTGCACAACCAACATTCGCCTCTATATAACAAAGACGATGCTGCGCGCATGGGGGAAGGAGGCTGCACACAACATCGTGATCTAATCAGAGGATATTGACTCAATAATGAAGCTAGTAAGGGGGGAGGCTATTCGCTTCGGATTATTGAGGGAAGTTTCACTGACGTAAACTGCAACCTTGTCTTAATTGCATCATACCTTAGTCTGCTTCAGCTTTCACCGATATGTTGTACCGTAATTCCCACAAACTTTTTGCGGTCTGCGGAATTCCGCAAATAATCCCTTTACAAAACTAATGGTGTTAGTTATTATACTAATATCATTAGTTAAACGGAGGGACAGTTCAATGCGAATGACTAAAGCCGGATATGTAACACAAATATCGTTTATGCCTAACCTATTCCCTGTAAATTGTTATCTCGTCGAAGAGGAATCGGATCTAACCTTGATAGATGCAGCCCTTCCTTATAGCTGGAAGGGCATTATCCAAGCGGCTTCCTGGATAGGCAAGCCAATCGGACGTATCGTACTTACACATGCGCACAGCGATCATATTGGAGCGCTGTCAAAGCTCAAGCAAGAGCTTCCGCATGTGGAAGTCATCATCTCCGAGCGAGATGCACGCTTGCTTCGCGGTGATATGACGCTGCTGCCTGGAGAGCCTGAGACTCCGATTCGAGGAGGGGTTCCGAAGGATAATAAGACGAATGCCGACCGTCTTATCACCCATGGCGAGCGAATCGGGTCATTGGAAGCTATTCAGGCTCCAGGGCATACACCAGGCTCATTCGCTTTCCTTGACACCCGCAATCGCGCGCTTATCGCAGGTGATGCATTCCAGATACGAGGAGGAATTGCAGTGTCAGGCTATAAGATCTGGTCATTTCCCTTCCCTGCCCTCGCCACTTGGCATTACGAAACAGCGATCGCCAGCGCCAAGCGCTTGATCAGCTATCAGCCTTCACTCTTGGGTGTCGGACATGGTATTATGCTGGAAGAACCGAAAAGATTAATGGAGAATGCTATTATTCAGGCCGAACACGATCTAGAGAAGAGGTTGAAGCATGCGACAAAAAATTGATCAAAGTGTCATAGTTGCAATTGCGGCACAGCTAGCAGATGAAGAAGGCTATGAGCAAGTCTCGCTCGCCGCAGTAGCGAAGCAGCTCCAGATCCGTACGCCTTCTCTATATAACCATGTTAATGGCTTGCCTGAGCTGCGCAAACAGCTTGCCATATACGCGTTAGGCAAGCTGTTGGCAGAGATGGTGGATGCCGCGCTTGGCCGTGCAGGCGATGAAGCTGTTCATGCTGTAGCACTGGCTTACTTCAACTTCGCCCGCCAGCATCCCGGTCTATATGAAGCGTCATTAAGCGCTCCGGATCCGCTTGATCCGGATATCCATATCATTGGAGATAAGATTGTTGATCTTATATTAAGGGTGATGGAGCCCTATCAGCTCGAGGGCGACAACAGAATTCACGCGGTCCGAGGCTTGCGCAGCATCGTACATGGCTTTGCTGCACTTGAGATCAAGCAGCAATTCAATATGTCGATCGACCGAAGTGAATCCCTCTCCGCCATCATGTCAGCCTACATTAGGGGAATTCGCAGCTAATATAGGCTGATTATAAAATGGGGCTGAGATAGACTATTCGATATCATCGATAGCTATCTACAGGGGCCGGGAGCGGACACACGAGCCGCTATTTGCCGCAAACACCACTAATTCGCCATCCTAGCGGACTGTAGAGCCGTTATTTGACCCGAATAAGTAGTTTATTGCTAGTTTTGAAGCAAATAGCGTCGTCTGTGTCCGCAAGCCCTCAAAAAATACCCCGAAATCATGAAATAGTGGCCCCTGTGTCCGTTCAAGCGCAGGTCTGTCACCATATGTGCTATCGGACAAAAAACCGCTGATCCAGTCTCATCGACTAGGTAAGCGGTTTTTTATTGGTGTAGAAACAAAGAAGGGTTGTCCCAAAAGAGATGAAAAAAATGACTTTTGGGACAGCCCCTTTATCACGATATTCCTATTCAAGAAGCAGCCCCAGAAGCGTTCACAGCGGCATCAGACTTCCTAGTCTTCTTGCGCCCCATAGGACCGGTCAACCATATGCCGAACGGCAGCTTATCAAGCGCCCAAGCGATACATATCGATAATGACGCTACGACTATCCAAGTCAGCACCGTCGCTAGAAGATGATATCCTTCGAGCGGCATGCCTCGAGTCCAGAACGCGACGAAGGACAATACCAGCGCGTGAACCAGATATCCTCCGAATGAGTAGGTCCCGATCTTCTGCAGCGCTCTTGCCAGCCAGCCGCCCTGCTCCAATATATATAAGGCAGCGGCATACATGAAGAGCATCTGCGCGGTAATCACTACGAAGAGCGAAGGCTTAAAATAGGTCGATATATTCAAGTTGATCGGCTCAACTCCGCCTTCTAGGAGACGATATCCGATGTAGATATACCCGACAACGAACACAGCCAAGCTCCAGCCCGCGAACTTCTTCACACCTTGCCGCCACTCCTTCAGATAGAGGGAACATATAATGCCCATCGCGATATAGAAGAAATACATGCCGACAAACATCGTGCGGTGTGAAAGGAGCTCCGTTCCCAAAGGATTCAGGCGCTCAGACAGCTGCGGCGCAACTCGATAGGACCAATCCATCAGCAGCGCGTATAAGCCGCCTAAGCCGAGCATCAGCACGATCAACGGCTTGCGAAGATCTTCTCCATAACGCCGCTTCGCCCATGCTTGGCATTTCTCCACCCAGCGAGCCAGCAGCGGAAACACCAGATACAGCTGAAATATCATTAAGATAAACCACATGTGATACCCATATGTCGGATCAATAAACTGACGAAAAAGTTTGGCCCAACCTGCAGCAGTCAAGAGTTCAGTATTCAATGAGAATAGCCCATAGATAAGCGTCCAGATGACATAAGGAACGAGTACTGCCTTCGCTCTTCGCTTCAGGAACGGCTTGTAGGCTACAGTTGAATCATAATTGTAGAACAAGATAACAGTGGATAGGAATACAAAGGTCAACGTTCCATATCTCGTAAAGTGATACAGCATGCCGAGCATAACAGAATCCTGTACCAATATATCTTCTCGGTAGATATACTCTCCTATGCTGTGCTGGAGCACAATGGCGAAGAAGGCGAGCGCCCGCAGAATCGTAATCTCATCGATGCGCGGCTTGCTGATTCGCCGCCTCCCCTCTTGTGTTCCCATAACAATCCCCCTCTCGTCATAAGATTACAAAGGATGATTGTATCTTCTTAACCTGAAAAGGAGATTAGTCCAACATTAAATTATCACAATTCCATATATTTACTCGCTTATTGGAATCCTATATATTTTATATAGCATGACTTTGTAGTCCTTTAGTCACTTCAAACTGTTTTAAGCATGAGGAGAAAACTAATATGCAGTGGTATCAATCTCATATGGATGAAATACGTGCAATCTTTACTGAAGCAGAAGCTTGCATTCATACGTTTCCGGCACCCTTGAATCGACGGGGAACTGCTTATTTGCACAAATTCAACCCTATACATAAAGACAGCACGAACAATTATATATGCTATCTACTCCCTTATTGGATTAAGGATATTAGCGGAATTTCTCAGCAGCATTGTCGACAGCTTGCAGTAGCGAACATATTCGTAATGCTATACTTTTTCATTCAAGATGATCTGATGGATGAAGGATCAACCGCATCTCATGAAGAGCTTGCGCTCGCAAATATGTGCTACTTGCAATTTTTGAACACCTATCAGCAGCTGTTTCCACTAGATTCTCCGTTCTGGAGCAGCTATCAACAATATATCGCGGACTGGGCAGATTCAGTCTCAAATGAACCCTGCTCGGATTACTTCCACCATAACCGACAAGCTATCGCTAATAAGGCTGGCCCTGTGAAATTTGCAAGTACAGGAGCTCTCTGTCTAGGCGGCAAAACGGATCTGATCGAGAAAATGTCTGCTGCAGTGGATTGCGCGCTTCTGATCCTGCAGATGTCGGATGATTGGTCGGACTGGAAGGACGATCTTGCGGAAGGAAGCTATAACTGCCTGATCGCTTGGACGAGGTCAGGGCTAGGGCTTCCAGCTGAGCACATCATGACTGAAGATGAGGTGTGGCACGCTATTACCGTGCGTGATGTGTTCAACGGTTATGCCGAACAGGCGAAAATATATGAGCATAGGATACGAGAATCTGGCATTGAGGTCCCCGAGCTAATCCAGTTTCAGCAGTCGATGATCGACAACATCTGCACTGAAGCCGATCGTTTGCAAAAGGCCAAGGAATTGTTGATGCATGGAGGCTTATTCTATCACGCAAACCAATATAGGTAAGACTGATCATGTAACATTTTAGGTAAAATTAACTAGAACATATTGGAATATCGTGGTAGACTTGAGGTGTATCTATACCTAATGCGGAAGGTGTAACCATGACTAATAAACTACAACTAAAAGAGCAAATTATTCAGAAAGCTTGGGAAGATCCTGCGTTCAAGCAGAAGCTTCTGACAGATCCCAAGGCAGCGCTTCAAGATGAATTCAACATCATCGTACCTGAAGATATCAATCTCGTAGTCATAGAAGAGACTTCATCGACTTTCGGGCTTGTTATTCCACAGAACCCTGCACAAGTGATGAGCTTGAATGAAAGTGGCGAGCAGCTAGGCAGATGGTAATGGTGAACAAGAAGAAGGAGGAGCGAACACGTCGCTTCTCCTTCTTTATGAGTAAACATACTATTCTGTAGCTTTGGGAAAATCTAAGACCGCCTCAGTACCGACACCTTTTTCACTATTAAAATGAAGTCTGCCGCACATAACTTCTACAATTCGATAAGTTACGATCAGCCCTAGTCCTGTCCCCTTTATCTTATTCGTATAATAAGGTTCTCCGAGACGTTTCAATTCCTGTTCAGTCATGCCAATACCATTGTCCTGAATATGAATATATACTTGATTCTCTTGCTCATATCCCCAGATCCGTATTTCTCCGGCATCATCCAAAGCTTCAATGCTATTCTTAATCAGATTAATAAACGCCTGCTTGAACTTAGACGAGTTCCCTCTTATAGCTAAGCTGCTCGGTACATCGACGGAAATAGTGGCTCCTGACATATTGGCAAGCGGCATCAGAATTCCTTCAATATGCTTCATTTCTTCAGCAATCTTTAATACCTTATGATCCTGCAATTCCGGCTTCGCAAACGTCAGGAAGTCTGTAATGATGGACGATGCACGATCCAGCTCGTTAAGCGCAAGATCTAGGTAATCCCGCTCTTTAGAGTCTGCCTTGCTGGCAATGATCTGCAAGAATCCTCGCGTTACCTGCAGGGGATTGCGTACTTCATGGGCAACTGATGCTGCCAGCTCGCTAATCATCTCCATCTTCTCCGCATGCTGCAACTCATTATTATACATCTCTAGATCCCTTGAATATCTGATCACCCGTTCATGATTTAGCGCAATCGTTCTGCCTAAAATAACAATTAACGAGAGTACAAAGCCTAACACTCCCCATTTCCACAACCAAAGCTCGTATTCGCTAGATTGGATATAAAACCATATCAATTCCCCAATGGATACGAATGCGAACATCGCAAAGCCGCACGTGAATAACAAGGCGTCCGTATTGCCGTTGAGCGCGTACCTAATGGAATAGTACATAAGTATAACAAGCTCCGCAATGATGATAAATCCGTAGATCGTTACGCCAAAGAAGTAATATATATTATAGAAGCTAGTCCCTACCGCTAAATAGATAAACAACAGCGCGAGGCTGAATAGAGAATACCAGATTAAGCAGTTCCTAAATATGCTGACAAAGGATCTTTTTTTAAGCCCCATTATTTTTTCGAAGTAGAGGCATAATGCAGGGAATAAAGTTAATAGGGCCACGTCAAAACCTACGGTTGCTACTTCCCCAACTTCGGAGAAAAAGGTATATGTAAAAGACGAGTACGTTAGCATCAGAACTCCGATTGACAATATCACTGCACCTAGCGACAACCAGCTAGGAATATAAATGCTGCGCAATAACAATCCGCAAACCAGCATAACTAACGCCATAAACACGAAAGCGCTGCCCATGAATACATCTACTAGCCCTCTCTCTACATAGACCGGTAACAGAGACTGATATTCTTTAACGATTCCCGCATCTTTAATTCCTAATCGATCACTTGGCGACTCCAAATGAATAAATACGGTTTCTCCATCTGGCTTAGACTGTAAAGGTATGAAGATTTGATTAACATCATTCGTATAGCCTCTAGAGAAATTAAAAAGTGTTCGACCATCATCTCCGTACACCTGAACATCTAAAGCATACACAACAGGAAGCAGAAGCCCTGCTTGTTCCCATTGCGTAGGTGGGATTGATATCCGATACCATGCTCCCGCCACACCGTCCGGCTTCACGGGAATACCATCATTTGAGGATACGGTCTTCCACCACTCATCTTCAGTGGCCATAATATCCGACAAGGAATGGTGCTCCGTTTCCCAGTACATCTGCCACTCGGATATCTTAATCTCATCGCTATCAGCCGCATAACTAACCGAAGGCAGCATGAGCCCTAACATGAGCAGAATTACCCCTATTGAAAAAAAGGTACGAACCGTTCTCATACAGCACCCCTATTTATCTATAAATTAGGTAAATGATTCCATTCGTTTAGATTCGACAAAATATGGTCTTATCCTGCTAGAATTTAAACAAAAACCACATAATTAGAATGTGAATTATTATACTATCGAAATAAGCGTTCTTATTGTAGAATCAAGCCATTCCTCGCCCTAAAGAGATGGATTAACATGCATCGTTGTACCTAATAAAGTACACAACCTCACATCCACTTTCAGAATAAAATACTCCATTTTTCGACATTATACTGAAAAACCCCTAATAATCGATATAAAATGACATTCGAGCCTATCCTCATTATAACTTGTTTCAAGATCATATCTATAATTAGTCTAAAAAAAGACTTACATATAATTGGACTAACAAAAGGAACGGTACGACTCCGTGGTCAATTGAATATATCATTCAGCTTGCAACTAGCGGAATGATCGCATATGATAAGATCAAATCCCATGGAGGTGCATATAGATGAGCAGTAAAGCACAGCGCGACCGCCGCAAACGTGAACGCGAGCATAAGCTGAATCCCGAAATCAGCAGACAGGAATGGATCCGTAAGCCTCAGACCCAAGTGGTTATGAATAAGAAAGCAGAACAGCGCCGATCGATGTGCCGCAGAAAAGGGCATGACGACAGCGCTGTTTTGTTATGTCCGGCATGATCCGCAATTACTGACTGTGGATTAGAAGCGCATTGCTGATCTCACGGCCTGGTTCCGTCAAATATTTTCCGTTATAGTAAAGGCAGCTTGATGCCCCGCCATCCAGATTCATCGCTTGATAAGCCCCCGCTTGCTTCATAACCTGAGCTAATTCAGGAATCGTTGCGCTAGATGTGGTAAGAAGAATTAGCTTGTGATCCTTCGTGATCCCGACTGCACTGCGCGCTCCGCTATTTGTCAATATCTTCGGGTCTTTAAAGCCTTCATTTACAGGGTCAACCGTTACTTTTCCATTAGTCACTAACCGCGGACCAGCTTGAAGCGCCCCTTGCACCTTCCCATCACGAAGAAGCTGTGGAAAATCAGCACCTGGGACAATCTCCACTATGTTCGCTTGATCAAAATATAATACGGATCTTGGATCCCCTGAGCTTTTATGCACGACTTTGCCATTCTGCACAATGTATCCGTATGGCGCCTTATAGCTTGTCTCGGAATAAGCATTGAAGAATGTACCGTTTATCGCTGCGGTCGCTTTGCTGCTAACAGCCATGTCCTTAAGTGAGTCTACTGTTCCTGGCTGATTGTTAGCGACTGCAACACCTAGTTTAATGTTAGGGTGAAGCAGATCCACCTGCAGCATGGTTGCGGGTATACGTCTCTTACCGACCATAAACGTTTGCTGCTTCTGCTCGATCGGATTGGATTGAACGGCACGGTTCAGCGGAACGATCGGAAGCCTATTGGTGTTCCCATTAGATTGGAACTCCATGACCGATGCGGCATTATCCCACTTGATGTCCAGCTTCATCACATCGCTTATGAAACGAATGGGAACATACGTCGTTCCCCCTTGAACAAATGGCGCCGCATCCAACGCAATAGTACGATCGTTAACAGTCGCCGTGTTCTTGCCGACCGTGAGCGCGGCCGTTTGTTCCCCGCTGCTGACCGTAACCCGTTGATTAGGCTGATCCCATTTCACCTCATACTTAAGCTGTTCACTTAGATAGCGGATCGGTACAAAGGTCCGATTGGCCTTCGTATCCATATACCCATAGCTCTTCGTTGCAGCTGCTTCAACAGGTGAACACTGAAGCAATCCTGACATCATCAAGGCGCATCCAAGAACCGCCGCCGCTCTTCTTAACTTCATCTCGCAATCCCCACAGTCTGATTAATTAGGTAATAGGTAATATATGAAGATATGAAGATACTATCATATTAATTATCGAGTTAACAATACAAATTTCGACAATAAATCCGTTAAACCTCCACAATCTCCATTTCTTCTGTATATTTTTTAGTCATCGTGGATAAGGTTTGTACTAGAAAGGAGATGTTCACATGTCAGATCAACGACTACTGGGTAAGGTTGCGGTCATAACTGGCGGCGGTTCTGGAATCGGGCGGGCTTCCGCTCTGCTATGCGCCAAGCATGGAGCGCGGGTGGCTCTGTTAGATAGGGACCGTGAGCACACGGAGGAAACGAAGCGCTGGATTGAACAAGCTGGTGGAGAAGCTCTCGTATTCGACTGCGATATTGCGAAGCCGGAGCAAGTTGAAAACAGCTATGCGCAGACCGTCAAGCAATGGGGGAGATTGGATATCGTATTCGCCAATGCCGGCATCAATGGTACGCTGGCGCCCATTGAAACGATGGAGATAGCGGATTGGGATGAGACGATGAATGTGAATTTACGAGGCACATTTGCGACGATCAAATATGCGATTCCCCATCTCAAAGATAAAGGCGGCAGTATTATTATTACGAGCTCCATCAACGGCAACCGCGTATTCTCCAGTGCTGGCTATTCAGTTTACTCTACGACGAAGGCTGGAGAAGTCGCGCTCATGAAGATGGCAGCGCTCGAGTTAGCGCAGTACAAGATTCGCGTCAACGCGATCTGTCCTGGAGCCATCAAGACCAATATCGGCGAGAGCAGCCATCCGACAGCAGACCTGAAAGAAATAGAGGTTCCACTTAAATTCCCAGAAGGAAGCCACCCATTGGAAGGACGCGCGGGTGAACCGGAGCACGTAGCGAATGTGATGCTGTTCCTCGCATCCGATGATGCATCACACGTTACGGGCACGAAGATATACGTGGATGGTGCGGAGTCTTTGCTTAGAGGATAAGAGGATTAGAGGGGCCTGTCCGTCATGTACGAGGACAAGCCCCTTTTTTTCTGCTGCCGAGGCCGTCGGGATGGCTGAGACGTCATTTTTCTGCATCTCAGCCCTCGCGAAAGCTGATTTTGGACCTGAGATGCAATTTTTTGACGTCTTAGCCTTATTTTTCGGCCGTCGAGGCCGTTCGGACGGCTGAGACGTCATTTTTTTGCATCTCAGCCCTCTCGGGAGCTTATTTTGGAGCTGAGATGCATTTTTTTGACGTCTCAGGCTTGCCGATAAGGCCGGGACGACTGAGATGCAAAGAAGGGGTTGCCTCATAAGTCATAAGAAAAATGACTTATGGAACAACCCCGTTTGCTTGAGCCGTCCCGCATTCGAGCATGGCAGCTCACCTTGTGCCGACCTTGAATGCTCAATTCAAAGTAATATGCTTGGCAAATCGCATACGCAGTACGGAGCTATATTGAAGGAACGCATGGATGTTCGCCTCTGTGCCTGCCGCAACAATGAGTACTCCATTGTCCGAACGATCGGTAGCCTGCACGATCAGCTGTGCTGCTTCACGTTCGGATATGCCCCCGTCATTACCTGCAGCTAATTCATGCAGATCGAATAGCAACACTTCGCCCTGCGCTTGAGCAAGCTTAGCTTGCAAAGGAGTGGCACCCCCAAGACTCGAGGATGAAGTTAACTCATAGTCCTGAGGCACAGTCTGGATAACGTCGCCTTTGCTTAAGACCCCATACTTCTGATACAGCTCGCCCAATAAGATAGAAACGGACAATCTTGTACGGCTGTCTCCTTCTTTCACAATAAAGCACATCGGAACGGACTCCGCATACATGCCTTGAGATTTCCGCTTCTTATAGACTTCCAACTGTTTGGACAATTCACGAATCTGCTCCTTCTGCTGTTCCGGCATCGGAATCTGCAGCAGCTTCGCTTCTAAATCAAACGATTCGATCGGATGCGATTCCGAACCCGCATCACTGTGCATTATAGAATCAGATGAGTGCATAATATCTTCTTTCACCATCGGTGTCGGATCCAGCAGTTGCGCATCAAACCGCGACAGCTGACTTGCAGCTGGAACAGCTTCAACTACAGTGTTCATTTCCTGTCGTACAGGTCCTACAGGTTGTAACGGTCGCTCAGGCTGCGAGGCAAACGGAATCACATGCGGAAAATAAGCTCGAACGTGAATATTCTGATCGATGAAAACTCTCATCTTATCTGCATTACCTGTCATGATAACAACAAGGTCATCGCTGTAATCATCCAGCAGGCTCAGCAAGACAAATATCGCTTCTTGGCCCTGATCGGCGTGCTCCCCTTCCAACAGTCGGTATGGATCGTGAATCACGAGCACTCCTCCACAAGCCTCATCCAACAGCGCTTCTGTCTTCTCCTCTGTCTTCCATCCTAAAGGATCAATGAAATCCTCACTCACTGCCTCCGTTACGATGCCTTCCGAGAGCACTTGAAGATTAGTGAGCATCTGGGCAGTCAGTTCAATAACGTTCCGCATATCCTCCGTATACTCACCCGTAAACACCATATGCTTTCCGAAAGTATGTGTAGATTGCCCATCATTCTCGCGCTGCTCCTGAAGCATAATCATATCTGCCATCTGTTGAATATGTCTCTTGGCAACTGCTGAGCCCGGGACCTGTTGAAGCTCTTGAACAATATCCTTCAGTTCTCGCTCCAGCTCCTCATCTGAGACATGTTCCTCGTGATCTTCCTCATGCTCGTCATCCATGACCCACTCACTAAGCAAGCTCGTCACCTCTTCAGGTGTCAGCAGCACATCCCGATGGCGAATCGAATCTTCAGGGCCAACTACCCCCAGCTCCTCTAGCTGCTCTAGTATCGTACACGCTCTCGTATATTCGATGAACATCTTCTCTTGTAGGAGCAGTGGTGAAGCATATGTCGCCTTGCTGACTACAGCGATCGCCGTTTTGATTGAAGCATCATACCTATCCGCATTCGAGTCAAAGGAAGTCCTGCCTGTATGAGCATTATACCGAGTATATCCTCCACCTCCTTCACTCTGTGCATCTCGTTTGACCACTTGATTTACGAAGTACCAGAGCCCGGCAATTGCTCCGAACAGCAGTATCATTCCACCCGATGAAGATGGATTGGTGACGATTATAAACACCACAATTAAAGCCAAATATACGCCAGCCTGCTTCAAGGTTCACACCCTCCACAACTTCCTCATATTTCCTATTATGATAACACAGGAAGTCAGGTGATTGAAGCTCACTGTGTTCCAACGTCAAGAAGCCGAACGCAAGGTCGCGTCCGGCTGTTGAATCCGTATGCATGATATGGATGAGGCATGTGTCAGCGCAAGCTAACGCAGGCCTCGAAGAATCTTGTGCCTTCCTCTGACGTACCGCTGATGAAGCAATCGCCTATACCCGTGCTAGAGCGGAGTACGCTATACTTCTCTCCCAGCATCGCTTCTTGATGATACGTGATATGAAAGCGCGCTACGCTCCCCTCGAGCTGCTCTGGAGTCAACGCATCCAGACACACGTCCGCAAAGCGCGCATTGTTCATATGCCCGTTCATATCCAGACTGCTTTGACGCACGGTCATATCATAAACGTGCTCTAATATAGCATCAGTTGGAAGCTCTACCCTGTTAGGCGCATCTCCGACAGAGTTATGACCGATCTCAGGCAATTCATATGGAAATGCGGAAGAACGCAGAATCCTCCGCTTATGAATATCAACCAAGACCCAAACGGTTCTAGCTTGTGCCAACAATTCCTGCTCCGCGCCATAGATCCGATAATCGCGGAACCATTGCACCCCTTTGCAGCCCTTGTGCCAAGTCTCAATGACTAACGCGTCCCCATATCGCGGTTGGCGAATCATCTCCAGGTCTACGGTGACCAGCATCCAAGCTAGTCCTTGTCGAATCATATCGTCAAGGAGAATGCCATTTTCAGCTAAATGACTGTCTCCAGCACGCTGCATCCATTCCAACAATGTGGACAATCTGCACATTTTCTTGTAATCGCAATTATCAGATTGGATAACATGCTGCTCGCTCCAACAATCCTTCATCTTTCGTTATCCTCCTGCAACCATGGTGTGTCATAGCGTTTCCTAATTCCTACTGCTTCGATAGCTTGATTTGCGCTTAGCTCGAAACTACATATTCACGATATTTCTCCATATCGCTTCGTTTGCAGTCCAAGGTGAGCTTCGTGCCCTCATTCTCATAGTCAGTCGACAATACGGTGGCATGCTCATTCAGATACGAGATAAGCTGACCCTTATCATAAGGGATTAACATCTCACACCGAACATAATCTTTGAAAATATGCGCTCGCGTAAGCTCGATCAGCTCTTCCAGCCCTATCCGCTGTTTAGCAGACAGGTATACGGCTTGATCTTCCGTTCTAGGAAGCTCGGTCTCTGTCAGGTCCGACTTGTTATAAGCAAATATAACCGGAATATTCTCAATTCCAATCTCCTTCAACGTATCGTTGGTGATCTGAATCAGCTGCTCATAATTCGGGTTCGAATAATCCACTACATGAATAAGCAGATCCGCTTCCGCGACCTCTTCCAATGTGGAGCGAAACGCCTTAATCAGATGATGAGGAAGCTTGCTGACAAAGCCGACCGTGTCTGTCAAGAGAAACGACTTATTATCTTGCAGCTGAATATTGCGCACCGAGGTTTCCAGCGTCGCAAACAACATGTCCTTCTCCAATACTTGCTTGACTGCAGTTGGATTCGTAAGCTCCATCAGCGCATTCATGATCGTGGACTTGCCAGCGTTCGTATAACCGACGAGTGAAACGACTGGAATCTCGTTCTTCTTGCGCTTCTTGCGCTGCGTCTGACGCTGGAATACGAGCTGCTCCAGCTCTTTGTTAAGCGCGGAGATCTTCTCCTCGATCTTCCTGCGATCGAGCTCCAACTTCTTCTCGCCGACACCTTTGTTCTTGGTGCCGACACCGCCGGTCTGACGGCCAAGAGATGCGCGAAGGCCGATCAACCGCGGCAGCATATACTGCAGCTCCGCCACCTCGACTTGAAGCTGCGCTTCACGCGTCTTGGCGCGTTCGCCGAAGATGTCCAAGATCAGAATCGTACGGTCGATGACCTTGCATTCCAGGTCCGCTTCCAGATTACGAATCTGGGACGGAGACAGCTCATCGTTGAAGATGACCATGTGCGCATCCAACTGGTTGACCAATATACTCAATTCTTGAATCTTGCCTGTTCCAATATAATGAGACGAAATGACTTTCTGCAAATTCTGGGTCATCATGCCGACGACCTCAATGTCACAAGCTTCGGCCAAGTTGCCGAGCTCTTCCATCGAATATTCAAAGTCGTGCTGCTGCCCGAGATTCACGCCTACTAATATCGCTCTTTGCTGTTGTTCCATATGATATGGACCTCCTTTAATTTAACGGTTCAGATGGAGGTCGGTTCATTAGCGATAGTAGCGGTAGCATCGGCAGCGAGTCACGATTACTCTACGTCCTATCATACCTGCTCACTCCTTACGATTCCGAACTCATGATGTCATAACCGCTAACATCATATTCAAATCATATCATAGTTCGATCCAAACGGTTATACAAAGGAGCGCGCACCCTATGGAAAAAATGGTTATAACTCCGATCCGTATCGAAGAAATCTCCCGGCAGCGGCTCCTTGAGGTACCCCAAGCCCAAATTCACGCCGTATAGGGAATGTGATAAAATGAAATCACGATTTGCGTATGGGAGAGAACGAATATGAATCGAGTTAGAAATGACGCTGATCACGCGAGTCACGTGCGCAATGGCCGCGTGCTCGTCGTGACATCAGTTGCAGCCGAGCGGGATGCCGTGCTCCGCGGGCTGCGGGGCGATGCCCGCTTCGACGTGCTGATCGGCGGCGTCGGCTCTGCCGCGGCGGCGATCAGCACTGCGAAGGCGCTAACTCAAGCCGATACGGAGTACGGCTTGGTCGTGTGCGCGGGCATCGCCGGCGGCTTCACGGAACGTGCCGCCGTCGGCTCTGTTGTGGTGGCGAGCGAGATGATCGCCGCCGATCTGGGCGCTGAGACGCCGGATGGCTTTCTCAGCGTGGACGAGCTTGGCTTCGGCTCGGCGCGTGTCGCCGTAGACGCGGAGCTTGCGGCGAAGCTTGTCGCCGCGTTGCAGGCAGCCGGCCAGCCCGTGCAAGCCGGCCCCGTGCTTACGCTGTCTACGACGACCGGCACCGCCGCCACCGCTCAAGCCTTGGTTACGCGCATACCATGCGCTGCCGCCGAAGCGATGGAAGGCTACGGCGTAGGACTCGCCGCACAGGACAGAGCTGTGCCCGCGCTCGAGATTCGCGCGATCTCGAATGCGGTAGGACCGCGCGATCGCGGAGCATGGCGCATAAAGGACGCGCTTGATGCGTTGGAAGCCGCATGCTCTGCATTACGGGAGGTGCTTTAATTGAATAAGCTGAACATTGCCTTTTCTCCATGCCCGAACGATACTTTCGTATTTCATGCATGGGTACACGGTTTACTTCCAGATGCTCCGCAATTGGAAGTTACATATGCCGATATCGATATTACGAATGGCCTTGCCGCAAGCGGTCAGGGGCTGGATGTCATGAAGATCTCGTTCGCCGCGCTGCCATGGGTACTGTCAGAATACGCCCTGCTGCCATGCGGAGGAGCGCTCGGCAGAGGCTGCGGCCCGCTCGTCTTGACTAACAACGGCAGCAACGACCCTGCTGCGCTATCGGGTCGCAAAGTAGCCGTGCCTAGTGAACGATCAACCGCGTACCTGCTGTTCCGACTGTGGGCGGCGCAGCACGTGCCTGGAGGCATAGGCGAGATTGTCGTCATGCCGTTCCATGAGATTATGCCTGCCGTACGGGACGGTCTTGTTGATGCGGGGCTCGTGATCCATGAAGCGCGTTTCACCTATCCAACCTATGGACTCACCTTGCTGGCCGACATGGGAAGCTGGTGGGAAGCGGATACGGGGCTGCCTATTCCGCTCGGCGCTATCATTGCCAAGCGTAAGCTCGATCTAGAAAGGCTCGCGAATTGGACACGCGCTTCGGTTCGTTACGCGTGGGCGCATCCTGAAGAGTCTCGTGACTACATCATGTGCCATGCGCAAGAAATGGACGAGCAGGTCACGAAAGCGCATATTGACCTCTATGTGAACGAGTTTACCGGTGAACTCGGTGAGGATGGCTACGCCGCCATCACGGCCCTGCTTGATCGAGCAGCGCAGGAAGGACTCGTTCCAAAGATCGACCCAGCAGCACTTCGCTGGTAACTCTGCCGAACTATCAGCAGCAGCGCAATTGCATGAGTCTATCGGCATGAGCAGCGTATAACGGACGATAATTGGAGCATAGCTAAGCTAGAGCTAATTGTTATAACCTATTTCATAATGGAGGATCTGATCATGGAGCCTGTTACTGTACCTGACCTTTCAGCAAGACCTTTCAATCTAACAGTTGAACGTATGATGGCTGCGTCACCTGACTTGATCTTCCAAGCGTGGACGATGCGACTGGATCACTGGTTTGCGGCGCCCGGGAGCGTCATCATGCAAGGTGAAGTCAACACAGCCTTCTTCTTCGAGACTTCTTTTGAGGGCATGCGTCATCCTCATTACGGACGGTTCTTGAGATTAGAGCAGAATCGCCTTATCGAACTTACATGGGTAAATGGGGCCGAGGGAACCAAGGGAACCGAAACGGTCGTGACGATCGAAATGGAGTTTACTGACACGGGAACACGATTGCGACTCACACATGCCGGATTTCCAGATCAGGAATCGAAGGATCGGCACGAGCAAGCTTGGCCGTATGTACTTGAACAGCTGGACAATAAGCTGACAGCACTTTTGGAATAGCAGCATCATCAAGCGAATAAAAGGAGTTTATGGCGATGTCAAAAGTTACACCCTTCTTAATGTTTCAAGGCAATGCGGAGGAAGCCATGAATTATTACACTTCCTTGATTGAAGATTCCAAAATATCCAGCATCGCTCGTTATGGCCCCAATCAGGGCGGAGCAGAAGGAAGTGTAATTCAAGCTACCTTTTCATTAAAGGGACAGGAATTTATGTGCATCGATAGCAACATCAAGCATGACTTCACATTTACACCTTCATTCTCCATATTTATCAACTGTGATACGGAAGAAGAACTAGATCGACTCTATGAAAAGCTATCCGAGGGCGGGGGAATTCTAATGCCGTTAGGCGATTATTCCTTCAGCAAGAAGTTCGGTTGGATTGCCGACAAGTTTGGCGTTTCATGGCAGCTTAATCTCCCGTTCTAGAAGCACAGCAACATTGCACACAAAAATAGGGATAGAGATTCAGATATGCTCTGAAATCTCTATCCCTTCTTATTGGCTTGTTCTAACATCCAGCCTGTTCAATCATGGCTTGAATTCGCTCAGGCAGCGCAGCGATATCTTCCTTGGACAAGCCTTCTGTTGGAACTGGCGGAAGAATAGTGACCTCAACCTCGGCAGGTCCTATCCAATTGCCGTTCGCTTCCATCAGCTTATAGGATCCACTGATCCGAATCGGCACAATCGGCGCCCCCGTCTTCACTGCAATCCGAAAGGCGCCGCTCTTGAACTCGCCAAGCTGGTCTCCCTTGCTGCGCGTTCCCTCCGGAAACACCACAATCGAATAACCGCTATCAACTAGCTCGGTCGCTTGCTTCAAGCTGTTCATCGACTGGCGCACGTTGTTCCGATCGATAAATATGCAGCGCAGATGCTTCATCCAATCGCGAATAAGCGGCAGCTTCTCAATCTCAATCTTAGCAAGCAGCGGTTTCGGAGTACCGATATGGCCGAGCATAATAGGCACGTCAAAATTGCCTTGATGATTCGATACATATACCGCCGCGCTATCCAGCAGATTCTCCTGACCGCGTACAGTAACCTTTGCACCTGCTATTTTCAGCAGAGAGCGCGCCCACCGACCGACTACATTTCTAGTATAAGCATCTAACTCTTCGATTCGTCCTTCACGCTGCAGCTTATTGACTTTCATTAATCCAGGAAGTTTAACGATCAGATATAGCCAAAAATAAATAAACCACACAAGAGTCCTTAATACTTTCATTTCCTGCTCCATTCCCTTTTTCTATTAGGTATTGTAAACCAAGTATAGCATGGATGAATTGTTTAGCATGCTTGGGAATTCGTTACAAGCACTATTCTTCTGACAAGTTTCAGCAGCACTCCGTTTTAATTGACTTCAACTCATCGACTTGGCATACTTAGTTGAGTACGATTGACACTTTGACACTGTGAGGACTTCATAACTATGAACAATAAACGAACCGACATTGTGACGTTTATCATCCTGCTTGCAACCATCATCTTCATGGTTGATTTCAAGGATTTAGGAGTATTGGACTATGCGATTCTAGCACTTGGTGTTCTATGGTCCGCTCTTACCATCGTAAAGTGGTGGAAGCACAAATAACCACTCCCCAATAAAAATTGGAAACCATTGCATAAATAATAACCATCTTTCACACAATAAACCTGATATTGGTAAATGTTGAAAGGTTGGTTGATGTTGGCATGGATTCCGTAACTATGGCTCGCGCCTTGTTTGGCACTTCAATGGCTTTCCATATTATATTTGCTACACTTGGCGTAGGTCTCCCCTTAATGATCCTCGTTGCAGAGATTATGTATTGGCGGCGCAAAGACCGCGACTATGCAATACTGGCTCGGCGCTGGACGAAAGCGCTCGGTATTCTGCTCGGTGTCGCCATTCCTTCCGGCACGATTGTCGGAGTTATGCTCGCCCTTCTATGGCCTGGGTTCATGGAAATTGTCGGACAGGTTATCGCTCTGCCATTTCAGATCGAGCTCTGGGCCTTCTTCTTCGAAGCGCTCTTCATGGCGATCTATCTGTACGGCGCCGACCGCCTGACTTCGGGCATGCGGATTCTTAGCGTATTCTTCGTTATGGTAGGAGCGAGCGCATCCGCTGTGCTCATAACCGATGCACAGGCATGGATGAACACGCCTGCAGGCTTCAACATCGTCAATGGTCAGATCACGGATGTTGATCCGTGGGCAGCCGTATTTAACCCTGCTTTCTTTACTTCTGCAGTGCATGTGTTGTCCACTGCTTACATGACAGGCGCATTCTTTATCGTGACTGCTGCAGCATACAATCTGCTCCGCAAGCGCAATGATGAGCGGGTTCTCGCTTATCATAGGAAGAGCCTTATGATTGGTCTCGTCATGGGATTGGTGATGTCATTATTGACTGCGATCGATGGTCATGCAACAGCGCAAGAGCTGCATCACAACAATCCTGAGAAGCTCGCTGCCGCAGAAGGGCTGTTCGTAACTCAAACCAATGCACCGCTCACATTCGGCGGCATTCCCGATCCAGAAACGCAGACGATTCGCTACGGTATCGAAATTCCAGGGGCTCTTAGCTTTCTCGCTGGCAACTCGTTCAAGACAGAAGTGATGGGATTAAATGATGTGCCGCGAGATGAATGGCCGCCGCTGTTCGTTCACACCTTATTCGACCTGATGGTGGCCATCGGCATGGGCTTGCTCGGCTTAAGCGGGTTCGCTGTCATATGGTATATGATGTATCGCAAGACCAAGCGTCCTTTCCCGCGCTGGATCACGCATATCTTCGCTTGGACAGGACCGATATCTCTGATTGGCATCGAGACCGGATGGATATTCAGCTGCTCGGCGCGTCAGCCTTGGACGATCTATAAGGTTCAGCGCACAACTGAAGCTGCGCTGAAGAGTGACAGCATGGGGGCTATGTTCCTGATGTTCGTTTCGATCTATGTCGTCCTGCTCGTACTAACGGTGCTTGTCATGAGCTATTACTTTAAGCGCCATCCTGTTTCCAAGGAGCTTCCAGAAGCGAGGGAGGCGATATCATGAACGAATCTACGATTGCGGCAACCTTGATCTGGGTATTCCTGTTTATCTATTGCCTGGTCGGATCAGTCGACTTCGGCGCGGGGTTCTGGGCCATGTTCTACGGCAGTGAACCAGATAATAACGATTCCCGAGCTTCTGTACTCGCCAATCGCTTCTTGTCGCCTGCCTGGAAAGTAACCAACACGTTCCTCGTGTTGTTCGTCGTAGCGTTCGTTGGATTCTTCCCACGCGCTACTTATTCTATAGCTTCCATGCTGCTGGTACCGGTCTGTCTCGTGCTGGCGCTGCTCATCATACGCAGCGCCTTTATGGTGTACAGCTACTCCGTATCCAAATACGGACGGACGCTGCGGATTATTTCCGGAATCACCGGATTGCTAATTCCGGGCTTGCTTGTAGGCGTGCTTGCTGTAACGCTGGGCGGCTTCACGACGACACGCCCTGACGGCTCATTAGCCATCGCATACAGCAAGCTGCTGGTGAGCCCGACATTGTATGCTCATCTAGCCTTCGGCTATGCGACAGAACTGTTCTTCTCCGCTCTATTTCTGGCGGATTACGCACGCGAAGCTCGAGATGCATCCACCTACCAAGTATATCGTCGGCTCGCCGTTATCTTTGGCCCGCTCAGCATGCTGACAGCGGTGATTGTGGTGTTCACTCTCCCAGCGGAAGCCAGCTGGTTCGTTAATAACATGAAGCAAGAAGGATTATGGTTTCTCATCTCCGCTGTCGTATTCGTCATCGCGTATTCCTTCTTGTTCGTGAAGCGGCCCGATGGCTGGACAGGCTACACGCGGATTACGGTCTTTGGTGTTACAGTGCAGTATGCCATCGCGATCTTCGCTTATGGCCACGCGCATCTGCCGTATATTGTATACCCGTTCCTCACGTTAGAGCAGGGCTTTACGAATTCAGCGATGTTTCGTTCGCTGTTCATCGGCTATATCGTTAGCACGGTTCTGCTCATACCGGTGTTTATCTTATTCTGGCGCTTGTTCCTGAAGGATAAGCAATATATTGAACAAGAATGAGAAGAAGGCTGGATCCACCGCAGTTCCTAACGGTGAATCCAGCCTTTATCTTATTGCAAGCTTATGGGATATAGATCTGATCAGCTGGCGGCGTCTTTAACATATCCCATTCATGATCGATCTTCATCTCGAGATCAGACAGCATAAAGTACGAATGACGAACCTCATTAGGCTTGTTAGGCACAGGATCATCCCAAGTTGCATCCACGTGATACCATTGGTTTTCGACCAGCACCATATTCCATGCGTGCAGCACTCCCCCTGCCTGCCCTTCAACAACTATGCTGGGAATGCCTGCTTCCTCCAACAGCATTTGCAGCAGAAGCGCATATCCTTGACATACCGTCGTCCCTTTCACCAACGCTTCATAGGTCGTGAAGGAGTTCATGCTTTCATCGTATGCCACGTGCTTTATCACATAGTCATGAAGCCACTTTACCGTATCCACCTCATTCATTTTCGCAGGCATCAGATCGTTAACAATACGCTTCGCTTCTTGACGGACATATTGATACTGTTCGTACGTTTCACGATAGCTCACATATACCGTTACCAGCGCGTAATCATCAGTACCTTTCCAGTGCAAGGAATAACGACTCACGTTATATCGAATGAACGGATCTGAATAAACGGCTTGCTCCAACGCCTGTGATAATTGCTTCGTTAACGTTTCCGTCTCACCATCATATCTAAATGTAAACATATCTTCACGCATACCCAATCTATCGGTTAACCACTCTCTTATCCCATCTTCATCATACATAATCGTATCCGAGTGCAGGGGCTCCGCTTCGACGATCGACCAAGTTCCCCCTTGGAGCAAAATCGAAGATAACAGCACCGCACTGAATACCCAGCGTAATAAGTTCGACCTTCCGTTCTTTCGCTCTATCCGACTTTGACTGTATTGACTCCTATCATCTGCGTCTACCCAAGTACACATCTTAGCGTGTTCCATTTTCTGCTCCAGCTTCTGCTTCACAGCTTCCAATCTTTCTTCGCCTTCGCAGCTTCCTGCACTATTCCTTCTCTTGCACAACTCGTCCAATATGCCTCACCTCCGGTACTGATCCGCACCTGCTCTTGTAGGGTGATTCGTATCGTACCATACGGAGATAGAGAAGACTGTCTAGTTATGGAAGAACTGGAGATCAGCCCATTCTATGTTGTTCGAAGCGCATCGACACTTACTGCCACGCTGTCTCTTTCTGTTCCAATATAAAACGCCTATTCCCGAAGGAACAGGCGTTGCCGGCAACCGATAATTGGCGAATAGAGCCGCATCATGACTGAAAATTATTATTTCGCGATGAGATAAACTCCGAACAAGATCACCAACACTCCAACGATCTTAGTAGGTGTTAAAGTTTCGCCAAAGAGCCATACGGCAGCAAACATCGCTAATACATAGGCGAGACTCTGCATCGGATAAGCCACACCAAGCGGCAGCCTCGATAAGACGATGAACCACAGGACCGTTCCGATCCCATATAGTGCAAAGCCTACCCATATAGAAGGTGAAACAATCAGCTTCATCCAATTCAGGCCGCCGCTCTGCTGTAAGCCTATCTTGAACATAATCTGGCCTATTACCAGCAAAATGATATTGCTGAACAAGATACCATAGCTAAGCATTTTACTCATCCGTCTGTGTACGCCCCTTCACTATACTCGGCCTAGGCCTGTGTGCTGGAAGCAGTGCTCATTCTATGCCGCATGCTGTACCGCATGCTATGCTTCACGCTATACTTCATGCCATTCCGAATGCTATGCTCTGTAATTGCTTCCATCCTATCATATGCAAACGGCACTTCAAGTTTCTTAAAAAGTCTCACCCTTCGCTGTCACTGGACTTTTCGCGCTGGATGTCTTATGTCGGGTAATTCTCTTCAATAAGCTAACAGCCCAATCTAGCGCCACCGCGGCATACATCAATAGAAATACGACATTAGGGTATCCATATCGTGAGAAAGCGACGAAAGGAATATATATCGCTGTAAAATACGCAACGGTCAGCAAGATCGGCAGTTGGTTGCCTAGCTTACCGGCTCGTTTGAATAGAATCAAGCCTAATACGGCAAGTCCCATTAAGATAGCTTGAATCACATACATTAGTTCTTTCGTGATAGGCCATATTGGTTTCCAATAGTATGCATCAAGGTAGAGCCCCTCTAATTTACCTACCGTATACCAATATAGATAGGTAAGCGGCTCGTGAGTAAACCCGTATTTTAATATATCAAACCCCTTCTGCACCGCACTAGAATCAAAGCCTTTAAAAATAGTAACTGGATCATACTGAGGATAAGCATCGAAGAACCCTGCAGGGGGCAGCTCATAGTTAATGCGCGTTCCTAACAAGAACGGACTGCCGCCCGAATTCGTAAATAAGATAAAGCGGTCGAACGTTACCATATTCCGAATCCACCAAGGTGATAGCAGAATCAGATATACGACTCCAATCAAGCATGTATATCGCAGAATGTCCTTCCATGAATATCTTTCTTTCCACCACAGGATGAGCAATATCGCAGGATATAGTGAAGCATGAGGTTTAAAATAAGCTGCAGCCGCCGTCAGCACACCAATCCAGACATACCATGTCCATCGCTTCGTTTGTACTGCACTAATCATCACGCACACGAGCAGCAGGATCAAGGTTCGAAATATCGTTTCTGATAGGATAACACCTGATGAGAAATAATCGGGAATATACAATGCGCTCAAAAAGCAAGCAATCATCGCTATTCGAGAGTTGAATGCATATCTAGCAATAATGTACACAAGATATAGAGAACCGGCTTGAAGCATGCATTGAAATATTCGAAATGCGATGACTCCCCCGCCATCCTGACCAAATATGGCCATAAAGCCCGCCAGAATAATAGGGAATCCTGGCATTATGAATGCCGATGGTTCATTTCCGCTGTTGTATACTAAGGTTCCTTCGTTTAACAGCACCTGAGCGGACCGAATATATTTCACATCATCGTTATTAGGGTTATGAAGATCCCCTAGCAAAAAGTAATTACCATAGTACAGAACGATTGAAACTGAGACGACGAACACACAAGCTATTAGTATTGTCAGCATCCGCCTAGCCTTGTGGTCTGATATTCGATATGAAAACAAATGAATCCTCCTATTCTAGCGGCCTCCCATTTCCCAACATAATACATGTATATATTAACCATACCGGCATCATCTAGCAACCTATTTAATTGCACACTTGGTGCGGCATGTTATAACTCCTGGTCACGATCTAGCTACACTAGCGGCTCTCCTACCCTAAGACGGTTTTTCCCTGTTATCTCTCTGACGCCTGCTCGTTCCGCATACTGTAACTGGATATTTCCCCGTTAACTCACGCGTTGAGCTATGTTTTATGCTATCTGCGATTCCCTAAGATGGTTTTTCCCTGTTATCTATTCCTTTGCAGCACGTTTTTGATCTGTAACGGGGTTTAACCCGTTTATCGTGTCCGAGCCACTAAAAAGGAGCCTGCCCCCGAAGCGGTTGTTCACGGCTCAGGGGGCAGGCTCCTATATAAAAATGATCGTCAGCTTAATCTAACTGCACATTGTAGACATGCTCTTGGTAGAACGGCAGCACCGCTTCCCAGAAGCGTTCATCTTGCTCGGAGCTGCTGTGACCCGGTGTATCTACAAGAACATGCGGCTGAGAATAGTTCAGCTTATCCAGCGTGCTCGTTAGCTCGCTGGACGGAATAAACGTATCTCCGCGTGAATGTGACATGAGCACAGGAATCCTGGCATCGCCGCGCTGCTCGTTGCGCATAAGCGTAACGGCCAAGTCCAGCTCATCATATGCTGACTTCGGAATGTGAGCGCGCAGCAGCCATATTCGCGGAATGAGCCAGGCCAGCGGAAATACCGGCAGCTTGCGCCGCTTCAATTCGGCGGAGATCATCGTGAACGGCTTCGATGGCATCGAATCCGTCACGATTGCGCGCACCGGAATGCCCTCATCAAGCGCAAGCAGTGCCCCGAAGCCGCCAAGCGAGTGGCCCAGCACACCAATCTTCTCTGCGTCGATGTCTGCTCGTGATCGCAGATAGGCGACAGCGGCCTGCAGATCATCGCGAAACATCAGCGCAGATGCCGCTTTGATCGCCTCGCTCTCTCCATGACTCGTTACATCATAGACGAGCACGGCATAGCCCGCTTCATTCAGGCGATCCGCATAGCGCAGCACTCGGGAGCGATTCGAACTCCAGCCATGTGAGACCACAATGGCTGGACTTGGCTTGTCGTCCATCGTTGCAGGCCAGATCAACCAGCC
Source organism: Paenibacillus sp. EB106-04-04-XG159 (assembly GCF_058791835.1). Classification (NCBI taxonomy): domain Bacteria; kingdom Bacillati; phylum Bacillota; class Bacilli; order Caryophanales; family Paenibacillaceae; genus Paenibacillus; species Paenibacillus sp. EB106-04-04-XG159. The sequence continues at coordinate 74,919 of NZ_JBYTDY010000015.1, read as the reverse complement.
TTGCAGATTCACCTTGCCTTTAAACGTTTTAAACGTTATCGCTTCATACTTATGCTTAGGCTCACCCACGATCGGCTTCCTTGAGGGAGACTGGCTCTTCACCCCAAGCATCCAAATCGTCAGCATAATCAGAACGACGAGAATGGTCAGGACATCTATACCAACAGCCAGCAGATTCATGCTCGAACTTCCTCCTTATTCCACATGTCTTGACAGTTCATGAGCAATCCTTACCCAATGCCGCGCATGCTGCTCCAGCTTATCATATGCACCGGCCTTAATTAGATCCGCTCGCACCAGCTTAGAACCAAGCCCAAAAGCCGAAGCTCCCGCTTGCCAATACACCTCTGCATTAGCCAAGTCTACACCGCCAGTTGCCATGATCGGAATATGATTCAGCGGTCCGCGCACTTCACGAATATAATCCGGTCCTAGTGCACCTAGCGGAAACAGCTTCAGCGCCTTAGCTCCTGCCTTCCAGGCCTTCACCATCTCTGTCGGTGTGAATACGCCCGGCCATACGTCGATCCCCTGCGCAGCAGCATAATGAATAACTTCTTCATCTAAATTAGGAGTTATCAAATATTGAGCCCCTGCCGCTATCGCCTCTTGCGCCATGCTCACATCCAGCACAGTACCTGCGCCTATATAGGCTTCAGAGCCGAACAACTCGCGCCAACGCGCAATAATAGCAGGCGCGCCTTCCGTATTCATCGTCACTTCCACTAGCCGGATACCGCCGCGAACGAGCGCGCTCGCCGCTTCATCCGCCTGCTGACCTGAATACCCGCGGAAGATCGCAACAATGCGCTCCTGCAGCAGCAAAGCCGTCATATCCTGAATTGGAACGGATCTATCCATGCTATCCTAGCCCCCCCGTTAATACCTTGATCTACTTAACGGCCGCCAGCTTCTCCACACGACTCTTAGCAAAGGCCGCGCTTCCAATGACGCCGCCGTCATCTACCAGTTCACCTTGCTTAATGGTCAACCGCTTTAAGTAACCGTGATACACGGAATTCTTCAACGTTTCCCGCACACTGCCGAACAATCGCTCGCCAGCAAGAGAACCGCCGCCTCCGATCACGATGACGTCAGGGCTCAACAAGGAAATCGAATAGGCTAAGCCCTTGCCCAATACTTTGCCGGTGTAATGCATAATCTCAATCGCTAAGGCATCTCCTTGATCATACGCTGCGGAGACATGGGCAGAGCTAAGCTCTCCTTTATCATATGCTTCACGGAGCATGCTCTCTCTGCCTGCTTCCAATGCTTCACGCGCTTGTCTAGTAATACCCGTTGCGGAAACAACCGTCTCCAAGCAGCCTGTAAGACCGCAGCCGCAAGGTGTGCTCTCGCCATCAATTGTGACATGGCCAAGCTCACCCGCCATGAATCCGCTGCCATAATACAGCTCGCCATTCACAACTGTTGCAGCCGCTAACCCCGTACCGACCGTCACGCCGTGCACGACACCCGCTCCGACTCCCGCGCCGCTCATAGCTTCACCAAAAACGTACATTTTAACATCATTATCTATAAATACAGGAAGCCCGGTCTTTTCACCGAGTATACGCGATACTTCCACATTATTCCACTTTAAATTTGAAGCGAATATCGTCACTCCCCGTTCCGGATCAACGAAGCCCGGGCAGCCTGCACCAACTCCAATTACATCTTCACGAGAGATATCTGCTTTCTCCAGAATCTCATCGATCATTTTTGCCATTTTGCTTAAGACATAATCACTGCCAAGATGAGCTTCAGTAGGCGCTTTCAATTTATCAATTAATCTATAATCCTCAGTTACTAAGCCGCATACAAGATTCGTTCCTCCCAAGTCCATCCCAATCATATAACGCATGGCTTCTCCTCCTGAATACTTTATGTAATTTAACAATACAGCTTATTATAGCATTCCGAAGCCAAAAATTGATCTAAAACCTAGTTTAATGAGCAATCTGAGACGAGACCTAACTTCCGCCATAAAATTGACAAATAAACATGAAATTTTTGCCAAGACTTCAACCTGTTGAGAGGATATAATAATTACTATGATTCTTGTCACATTTGCAATCTATTGTCTATTTCTTCACTTATTCTGAACTTGATCTAAGAGGTGGATATCATGACCTATGTTGATATTAGCGAAATTAGTCCGCAGCTGTTTGTAACCGTTTTATTCTTTCTGATGATTGTTTGTCCGCTCGTCAGTCTAGGCATCGTTCGCCTATTCCAGCAGAAAGTAAAAAGCGGTATTTCGTACATTGCATCAGCTGTCGTTTCCTACATCATATTCTTAATTGTTGCCGACCTGGTTGCAAAGACGTGGGGCTAGTTTTCGAAAAAAAAGATGCACTCGAAGTTCTCTGCAACTTCAAGTGCATCTATATAATATTCTAATTATCCTTGATTCGAATCGTCTGACTGTTCATCGGATGTGACGACTTTATCAACCTGGATTCCAGCAGCCAGATAGAAAGCTTGCTTCTCTTCATTGAATTGAGTCGTGTAATCATTGAACTGCTGCTTCAATTCTTCCACCTGCAGGAACGCTTGATTGCGCGATGCTACAGCGCTTTGAATCGATTTCAGATTAGTCTCCTGCGTCTGCAGCGCTTCATAAACGGCTTGCTCCGCCTTTAACCACTCGGAATAGCGCTGATGCAAGGTTAAGAAAGTATCATAGCGTTTCGTATAAGCCGTAACGACTTGCTCCGCTTTTTGCTTCAATTGATCATCCTTCAGCTTATCGATCTGTCCTGTCAACTCGCCAAGCTGAGTCTTTCCTTCATCCATTTGCTGCTTAACAGCGTCCAGCGTCTGCTGGCGCTCCTGCAAGGAAGCTATAGAATTCGTGATAAGCGTCTGTACATTAGCACTGTCGCTTTCACCTTTATTAATAATCGTTTCGTACTGTTTCTGATCCTTCTCTTCCAGCTGCTTCAAATGTTCAAAGGCAGCCGGCACCTGAGTCTCTACTGCTGAAGCCTTCTCAAATGATAGGAATAATTGCTCTTCAACAGGCGTTCCGCAGCCTGTCAACACTACTGACAATGAAAGTACGGCAACTGCTGCTGCCACCGCCTTCTTTATAGTTAGCACTTATCTTCACTCCTCTTACAAACGCTCATCGTGGTGGAAATTGCACACGAAATGAGCATTCGGGTCATACACTTCGAATTCATAGCCTTGCGAACGAACATAGTCGATGACAGGCTGCAGCATATCTACTGTCTGCTTGCGGTCATGCATAAGTATAACTTCAACGTCTTCTGTTAGAGTCGATTTGACCTCATCTAATATACCGCTTGGATTATTGGCATACTTCCAGTCATTTGTATCCAATGTCCAGTCCCACATCTTAAAGCCTGCATCCGCAATATCCTTGCGGAAATCATCACCAATTTGAGGGGCGCTGCCGTAAGGCGCTCGAATGAGCGTTGGTTTGAAGCCTGTTAATTCCTCTACAATGGACTGAGCCTCAAGGAATTGATTCACAAAATTTGCAGAGCCTCCGCTCTTGTACAAATCCTTATATTCATGGTTCATGCTATGCAGTCCAGGATAATGGCCATTGTCGTAAATTTGCTTCACCATGTCTGGATATTGACGCATATTGTCGCCAAGCATGAAGAACGTTGCTTTAATATCATTCTTATCTAATAATGCTAATAGTTCAGTAGTATGTTTGTTGGGACCATCATCAAACGTTAAGTATGCGATCTTGCGTTTAACACCATTGTATAGTGTCGGAGCTTGCTTCTCTACCGCTGCAGATGCCATTGTTGCAACCTCCGTAACGACTATTGATTCATTCTCCGTTGAAGCAGCCGAAGCGGTATTATCGAACAAGCCTTGACCAAGGCTATAAATTCCTGCCCCCACCATCAGTAACAATACAAACAGAACGGTGCGGCCAATCCATTTCTTCCTCCGGCGCCGCTGGTTCAGCGACCCAGCACTTCGTTCTATCATTCTACTCTTCACTTCCTTTAATAATTAATACTACCTAACTATAAACCTATTTTAGCACGATAAAATGACAGATTCATTACAATACTTGTAAGAATAAGGCGAAAAACAAGACATTGTTGTTACTTCTTAGAATAGAAGAGTGAATCTGTCGAATCGGTTCATTCTAAGATATTCACAATGTCAGAAATGGTGCTAATACTAGGTTATTGAGGAGAAGACTTCCTATTATTGAGTTAATGAATTTCCTTTGCTACAATCAAGAGCATAAACACTGGTCATGGAATCCATCAAAAAGTGAGAGATGAACATGTTAAATGTACACACGGAACGTAGAGGCACTCATGCGGTAAAATGGCAGATCGGGGAAGAAGATATTATTCCTATGTGCATAGCGGATATGGACTTTCGGATTGCAGAGCCGATCATTCAAGCTGTTTCAACTAAAGCAGCCCACGGAATTTACGGTTACTCCATTGCATGCGAGGAATATGAAGACGCTATATGCGAATGGTGGAATCATCAGTACAGATGGAAGGTAAATAAGGAATGGCTGTGCTTTAGCCCTGGTGTTGTACCAGGATTGCATATGCTGCTTCAAGTGCTGACTGAGCCGGGAGATCGCGTAATTGTGCAGACGCCTGTATACCCGCCCTTCTTCGATGTCATCACTCACAACCGCTGTGAAATAGCAGTCAATCCATTGCGTCAAGGTGTTAACGGATACGAGATGGACTTCGATGATCTTGAGCGTCAAGCGGCTCATCCGTTAACGAAAGCAATCATTCTATGCAGTCCACATAATCCTGTCGGACGCGTATGGACGCGTGAAGAACTGACACGAGTTGCAGATATTTGCATGAAGCACGGGGTAACGATTCTCTCGGATGAAATTCACGGTGATCTGACGTTGTTTGGACATCGTCTTATCCCATTTGCTTCGTTAAGCGATCAGATTGCAGAGCATTCCGTCGTCTTGTCGGCTCCAAGCAAAACCTTCAATATTGCTGGTCTTCAGACCTCAATCGTATTTATCCCTAACGCGAGTCTGCGAGCAGCATATAAAGACACGTTGAACCGCATCGGACTTATGCGCCCTAACGCATTTGGCATTGAGGCTACGAAAGCGGCATATCGTCATGGTCGAGAATGGCTCGACGAAGCTCTCACATACATCGAGGATAATATGTCATTCGCATTGGACTACCTGAAGCAGCATATGCCCGAAATCCGATGTATGCAACCGGAAGCGACTCATCTGCTCTGGATGGATTGCCGCGAACTGGGTATGACATCAGAGGAGCTATGTCACTACTTCCTTCATGAAGCAAAGGTCCGACTCGGCAACGGTCACACCTATGGCCAAGGCGGAGAAGGCTTCTTGCGCATGAATGTCGCCTGCCCGCGCGAAGCGCTTCGTGAAGCGCTGACGCGAATCGAGCGAGCGCTGCAACAGCTTCGTCCTCAGTCTGAACAATAGGACCTGCTGTACTTGTGCTGCCGATATTAAGCGGCATTCCATTGTATTGCGCAGTACTTGTCCATTATGCTATAGCTCACATAAAAAGGATCGTTCCGAGTCAGGTTGGTTGGACTCAGAACGATCCTTTTGTTTAGGCTTTGAAATAGATTGGGAGCGGACACACAAGCCGTTATTTGCAGTCAAAACCGCCTATTCAGTATGCTGGCGGAACGTAGAGCCGCTATTTGGCCAAAACTTAGCCGATAATCGCTAAAAGTTAAGAAATAACGTCACCTGTGTCCGCGAAACTCAATATAGGCCATATTATCACTAAATAGCGGCTCCTGTGTCCACTAAGTCTCCCTGCTAGATCGGGAGCGGACACACAAGCCGTTATTTGCAGCCGAAACCGCTAATTCGATAGGCTGGCGGACCGTAGAGACGCTATTTGGCCAAAACATAGCCGATAATGGCTAAATGTTAAGAAATAACGTCATCTGTGTCCGCTAAACTCAAAATAGGCCAAAAAATCACAAAATAGCGGCTCCTGTGTCCATTAAGTCTCACAGCTATACCGTGAGCGGACACACAGGCCGTTATTTGCAGTTGAAAGCGCCTATTCGATAGGCTAGCGGACCGTAGAGACGCTATTTGGCCAAGACTTAGCCGAAAACGGCTAAATGTTAAGTAATAGCGGCATCTGTGTCCGCTAAACTCAATATAGGCCATAAAATCACTAAATAACGGCTCCTGTGTCCGGTTCACCGAGTCAGAGAAGTCTCCCTGCTAGATCGGGAGCGGACACACAAGCAAGACTACCTTAATGAACGGCGAGTTACACCGAAAGTGATCTCGTTATTGATCTTTTTGCTGCTTCTCCAGCGCCGCCTTCAAGAGATCGCCCAGATTCGAGCCGATCGACTCCTGTCGGCTGAATTGCTGCACGAGCTTGCGCTCCTCGTGCTTCTTAACCTTTCCGCCTGACGCTTCCAGCTTCTCAACAATGTTGCACGGCAGGCATTGGAAGTACTTGCCCGCCTTCCCGTCCTTCAGCTCCATCTTCTTGTGGCAGCGCGGACAGCGCTTATTCGATAGCTGCTTCTCAGCTGAACGCTTATAATCACATTCCTTATTCGAGCAGAGCAGCATCTTGCCTCGCTTCGTCTTGCGCTCCAACATGCGCGATCCGCATGTTGGGCAATGGCTGTGCGTGAGATTGTGCGGCTTATACTCCGCCTCACTGCGCTTCACGCTGCTGACCAGCTCCTGCGTCATGGTGCGAATGCCGGACATAAACTCTGCTGACCGTCCATCTCCGCGAGCGATGCGCTCCAGCTCGCGTTCCCACTTCGCAGTCAGCTCCGGCGTGCGCAGCTCTGGCGCGACAAGCTCGATCAGCTGCTTGCCCTTGCCAGTCGGCTTCATGTGAGCACCCTCTCGCTCAATCGTATCGGACGAGACGAGCTTCTCGATAATGTCCGCGCGCGTCGCCGGTGTACCTAAACCGTGCTTCTCCATCTGCGTGAGCAGCGTCGCTTCCGTATGGCGTGCAGGCGGCTTCGTGCGATCCCGCTGCACGTAGAGGCGCTTCACCGGAAGCTTGTCGTTCACAGCCAGGCGAGGAATCCGCTCGCGTTCACGCTCGGAGGACGGATGATCCTGCTCGTCTTCCTCGTCCCGCCAATCGTTGTCGTACGCCTGACGCCAGCCGCTCTCCAGCATCGTGCGGCCCTTCGCGCTGAACGATTCGCCTTCGATCACGAGCGTTAGCGCTACCTGCTCATATTCAGCCGCAGGCATAAACAGCGCCAAGAAGCGGCGCGCGATCAGATCGTACAGCTTGCGCTCCTCCGGCGAGAGCTGTGCCAGACGCAGCGCTTCATCCGTAGGGATAATCGCGTGGTGGTCTGTCACCTTGCTGTCGTCCACAATCCGCTTCGTGATCGGAAGCGGCCGCTTAGCAAGCGTCCTCGCGAGCTGCGCGTAAGGTCCGACAGCCATCGCTTCCAGACGCTCCTTCAACGTGCCTGTCATATCCGATGACAGGTAGCGGCTGTCTGTCCGCGGGTAGGTCACGACCTTATGCTGCTCATACAACCGCTGCAGCACATTGGAAGTCTGCTTCGCCGAGAAACCGTACTTCCGGTTCGCGTCACGCTGCAATTCCGTCAGATCGTAAGCGAGCGGATGCGGCTCCTGCTTCTTCGTCTTCTTCAATTCCTTCACAACCGCCGCTTTACCCGACAAGCGCGCAAGCTTCGTCTGCGCTTCTTCCAGATCAAACAAGCGAGCATCGCCATTCGCGCCTCTCCAGCTCGCTTCAAAGCCGCCGAAGTCCGCGATGAGGCGATCATATTCCTGAGATCGGAAGTTAGCGATCTCCTGTTCACGCGTCATCAGCATGCCAAGCGTCGGCGTCTGAACGCGTCCTGCCGACAGCGGCGTCTCGAACTTGCACGTCAGAGCGCGCGTCACATTCAGCCCGATCAGCCAATCCGCCTCCGCGCGGCAGCGTGCGGACTCATACAGCCGATCAAACTGGGCTCCCGGCTTCAGCGCCTTGAACCCTTCGCGGATCGCCTTATCCGTCTGGGACGAGATCCATAGACGCTTGAACGGCTTGTTCCACTTCACCATCTGCATGATCCAGCGAGCGAGCAGTTCACCTTCGCGCGCCGCATCGGTCGCTACGATCAACTCCTTGAAGTCATTCCGCTTCGCAAGCTGCTGTACAGCCTTGAACTGGTGCGACGATTCCCGCAGCACCATCAATCTCATCTTCTCCGGCAGCATCGGCAGATCTTCCAGCTTCCACTGCTGATATTTCTTGTCATAATCATCCGGCTCCGCCAATCCGACCAGATGCCCGAGAGCCCATGTAACCACGTAGTTCGGACCTTCAATATATTGTTTATGCTTCTCGGTGCAGCCGAGCACGCGCGCGATCTCACGCGCGACGGACGGTTTCTCCGCTAATACGAGCGATTTCATAGCTTCAATCCTTCCATCAATCCTATAGGGCTTTCTCTAGCAAGATGCCGAACCATCAATCCCTGACGAATGAGCATTGGGCATCGAGCAGCTGCAACTATTATACCATGCCAGCTCCTTGATATCGCTCCCTTACTCCTCACGTAACCATACAGCCTCGTTCCGTAGCAGACACCTACTTGTTCTCCTGAATCGTCCATTCTATGATTAGAGATAATAAGGTATTAAAGGAGGAGACTGTGACTCTATCATCAATGGCTAAACTTCGTCTGAACGGATTTCAACTCAAGACAATCGCGCTCGTGTTAATGATGCTCGACCATATTCACCAGTACATTCCTGATATGCCTATCGTATTGAACTGGGCAGGGCGTATCGTTGCGCCAATATTTTTCTTCCTCATGGTTGAAGGCTTCCGCAAGACGAGAAACAGGAAACGTTATATTACAAGAATGTGGATTGCCGCTGTCGTTATGGATCTCGGCAGTTTAGCGCTCATGAGTATATTTCCGGGCGGTCCAGTGCCCATCACGAACAATATCTTCATCTCGCTCGGATGCGGCCTGCTGCTGCTGCAAGCCTGGGAATGGATGACGCGCAGGGAATATCCCTATCCGTCGATCTTATTCTTCTTCGTTGCCATGATGGGCGGAATGCTGTCAGAAGCAGGGGTACTCGGTATCGTTATGACCATGATCTTCTATTCGTTGAGCCACTCGCCACGGAAAATGACCGCTGCTTATATCCTCTCGATGCTGATGCTCACGATCGGAATGGATGCACTGGCTTCCACCGCGCCGCTTAACTGGCACACCGTATTCTTCGAAAGCTATCAATGGATGATGATCGGAGCGATTGTGCCCATACTGATGTATAACGGCAAACGAGGCCATAGCGCCCCTTGGATCAAATACGCGTTCTACATCATTTATCCGCTGCACATCTGGGTGCTTTATCTCATTTCGTTTCAATGGCGTTAAACCATATCACTCACCTGATCAGGATCAGCGTGCTTGACAGTCAGTTATCGTATGGCTACATAATAGGTTGCATAGTCATGCACATGCATTACATATTGTATTAGGACACGAAAGGAGTGGATTGCCCATGCCTACTCTCTATGAGCTCCATGTTAAGCAGCCTTCTGGAAATGTACTTCCGATGAGCGATTATGAAGGTAACGTGCTGCTGATCGTCAACACAGCCAGCAAATGCGGCTTCACGCCGCAATTTGAGGAGCTTCAGGCGCTTTATGAACAATACAAGGAGCAGGGACTCGTCGTGCTCGGATTTCCATGCAGTCAATTTAATGATCAGGAATTTAGCGATATGCAGGAAACGCTAGATTTTTGCCAGACGAATTATGGGGTTACGTTCCCGATGTTTGCAAAAGTAGATGTTAAGGGGGCTCATGCTTCCCCGCTGTTTCATCATTTGACCAGTGAGAAGAAGGGCTTGTTCGGCTCAGAGGACATCAAGTGGAACTTCACGAAGTTCCTCATTGATCGCAAAGGACAGGTCGTCAACCGCTATGCGCCGCAAACCAAGCCTTCCAAGATCGCTAAGGATATTGAGGAACTGCTCTAAGATGACGAAAGGGACCGCGCTCACACCGAGACGGTCCCTTCATAATTTATAGGATTAGGATACGGAAAATGTATTCAGATCCCGCAGCGTGTTAAGCGTAATAATACCCTTCCACTCTTCCTTCGCCTGCTGCCAAGCCTCTTCGAACTGACCCCAGCTCCATACAGGATGCCAAGCTCCATCTTCCTGCTGCTGAGCAAGCAGATGCTTGATGTTCGCTGCGATACTGTCCTTATATTTCTCATAGTACGGAGAGTTAGTGTCCTTAACAACTTGCAATGGAGTCAACGAATATTGCAGCCACTCAGCCGGATCGGTCTTCACGCAGCGGTGAACCATGTCATCGATCTGTGCACGCATCTGCTCCAGCACTTCAGAAGGGATGCGCTCCGCCATCCGCAGCGCACAGAGCAATTCGTGAAAATCATCGAGCGGAGATTCTTCCGTCATATAGCTGACAGCATGCTCGGTAATATTCTCCCGAAACTCCAGCGGTCCGTATGGAAATTCATATAGATAGCCTACAAGCTCCAGATTAGGATTGCCCCAGCCATTATCCAGCTCTCGGTAAGTCCACCACGGAGCGTGCGGCGCACTGCTCACGGCATGAGGAACGATCTCCCATCCCTGACGACCCGTTTCATACTGATCCAGCACATAGGTCATCGCGTCCTTGATCAGCTTGTGTTCAACGGGCAATTTCATGTAAGACATGATCTGCAGCGCGACCGTAGTCGCGATAATGGAGGAAGATGCCATGCGGATATCCGGCTCGAGGCCGTGACCGAAGCCACCATCACGGTTCTGAAACTTAGCTAGTTCCTCGACAACCCTCTCTGCTGAACCAGCTTCATATTCCCACTCATACAGCGCTCGTTCCAACGGTCTCGCCTTCGTCTTCATATACTGGACCGCGCGCTCGATCTGCTCAGTCCGCAGCATTTCCGCCATGGTTTATTCCTCCTTTGAATCCTTTTAATCCTTTGAATCCTTTGAATAAAGCATATGTAACCATTCGCCCCAGGGCAGCTCCATTCCTGCTAATGGAAAGCCCTTTGTGATTTCTAGGTTTTCTGTACACTTTATCATATAATAATATGAAATCCAGGCACTTGGTACTCTGCATTATATTGTTGAAGGAACGATACATACATGAATTCGCATCATCCTAAAAAGCTTAGATTCAGTCATACTCGCGAAGTTCTGCGCGTGTGGAAGTATGCTTGGCGACCCTTTCTCTCATTTGAAATTGGTTACAAGCTGCTGACAATAGGCGTTTTCTTACCCATTATCAACATTATCTTCAATAAAATACTCGATTGGAGCGGATTATCAGCCGCCGCCAATCATGAGCTGCTGCGCTTCGTATTCAGCCGCTATGGCCTGTTCTGCATGGTCACGCTGGCTCCGATTGTCTTCCTGCTCATCTATATCGCGTATTACGGCATGCACGGCCAACGCGCCCGAGTCTTTGCCGTGCTGCAGCGCGTGATCTCACAATTGCCGAGCCTGCTCAGATTCGGTTCCTTCGGTATCGCGGTCTATATGATGCTGCTGTTGCCGCTGCTTGACGCCGGCTTCGGCGCCTCTCTGCTGCCAGGATTCAGCCTGCCGAACTTTGTAACGGGGGAACTGATGAAGACCGGCATCGGCTTATTCAGCTTGATCGGCGCTTCGGTTATCATCATTGTATTGAACGCGCTGGCTATCTACGCACTCCCGATCATGGTGCTCGAACGGACGAACCGCTTCTGGCCTGCGTTTCGCAAGAGCAGACAGCTGTTGGGGCGCAGCAAGTGGGTTCTGCTGAAAGCCTTGCTGGAATGGCTTGTCATCGCTGTTCTTAGTTTCATAGTGCTCATTATTCTTGCAGTTGGCACTATACTGCTGATCATGAATTTCGCTGGAGAAGAACAAGCACTAGACCTGACTCTTGGCTTCATATTAAGCTTTGGAATATATATCGTTTCGCTCTTCGTGACCCCCTTATTCATTACGTCAATCACATCGTTGTATGATCGATACACCGATCCAGCTGACATTGATCTAGAGATTAGAGACTGGCAGTTGACGCAATGGAATCCACGATCCCTCATAGCCCGCGGTTTCAGTTGGCGAAAGCTCAGCGCAACGATAGGTATTCTGCTGATGCTGGCCATCGGTTGGATCCTAACTGCTGAATCCAGCCCTTGGGGGGAAGCTAGAGAAGAATTTATAATAATGGCTCATCGAGGATATGTGGCCGAGGGGGTTGAGAATACGATGGAAGCCTTCGAAGGAGCGATACGTTCTGGAGCGGAATATATCGAGCTTGATATTCTGCAAGCTGCAGATGGAGAGCTTGTCGTCCTGCATGACTCCAACTTGAAGCGTCTGACAGGACAGAATGTGAACATGTATGATCTGACACTGCCTGAGCTGCAAGCCTTAACATTGAGTCAGGGAAAGTTTGAGGGTACGATCCCTTCGTTGGATGAAGTGTTAACAGCGCTCAAAGGGCGAATCAAGCTCAATATCGAGCTTAAGACACATGGCCAAGAACAAAAATTGGTTCCTACATTTATAGAGACTATACGGCGCCATCAGATGGAGCAGGACATCGTTGTCCAGAGTCTTGACTACAATCTCGTTCGAGCAGTCAAGGAGGAGGCGCCAGACTTGACTGTCGGTTATGTCATATATGCAACCTTTACCGACATCAACAAGTTCAATGCCGACTTTTACGTCATTGAAGAGACGCTCGTCAACGCGAGACGCATAGCTTCAGCCAAGATCAACAACAAGCCTCTATTCGTCTGGACCGTAAATAATCCGGAAGCTATAGAGCATTACTATACGCTCGGAGTGGACGGCATCATCACGGATATCCCCGCTGAAGCCAACCAGATTCGTGAGAGCCTGCAGCAAATAGGCTCCACTATTCAGGTTGGCGCTCCGATCAATTAAGCTTCAGCTGCCTTCATGCTCATGGAAGAGCATGAAGCGCAGCCCTGACATCATCTCACTTGATAATGACACCGCCAAATGGTATCACCTCGCGCAGGAAACGCTTGATGATTCCCGTATCGTCCATATGACTTTGCAGCTGACTGTCAGCTTTACCCGTCTGCAGCAGCACGTACCCCTTCCCCGTCAGCTCCCAATGATAGTTCATGTGCTGACTAGCAAGTGTATTTCCGTATACGCTGGGCTTCAGCTTCGCATTTTCCGGATAAGCGACTAAACAGCTCACATCGACATACGTAGGATTAACGAGATCCAGCTCCATCCGATACAAGGGACCGCTGGATACGATGCCTAGCATCCCATCTTCCGCACTGAACTTCATCTTCACCAATTCACGAGTAATAACGGCGTTCTTGAACGTCTGGACGCGCCGCTCCACCTTCATCCCTTCCGAATAGAACAGCACATGCTTCCACTCGAACAGCAGGTCGGAGCCTGCTGTAATCGGAATCGTGTGCATGCTGTAGCCCGCCGGAAGTCCAAGCATGAACCGCGCCGGGCCCGTGATCCGCGATTGAATCAGCTTGCGCTTGCGATACATGCCCACTAGATCGGTGAATCGATCTTCACGCTGCGACGGCTTGCCTTGAAACGATAGAATTTGCTGCGGATGCAGCACGTTCAGCGTCTCTTGTTCCTCTAGTTCAACCGATATCACTTGCGAGAGCACGCTCTCTACTTCATTTACAATCCGCATCTTATCACCTTCAACTGCTGCCATGACGGCGCCATACGATGACTCTCATGACACGCGTCAGCGCAAAATACAACAGCAGCAGCCCCGCCCCAGTCAACACTGTCGTCGTTATACGCTTTGTCCGCAGCTTCTGCTTCAATTCCTGCTCTTCCAGCAGCAGAATGCGCTTCGATAGTTGTTCATTCTGCTCCTTAAGCGCTGCATTCTCCGTACTTAACTGTGTAGTCAGCGTTTGATATTCCTTCTGCGTATTGGTCAGCGACTGCTGTGTATGGGTCAGTGTCTGCTCGATCTCATCATACTTGGACTTTAGCTGCTCCACTTCGCTGGGAACCTCAGAAATGCCTGTAATCCAGTTCCATATTCCTGCTTGTGCTTGAGGTACCGGGCCGCAAAGGAACAGAACACCCGCAATTGCTGCTGCCCATCCCAGTTTACGCCACGCCTTCAACCCGTTAGCCGTCATGTCCCACTCCCCTTTCAAACAATGGTTTTCTTATATGTATCCGAGTCGAATCTATCAATCCGCGACAAAAATGTTCCTATACTAGCAATATATACGATTTCGGGCGAAAAGTAGTTGCAATTTGTCATCCTGTGGCAAATAGATAAAAAAGACCGCGCTTTCAATCACAAAAGTGACGAAAGAACGGTCCTTCTCCATCATGTTATGCTTAAGCATCCTGTTGAATCATTTCCATCAGCGTATCCGCTTGGTGGTTGACCTCATCAGATGCCTCACGAATGTCGGTCAGCATCTCAGAGAGAAATTCAACATCGTTTAGAACTGCCTGACTCTGTGCATGATGAGCTTCAATCTGATCGACAATAAATTTAAAGAACTGAGAAGCCTTGTGATTTCCGTTCGTACTTTCTTTAATCTTATCGTCTACCTGCCGCATAACCTTGTTAATGCCCGTTATCTTCTCATTCGTCTTGCCGATTAGCTGCTGAATGACCTGCGAAGATTCGCTTGTTTGCTCCGCCATACGACGGACCTCTGTAGCGACAACACCGAAGCCTCTGCCATGATCTCCCGCATGCGCGGCTTCGATAGTAGCATTCAAGGCGAGCAGTTGAGTCTGCTGCGTAATTCCCTGTACGATGTCCATGATCTGATAGATTTCTTCCGAGATTGACATGAGTTCAGTCATACGGGTCGTTACTTCACCCATCGAGCAGACGATGTTGTCCATCTGCGCTTGTTGATTGTCCAGCATATGACCGCCTTCATTGGACAGATCGGCTACCTTATTCGACGTATCCGTGCTGCTCTTCATCTTCTCGAACATCCGCTTGGAGCGTTCAACCATTTCATTTAAGGATTGCTGAGTTTCTGCTGTACAATGGCTCAGACGCTCACTTGCAACGGATACCACCTCGCGCACCATACGCTTCTCCGCTTCTGTCTCCTCGCGAATTCTGTCATTCTCCTGCTCATAGGCTTCAAGAACTAGCTGCTGCTCCAGATTAAGCAGACGATTAAGCGCCTGCTCGATCGCCTTGAATTCTTCTACAGTCAATCCTAATTGATAGGCAACTTCCAGAATAGAAATGCGCAGCGTTTGAAATGAAGCAATATACCACTTGGTTGGCAAGTGAATTCGAACATGAACATGCGCCACGATCTGACGCCGTCGTATGTACGCTTGGTCGATGCAGCCATCGAACATCTGCATAATGTGCGGACGAAGAGTTTCCTTCAAGCGTTCCGTATGGCTATGCTTGAGAATAATGTCAGAGAGCATCCTTTCTTGATTCACCGTGAGATAGAACGAATCGACGGTTTGATTGATGCAATCCTCTACGTACGGTTTTAGATGCTTCAGGGTAGCCAAGTCATTCACTGTCAAGCCAATCATCTGAATCTGGCGCATGATTTCATCAGCAACATCGATTCTACACTCATTGGGTTGTATAGTAGTGAAGAACGATGTCTTCTTACGAAATTTTTGGAACATATGGATTATCCCCCTCGATGCAAGCAGCACCTATATGTGAGGTTGATCATACCACACCTTTCCTGAATGCGGGTATTCCAATAACCTAAATATTCGATAAAATATTCCATTTTTCTCGAAATTATTCGACAACCTTTTCTTTATCCCACCATATCCTTTATCGGCTTCTACATTTCCGTCAGCACAAGTTTAGTAAATACGAAATACATGCGCAATCGGAGTAGCTTCGTTAATCAAGGTTACCGGTAACTTCACTTCGATACCTGAGGATGTCTGTATGAATTCCAAGCCTTCTGGTCCGTCAACCAGATCCACATGACTTACGTCGCCTTTATACGGAATATGGACCGTTTCTTCCACTATATCTTGTTCGCTGCTGTACATGCGGAATGCATATACGGTATCACCTTTACGTGTCAGGGCACATCCAGGCGTAAAGTATGGCTCGCATACGCGTGTTCCATAGATGCCTTCTCCGTACACCTTCATCCAAGCGCCAAGCTCTTTCATGCGCTTAATAGCACCCTCCGGCAAGCGACCGTCAGGCTGAGGTCCAACGTTAAGAGCTAAGTTTCCACCCTTCGCCACAACCTCAAGCAGCAGATGGACGATCTCGCGAGTTGACTTGTACTCATCTTCGTAACGGAATGAGAATGAGGTTCCCATCGTGATGCAGCTTTCCCATGGCACGCTGAGTCGGCGGCTGGGAACGGATTGCTCTGGTGTTACATAGTTCTCGTACAGTCCGCCAATAGTACGGTCTGCTGTTAGCAGCCATGGTTGCTTCTCGCGGATCTTCGTTACAATCTCACCAAGGCGAATATCCTGCTTGCCGCAGCCAACCCAGCCCGCATCCAGCCACAGCACATCGATCCGACCGTAACGAGTCAGCAGCTCTTCCATCTGATTGTGCGTGAAGGAAACAAAGTTATCCCATAGCCAAGGGTATTGCTCTGGATCATATGACGGTCCGCGAGACGTTTCACGTCCACGCTCCATACCCGGAGCCCAATAAGTCGGCGTGTTCCAGTCTGCTTTGGAGAAATAAGCCGCGATCGCTAGGCCACGTGCACGGAATGCGTCAAACAGCTCACGGCAGATGTCTGCGTTCTTGTGCGTGTGGTACGGACAATCCTTGCCTGTAACACGATAATCCGTCGTATGCGTATCCCACATGCAGAATCCGTCATGATGCTTGGTCGTGAAGACCAAATACTTGAATCCGCCTTCTGCAGCCAAGTCCGCCCATACGTCTGGTTGGAAACGAATAGGATTGAACGTCTTGTTCAGGTCAAAGTACTGACGCTTTAATTCTTCGCCATCTACATCCCAATCGATGCCGTTACGCGACCATTCACCATCCTGGTCGCTCAGTGCCCAGGACTCCACTACACCAAGCTGTGAATAAGGTCCCCAATGCATCATGAGGCCCAGCTTCTGATCCTGAAACCACTCCAGACGCTCCAGCAAGATCGGATCTTCTGGCTTTACCCATTCCTTCTCACTGCTGTAATTATGTACGCCATGCTCAACTGCCTCTACTTCTTCCTCTGTTAATGTTGCTTCGAGTTCGATTTGCTGATTGGATTCAGTCGACATTGCTCTTACCTCCTGACGCCATTTTCAGTGGATTGTACACACTTCATTTGTACAGCATCCGTGTGTTATGAGCAATATCCCATTTTCAATGTCTATACTATTTTCGTATGCCTGAAATCACTCACACTCGGAGGTTTAATCCATTATTAGGAAATTCCCTCTCCTGTTCAAGTTCCTTGCATGCTATAATGTTTCCAGTTCATAAATGGAGGGGAATCCATGGAGCGTTTGTTCGATATACAAGTTTCTGATCCGTTTGCCGCTTATTCCGCGCCTCACATGATCGCTCTCGCGATACTGGTCTGCCTTGCCGCATTATTGTTCGGTCAACGGACACGGCTTCGGCAAGAACGAAGCGGACAGTATGTGCGTTATGGCCTGCTTGCCGTATTGGTGCTTTCTGAGCTGTCGTTAAATGCATGGTATATCTCCCAAGGCACTTATAACATTAAGGACACACTTCCTCTTGAACTGTGTTCCATATCCCTATACCTCTGCGCAGCCATGCTCATCTTGAACAGTTACCGCATCTTCCAGATCGTATACTTTACAGGCATCGGAGGAGCGCTTCAGGCGCTGCTCACTCCCGCGCTCGACTACGGATACCCGCACTTTCGATTCATCGAATTCTTCGCGGCGCATATCGCGATCATACTGGCGGTCCTGTACATGGTGTGGGTCAAGCAATATCGTCCAACGTTGAAGTCGGTCTTCCTGACAATGGGATTCCTTAACTTCCTGCTCGTTACCGTAGGCACCGTAAACTTCCTGACAGGCGGCAATTACATGTTTCTAGCCCGCAAGCCGGAGACAGCGTCACTTCTGGATGTACTGGGGCCTTATCCGTGGTATCTTCTCTCTCTGGAGGCAGTCGCGTTATTGCTGTTCCTGGTCTTATACCTGCCATTCGCGATCTCTGACCGCGTTCGACGCAAGTCCACTCAGGCTGTATCCAGATCATGAGATGATGAAATTGCCTCTATAGGCGTACAAAAAAGGAGCAGTCTCATTAGTATCAACATACTAGTAAGACTGCTCCTTTCTATAGTTATCGAAGCCCACGCGAGGATGGGCGATACCATGCGCTTCCATCCTACAGCTGTCCACGGTCTCCTCTGAGCTTGCGTCCATGCCTTTATTTCATACAAGTACAATCATCGTTTGCCCATCTGATCGTCCGCTTCCGCTTAGGTAACACCCAGGCTTGCATGGAGGTCATGCGGCCATTCCGCTTCAAGATGCGCGCAGCCTTCTGAATCGAGCGTTTATTCGAACCGATCAATGCAATCCGCTCCCCAGGCTCTATGTCCTGATGCCACACATACGGAAGCCGACCTACATATATGTTAACGGAATCCTGCAGATGCTCCTGCCAATATTCCGAGCTGTCACGAATATCGATCCACTTGATCGAAGGAACACCTTTTCGCATGGCTTGCATTTCATCACATGTTATATAAGTCAGCCCTTGTACAGGCCAATAATGCCTCAGCTTCATAAACATATAGATGATGACCGCTGCCAGCATCCAACTCATATCCATCACTTCCTTAGCCTCATAAGGCGTGGTACTGAACGAATCAATTAGAAAGTGGGCAGTTACACACTGTGCTTCATAATCGCGCTCTTCAACCGCTCCAACGATTGAACGCCAACAAAGCCCTCAACTTCTCTTCCTTCATGGAACAGCTTCAGGTTCGGAATTCCTTGAATCTGATACTTAATCGCCGCAAATGGGCTGCTATCCACATTCACCTTAGCGATCACCGCGCGATCACCCATTTCATTCGCCAGTTGCTCGAGCGTAGGCGCGACCATGCGGCAAGGTCCACACCATGGTGCCCAGAAATCAACCAATACCAGCTTGTTATCCTTCAAAAATTGTTCGATTGTGCTATCGTTCAATTCAACAGTTGCCATTGTATCATTACCTCCTATATAAAAGTAAGTTTATACCCCTGTGGGTATAATATAAGCCAGATTTTGATCGATGTCAACCCCTTACTTTTTGTTAGGGGAATGCTTATCAAGTAAGTGTCATGGACTTGTATTTGCGGTAGGCGCGCGGAGACATCTCCATTCTCGCATTGAACACTCGAACGAAGGTTGGGTACGACTTGAAGCCTGATTCATAAGCGACATCGGTTATCTTCATATTCGTGCCGATCAGCAGATTGCATGCGTGCGCGACCCGTGTTCGTTCCAAGAAGGAGTAGTAGTTCTCTCCAACTACCTGTTTGAATGTAGCGCTAATATACGAAGTGCTGTAATTAAATTGCTTCGCCAGCATCTCCAGCGTGAGCGGCTCTTTGAAATGCTGATATACATAATGGATCACTTCCCACATCCTTTGGCGCTCATTGGCATGCGGTTCACTAACCGTCTTAGGCATTCGTTCTTGGCGATAGCGGTCAAACAGAATAAATACCTGCATCAGCTTGGCCAAAAACATCATGCGGCTCCAAGGCTTCTCCTCTTGTACTTCATCGTGCATCTGTTGGAGCAAGGGCAGCATCTCTTCGGCAGTTTGCGGATCCAGCTTATAGGTAGTGTTGTCATCATTCTCCGCTTGCCGCAGCAGATTGTGCAAATTAAGAAAGGAATCACCCGCTCCGAAAAAGGCTTTCAGCCCAATCGCACCCACATACAGATGCAGTTCTTCTCCAGGCTTGATGTCGATTCTATGAACTTGATGGGGAAAACACAGCGTAAAGGTGCCCGGTACAAGCTCCTTCTCTACCCCATTAATAATTTCAGTACCTTTGCCTTTAAAAGCATACGTATACTCTATAAAATGATGCACATGAGCAGGTACCGAGCCTCCCAGATGATGAATCTTCAAGGTAAATGGAAACTCGCCGTAAATCTCATCGTCACCCTCTAAATTGTTCGGATACACGCCTATCACTCTTTTCACGATTCTCATGTTAATGATTGCTTTACTTTTCATTTTACCATCAAAACTGATAGATATTCTAAATTATTGATAGGTGAGTTGCAGAAATTGATCCTACAATAGAGATAGAGCTTATCCAGCATCATGAAGCTGTGTATGCGTCTAGAAGGAGTGACTATCGATGAGTTTATTGAAACATGTTAACCCGCTGCAAGGGACCGATTCCATATATCCTTATTCGAACGGCAATACCTTGCCGCTCATCTCGATGCCTTGGGGCATGGCGGCATGGAGCCCGCAAACGAACGAAGCTGGCGGCGGCTGGTACTTTAACCCGAACCACAACCGCTTCGAAGGGATTCGACTGACCCATCAGCCTAGCCCATGGATTGGCGATTATGGCCACATGACCTTTATGCCGATTGCCGGTCCGTTGAAGCTGTCGGCCCACAACCGCTCCTCCTCGATCCGCAAGCAGGATATGATCGTGCGTCCGGATTATTTCCAGACACGCCTGCTGCGCTATCAGACAACGCTTGAGTTGACGCCAACGGCGCGCTGTGCGAGCATACGGTTCACGTATGAAAATCCAGAGCAAGCGCGTCTTGTACTAGCGCCGTTTCCTGGTGAATCGTCGATGACGATCGACGTGAAGGAAGGCGTGCTGAAGGGCTACACGACTGCCAAGGCTGGAGGCACACCGGACAACTACCGCATGTACTTCGTGATGAAGTTCGACTGCCCGCTCGTCGCGGATCTGAGCGGTACATTTACGAACGAGTACAAGGCTGTTTCCGAGCTGTCGATGACGGGAGAGAAAGTGGGCGCTTATGTCGGTCTAGAGGTGCCGGCGAACGGCATCGTTCAAGCCAGCATCAGCACATCCTTCATCAGCGAGGAGCAGGCCTTCATCACGCTGGAGCGTGAGATCGGCGGCCGTACCTTCGACGAGGTGCGCGCAGAAGCAACCGACACATGGGAGAAGCAGCTCCGTGTCATCGAGATTGACAGCGACAACCAAGACCAGTTGGATACGTTCTACACTTGTCTGTACCGTACTTCCCTGTTCCCGCATGCCATTCATGAATACGATGCGGCGGGCAAGCAGATTCATTTCAGTCCTTATAACGGACGCATTGAAGATGGCCCGCTGTATGCGGATATCGGCTTCTGGGATACGTATCGGACTTCGTTCCCACTGTATAACCTGCTCTATCCGACCTTCATGAATGAGATGATGCAGGGCTGGGTAAATGCCTATAAAGAGGCTGGCTGGATGCCGAAGTGGGCATCGCCGGGCGAGCGCAGCATGATGCCGGGAACGCTGATTGATGTCAGCTTCGCTGATGCCATCGCGAAGGGTGTCACTGGCTTTGATGTGGAGACAGCATTTGAAGGCTTATACAAGCATGCGATGACGGTGTCCGCTGACGAGCGCTTCGGCCGCCGCGGCATGAAGGAATACCTCGAGTACGGCTATCTGCCGGCGGACATTATCACGCACGAGAGTGTGTGCAGCACGCTCGACTATGTATACGGCGACTTCTGTATCGCACAGATCGCGAAGCACCTAGGCCGCGAGAAAGAATACAACGAGCTGATGGAGCGCGCGTCAGGCTATAAGCAGATGTTCGATCCATCCATCAGCTTCATGCGCGGACGCCTGCAGGATGGCAGCTGGCTGGAGCCATTCGATGCTTACGAATGGGGCGGCGCATACTGCGAGGGCGGACCATGGCAGAGCAGCTGGGCTGTGCAGCACGACCTGCTCGGACTCGCCGATCTGGCAGGCGGCAGAGAAGGCTTGAAGAAGCAGCTGGATGCGCTGTTCGCGGCTCCGCCAGTGTTCAAAGTCGGCTCCTACGGCTTCGAGATTCACGAGATGTCGGAGATGGCAGCCGTTGACTTCGGTCAGTTTGCGATCAGCAACCAGCCAAGCTTCCACATCCCTTATGTGTATACAGCGCTAGGCTACCCGGCGTTGACCCAATACTGGGTGCGCAAGACGATGAACGAGCTGTTCAGCGCTCGTCCAGACGGACTGCCTGGCGATGAGGACAACGGCAGCTTGGCGGCATGGTACATCTTCGGCGCGATGGGATTGTATCCGCTTAGCCCAGGCGTTCCGCAATATGTGGCCGGCACGCCGCTGTTTAAACGGATGACGGTTCACCTTGAGGAGGGCAAGGACCTCGTCATCGAAGCGGCGAACACTTCCGACGCCAATCAATATGTGGCTGGCCTTCAGCTTGACGGCGCAGCAGTGAATGCGCTGTACGTCAGCCATGAGCAGATTGCAGCGGGATGCACGCTTTCCTTCGACATGACGGATCAGCCTGCTGCCGAAGTCACTGATGAAGCGGCACTGCCGTACGCGATGTCACGCAACAGCTAGACACTATAGATACAGAAGAACCCAAACCTGTCGATGGCGGCATACGCTTGCCTTGGATCAAGGTTTGGGTTCTTTTAGGTTTGGCGCTGTAGTGTGTCGGAGCGGACATACAGGCCGCTATTTGTGGCTAAAACCGCTTAATCCCATGTTAGCGGACCGTAGAGCCGTTATTTGCTGCATAACTAAGGATTATGACTAGTTTGGACACCAATAACGTCATCTGTGTCCGCGAAATTCAAAAAACGCCTATAAATCTTAAAATAGCGTCCCCTGTGTCCTGTACGGCGATTAAGATGGTGAAGTTTCCATCAACATTGGGATACTTGTCGCAGCAGTATATTAAGCTGATGCAATGACACGGCAGACGGACGTGTGCTCGTGCTCGCATTTTCCCCCGACAGTATATTGAATCGTTAACTTCATCTCCGGCTCCCCATAGGAGAAGATCAACTTCGATGTAAACGGAGTTTCCACCATTCTGCTGTGAATGAAGAGCGTATTCTCATCCTGCCAAGCCGCACAGGCCGCAACTTCTTCCTCATGAGCAAACAGCTTGCCCCTCGACTTCTCCCATATGCCATTGCCGCATGGGATAACTAAATGTTCACCACTGATAAGAAGCGAGATCACAACAGAGCCGTCCTGTTCACACTGAAGAGAGACCTCTTCAACGTGAAACGGATTATCCTCAAGCTGATAACGGATGCCTGACATCTGCTGTGCACGATAGGACGGACTCATCGACGTTAGTGGTTCATACTGTGTACCTACCAATCGCTCGTTCAGGCGCTTCTGTAGATCCTCATCTTCAGCCAGCTGACCATCCGTCATGGCTGGGAGCAGATGGTTCCATACCTCATTCAATACTTGCCCCATATCCGTCGAGGCCGATGTTATCGCGATAACCGCGTCAAGCTCCGGCAGCAGGATGCAATATTGACCGTACATACCGTCTCCCCGCACCGCGTGATGGCGGCACATCCACATTTGATACCCATAGCCTTGGTTCCAATCATTGTTCGGATCATCACCGTTGGAGATCTGCTTCGAGGCTGCTTCTTCTATCCACTCTTCAGACACGATGCGCTGACCGTTCCAGACTCCCTTATTCAGAAACAGCTGTCCGAACTTCGCGATGTCCTCCGTTGTCAACTTCAGTCCCCATCCGCCTGCCGATATTCCTCGCGGACAGGTGTCCCATGTAGGCTTCGCGATACCTAGCGGTTGAAACAACCGCGATGTTAAGTAATCCAACGTCGTCATTCCCGTGACTTTCTGCAGGATTGCAGAGAGCATATAGGTTGCTCCGTTGTTATATGTAAAGTGCGTACCCGGCTCATGTTCAACCGGCAGTGCTAGAAAGCATTGAACCCAGTGATCGTGGTTAAATCGGCTCGACGTATCCTGATCGTGTCCCGTACCCATGATTAATAGATCGCGGATTGTCATTTTTAACAAATGAGGTGCCGGCTCTTCAGGAAGATCATCGGGAAAGAAGGTTACAACGCGATCATGAATACTCAGCAGCCCTTCATCCACCGCAATTCCGATGGCTGTAGCCGTGAAGCTTTTGCTCAAGGAGAACAGCGTATGTGGACTGTCTGATGTGTAGGGACTCCACCAGGTCTCGGCAGCAACTGCCCCATGCCGCAGCAGCATGAAGCTGTGCAGTTCCTGTCCTGTCTCCTGGATCGCATCTAAAAATGAAATGATTCCGTTAGCGTTTACGCCTAATGCTGCGGGCTTTTGTCTGGGAAGTGAAGTAGATAAGAGCATGATTATTACCTCCATTTCATTCAACCGCTTGGATTAGCTACCCTTACATCGTAAGACTAATTTTGGAAAAATGCAATGAAGGACTCGCCCAATAGGGGCTTTATGAGTTACACTGTATAAAGTATATGAGGAAAAGAAGGTGCCGCAAATGAGCCAATACAATAACTTATCCGATCTGGGAATCCGGTTGTCCGCAATAGATATTCATCAGAAAGAGTTTAAGACAGCATTCCGCGGCTACGACCCCGATCAGATCAATGAATACCTGGATGATATCATCAAAGACTATCAAACCTTTGAGGACATCATTCAGAAGTATGAGCTTGAGATCCAGCAGTTGAAGAAAAAGGCTGTTGAACAGCGATCAGTGGAAAGAGCGCCGATATCGCCATTTGACCTGCCGTTGGAGCGTTCCGCGATGGTTGAGAAGCCGATAGAACGTATACCGGAACTTCCGTTCGATCGTCCAAGCGAGCGTCCAGCGAATCGTATGGAGCTTATCGACCGCATTCGCGAGCTGGAGAAATTCTGCTTCGGCAAAGCGCGTGATTAATGAAATGACATGGGCAATCTCCTCACTGGCGCGGCATGTGCTGCTCCATGAAAAGATTGCCCCTTTTATTTAGCAGGCTCCAATTGTGTTCATTACCCGCGCGACAGCAGCTTGAACATCGATAGACTCTGCCTGTGCCTCACCGCGCTCTTTATATTCCACGATCTGTTCCCCTGCGCGTTTGCCTATCGTGATTCGAAGCGGAATACCGATGAGATCGGCGTCTTTGAACTTCACGCCTGGCCGTTCATCACGGTCATCCAGCAGTACCTCGACGCGCGCTGCCTCCAATTGCTGTACAAGCGCTTCCCCAAGCTCACATTGAACCTGATCCTTCGTCGAGACGATGATCACATGCACCTGATATGGCGCGACTGCCATCGGCCACATGATGCCATGATCATCATGATGCTGCTCCGCGATCGCTGACAGTACGCGCGAGATGCCTACACCGTAGCAGCCCATAACCATGTCCTGTTCCGCGCCTGTCTGATCCAGATAGACCGCCCCTAGCTTGCTGCTGTATTTCGTGCCGAGCTTGAATACCTGTCCTACCTCAATCCCGCGATAGAACTTAAGCGCCTCCCCGCAGCGCGGACAACAGTCACCTTCCACCGCATTGCGGTAGTCGCCGATCTGTGCTATCTTGGCATCCCGTCGCAGCTGTACGTTGCGCAGGTGATAATGCTGTTCGTTCGCTCCTACGATGACTGCATCGTGCTCGAGCGCGCTGTGATCAGCCCAGATCGGAATGGAGAGCCCTACAGGACCCGCATATCCAACTGGCGCGCCTGTAATCCGCTCCGTAGCGGCGGCGTCCGCCATGTCCAGCGTTTCTGCGCCGAGCGCGTGCTTCAGCTTAATCTCGTTGATCTCATAATCGCCGCGCACCAATACGGCAATGTACTTATCATCCGCTTTATAAATCAGCGTCTTCACAAAGTCGCTGGCAGGGTGCCCTGTGAAGTTCACCAGCTCCTGAATGGTGCCTACATTTGGTGTGTGGAAGCGTTCATATGCCAGTGTGTTTTGGCTCGACTCGGTAGTTCCATGAGTATTCGCTTGTACCGCTTCGCCTATGTTGGCTTTTTCCAGATTGGCTGCATAATCGCAAGCGGAGCAGGTCACGATCGTATCCTCGCCGATATCCGCCAGCGCCATGAATTCGTGTGTGCCGCCGTCTCCGCCAATGGTGCCTGCATCTGCCTCTACTGGCTTAACGTTAATGCCGCACCGTGCAAAGATGCGCTGATAAGCGTCATACATCCGCCAGTACGTCTCATTCAGGCCCTCTATGTCCATGTCGAAGGAATAAGCATCCTTCATCAGGAATTCTCGCCCGCGCAGCAGGCCGAAGCGCGGACGGCGTTCGTCGCGGAACTTCGTCTGAATCTGATACAGCGTCAATGGAAGCTGACGATAGGACTTCACTTCGTTCCCGACAAGAGAGGTGACGACCTCCTCATGAGTCGGTCCGAGCGTGAACTCACGCTGATGCCGATCCTGCAGCCGCATAAGCTCCGGTCCGTATGCGCCATAGCGTCCCGACTCCTGCCACAGCTCTACTGGCTGCATGACAGGCATGAGCACTTCTTGGGCACCCGCCAGATCCATCTCTTCTCTGACGATTGCCGACACTTTCTGCAACACGCGCCAGCCTAGCGGCAGGTACGTGTATATCCCCGAAGCCACTTGGCGTATATATCCCGCGCGCAGCAGCAGCTTATGGCTGATTGCATCCGCCTCCGCAGGCGCTTCGCGCAGCGTTGGAATGAGCAGCTTGCTCTGTTTCATGGAATCCCCTCCAGATCTGATTGGCGTCTCAACGCGTCTAAACAACAAAAAGACGCATTCGTAAGGGACGAATGCGTCGTGGTACCACCCTAATTCGAGCATCTTCAAGCAGATGCTCCTCTAATCGATAACGGGCTGAACCCGGCAACAGATCGGGCGGCAAGACCGCTCAACCGCTGCAGCTCACAAGGCAGGGCCGTTCTTACGGTACGGAGAGCCTTGCAGCCTAGGGCTCCCTCTCTGGATCGACCGATGCAGAACATGACCTTGATCATCGCTGTTTATTGTTTTGCACTTGAATACGCCATTAATTTTCAACCAATGTAACGCATTCCGCCAGCAGAGTCAAGAACCAACGAACATTTCATCCAACTTCATGGTGAATGACTCCGCCTGTGTAAGACGGATTTTCCCCGGTATCTCTTACCTGCACCCGCCCTCCATGTGCTGTAACGGGGTAAATCCGCGTTATCTCACTGGCGGCATCTCCCCAGAGCCTACTGCGCCTGCGTAAGACGGTTTTTCCCCGGTATCTCTCTCCGACACCCACCCTCCACGTGCTGTAACGGGGTAAATCCGCGTTATCTCACTGGCGGCATCCTCCCCAGAGCCTACTGCGCCTGCGTAAGACGGATTTTCCCCGGTATCTCTTACCTGCAACCACCCTCCAGGTGCTGTAACGGGGTAAATCCGTGTTATCTCATAGGCAGCATCTTCCCAGAGCCTACTTCGCGCGCGTAAGACGGTTTTTCCCCGGTATCTCTCATCAGCTCCCGCCTTCCGGGTGCTGTAACGGGGTAAATCCGTGTTATCTCATAGGCAGCATCTTCCCCAGAGCCTACTTCGCGCGCGTAAGACGGTTTTTCCTAGGTATCTCTCTCCTGCACCCACCCTCCGGGTGCTGTAACGGAGTAAATGGACCCAGAATAAAAAGTGGACACCACAGCACAAAAAACTGGCCCGCAAATTGTCGCCAATTCACGAGCCAGTCTCCAAGTCACTGCTATTATCTTCAACATATCGTTCGCGCAAAGAGACAACCTGTCCGATGGACCAGCACCGTCGGCGAGCTCTCGAGCGTGAACGCATGAATTACTGCTTAGTAAAGTAATCCGTCAGCACAGGTACGATCTGCGATTTGCGCGATACAACACCTTTAAGCAGGGCTTTGTTATCTGCCAGAGTTACGTTGTAAGCCGCTTCAACCGCGTTCGCAGCCTTGCCGAGCGACAATGCAACAGAGTCATTGTTCAGGATGTCCGTAACGACGAGCATGAACAGGTCCAGACCTTTAGCCGCGATAATGCTGGAAAGTGCCGCTTCCAGCTCCGCTTGACGGGACAGCACATCGTTCGTATCAACAGCATTCACCTGAGCAATTTCCACTTTAGCATTGCCCATTGTGAATTCTTTTGCGTCGAGCGAGATCAATTGCTCGATCGTCTTGTCGCTCAGATCAGCGCCAGCTTTCAACATTTCCAAGCCGTAGCTGTCTGCATCCACGCCTGCGATCTCAGCAAGCTCGCGAGCAGCTGCAACATCCTCTGCTGTGCAAGTCGGCGACTTGAAGAGCAGGGAGTCGGAGATGATCGCGGACAGCATGAGTCCAGCAATATTTTGAGGAATAGCAATGCCATTCTCCTTGTACATCTTCTTCAAGATAGTAGCTGTGCAGCCCACTGGCTCCGCACGGTAGTAAAGCGGTGCGCTTGTCTCGAAGTTAGCGATACGATGATGGTCGATAACCTCCAGCACGCGAACTTGATCAATGTCGCTAGCGCTTTGCTGACGCTCATTGTGGTCAACCAGGATAACGCCGCTCACTTCGTTTGCAACAGTCTCCACGAGACGAGGCGCTTCTGCCTTAAATGTATTCAACGCATATTGCGTTTCTCCATTAACGCTGCCGAGGCGAACCGGCTCAACATTATAGCCAAGCTGGCTCTTCAAATCTGCATATGCGATAGCAGAACAAATGGTATCTGTGTCGGGATTCTTATGCCCAAAGATCAGTACTTTTTCCATGTCCGAACTCCTTTTCAAATCAGTATTGGCGAGAAAAGTATACGCCAGATCGTGAATCATAATCAAGATTATACCTCAAAAGGAGGTCCATTCCCATCCCTTTAATAGGATTATTCCACCTGGCCGCATACGCATATGCATACGAAAAGGGGCGCCATAGCGCCCCCTTTAACGATACTGCACGAACCTCACCGAGATCAGCACATATTTGGATATAAACAAGTTAAGTCGTATTATTTCAATAGTTGTCTGCGGAGCTTAGACATTTGTTTATCTAATTCATATGCAGACTGCGATAATTCGAGCAGCTCGGCCTTCGCTTCTTCAGGCACCTCTCCGCCCTCATACTTGTAATTCAGCTTATGCTCAGTCGATGCCCAGAAATCCATAGAAGACGTGCGAATCTGAATCTCGGCAGGCACCCACAGCACTTCCTTGGACAGAATAATCTGCGTCTGAACGACCATGTGCAAGCTCTTGTAGCCGCTCGGCTTCGGGTTCTGTATATAATCTTTCACACGAAGGACACGGATATCCTCACGTTGTTCAATATGTTCCTTAAGCAGATAGACGTCGTCAATAAATGTAGTTACGATACGAAGACCGGCTATGTCGAATATTTTCTCCTTCACTTCTTCTTGCGTGAATGAGATTCCTTTCTTCTCAATCTTCTTGAACAAGGACATCGCCTTCTTCATTCTTCCTTTCATGTGTTCAATAGGCGAATATCCTCTCTGAGCTTTCCACTCGAGATCGATGATCTGAAAGTCACTCTGCAATTCGTTCAAAGCCATCTTATATTGTAAATAAAAACCGCCCCAATGATTCTGCAGCATTTCATATAGTTCGATTCGCTTTGCTAGGTCTTCTAGCTGATTGTACATGAATTCGTCCCCCATGTTATAAGCAATAGCGTTAGTATCCGCTACAATAGATTACAGCTATGGAGTTCGATTATCAATAAGTTACATTTATTACTATATGGTAATCGACTGACCGGACTTGGCGGAATCGTTAGCAGCCAAAGTCACTTCCAACGTTCTCATCGCTTCTTCATACGGAGCGAGGATCAGACTTCGATCCCCCGTCTCGACCGCGCGAATAAAGGCATCATCCTGCTGCTGATAGAAATTGCCGCTCCCGCTCAGTGTCGTCGTGCGGTTCGGCTCCTTAATCGTTAATGACATCCCTTCGAGTGTCAAGCGGAAGTCTCGGCCGATAATCTCTAACGATGAACGGCCGTCCGGCTGCGGGAGGAAGCCCGTATCGATATGACCGAGCGCCCCGGATTGAAACACAAGGTTAACCGACGCCGCATCAGGCGTTGTGATGCCAGGTACATCACCGTTCATTAACAGAGCCATGTCAGCAGACACCTTGCGTACACCGCCCGCTAGATAGAGCATGAGATCTACATTGTGCGTCGTCTGCTCTACTAGCTGCCCGCCTGACTTCTCATGGTCGATCCACCAAGGCACTGAAGGCATACCGCCAAACCGATAAGCCCGCACCATCGCGATCTCCTTGTCCTCGAGATATTGCTTCGCGCGCTGTACCGCTTCCATGTACCGCAAGCAATATCCCGTGCTGACCATAATACCGGCTTCCTTCAGTACTGCCGCTTTGCGCCGCACGGTGTCCATGTTTAATCCAAGCGGCTTCTCCACGAGGAGATGAATGCCGCGGCGAGCAGCCTGCTCCTCCATATCGCCATGCGCAAATGGAGGCACGCACACGAACAGCGCGTCCAGCCTCTCACGGTTCATCATCTCGTTCACGTCGGTGTACGCAGCCGCCCCGTATTGGTGTGCGGCAGCCTCCGCTTGCTGCGCCGCGATATCGCATACCGCGACAAACTCCGCCTGTTCATTCGCTGCAATATGTATAAAGTGCTCGGCGGCTATACCGCCTGCACCAACTACTCCTACTCGTACCATCTGAACGCCTCCTCTACTCCATCAATCGTTAATAGGGATCACTGCCGATAATGACATCAAGATGACGGGCTGTGTCATAGACGAGCTGGTCCGGGAAGCTTGCGTACGCATCCAGCTCGGCTGTCAAGCTATCGCTATAACCGATGTCTTTCAAGGCGCGGCGCACTTCAATCCAGTTCACATCACCCGCAAGCAGCGGCACAAACCCATGATAATTGCCCACTCCCGTACGGAAGTCCTTCACGTGAACCTTAAGTATTCGAGAGCCCAGCGTGCGAATCCACTGCTCCGGCAATCCAAATAGCAGCGTATTGCCGACATCGAAGTAGGCTCCGACACTTGGAGACTTGAATTCATCGATGTAGCGAGCCATTTCCAGCGGGCTCCACATAAACTTGTTCCAGACGTTCTCGATTGCCATATGTACGCCTGTTGCTTCCAATTCCTCGATCAGCGGCTCCAGCTCGGCACGCGAACGCTCCCACACCTGCTCATATGTCATATCAGCGCCTACCCGACCTGGAACGACCAGGATGGTATCCACCTCAAGCTGGGATGCCAACTCAATCTGCTTCCGTATGGAGCTAACCGCCTTTGCCCTTACTTCGGCATCAGGAGAACTGAGGGGATAGCGGCCCAGCATCTCTGTAGACAAGCTGCTAATCGATAAACCATAGCTTCGCACCAGCTTGCTTATGGCTTTCGCTTCAGCAGGTGTCGTGTCCATCGTCAAGCCGACGCCTCCAGGCGCGTATAGATTCAGCTCTACTGTCTCAAATCCCGCATCCGCGCTCACACGCAAAACCTTCCCCATCGAAGTGCCTGCAGGAAAGCACCATTGATTGATTCCCTTCCTCATCCTTCTCCCCCTCATCAGCAGTGAATTAGATATCGATAACCTCTGTTATGCAAGATGAAGGGCAAAGTCTCTGAAGACTTCGCCCGCACCGACTTACTTCAGGTTAGCCGACCATTTCTCAGCGCGCGCTTGCAGCTCATCCAGGAACTGCTTGATATCAGGCGCATTGCCAGATGCTGCTTTACTGATGAATCCGTTAACCGCAGGCGCAATATCGCTCATAAAGAATGGATTAGCCTCATCCATCAGCTCCGAGTGGCCGACATTCGCAATGTCCAGAGCCTTCTTCACAAACTTGTCGTTGGTGTCAACGAAATCAGCATTCTTTAAAGTAGGCGTTTGTGCAAAGTTGTCATACATATACTTCTGGGTCATCGGGCTGGTCAGGAACTTAATCACTTCCCACGCTGCCTTCGCATCCTTCGCATTTTTCGCCATTATAAATGGATCCACAGCAACCCAGCCTTCACCCTTCGGCCCCAAATTCAGCGCCGGCACAAATCGATCCAACAGCTCCTGATCCTTATTCGAACGATATTCACTCATCGTAGCACCGCCTGACGAGTCAAGAGCAATCGCGATCGCATTCTTTTGCAGGCCAAAGTTCTCCGCACCTTGAGCATTTACGAAGGCTGCAGGCGGCAGCTTGGCGGCTTCCTTCAACCATTCCATAACCTTAACCATCTCTGGCGTATTCAGATGCCACTTGATGCTCTTTGCATCCGTCAAGGTTCCTTCAGCACCTTTTGCGCCATATGCCAATGTAAGCGCGACGAACGTTGAAGCGTTCAATGAATTGCCGCTCCACCACAGACCGTAGTTGTCTTCGCCTGTCTTCGGATTCTTGCCCGTCATCTTCTTGGCAGCTTCCAGGATCTCCTCAGGTGTTGGTTTCTCTGATAGCCCCGCTACACCCCAGTCCTCGAATAACTTCTTATCGTAAATCGTCATCCGGCGCCCGAGCGCGACCGGTATACCAAACTGCTTGGTGCCGTCCGGCGACTTCGTGCTGTAGGAGTTGTTCATGATTCCTTCTAGATATATACTCTTATCAAATGACTTATCATCAGCCATCAAATCATCCAGATCGCGCAGCAGCCCTTCTTGGTACCATTGGGAAGCGAATGCACCTCCTGTGTAGAGGACATCCACGTCACCCGACATCAGCATGGTGGACTGCTTCGCCTTCACGTTCTCCCAAGGAATCTGGTACACTTCAA
The DNA here is from genome assembly GCF_058791835.1 of Paenibacillus sp. EB106-04-04-XG159. Classification (NCBI taxonomy): domain Bacteria; kingdom Bacillati; phylum Bacillota; class Bacilli; order Caryophanales; family Paenibacillaceae; genus Paenibacillus; species Paenibacillus sp. EB106-04-04-XG159. The sequence goes on along the minus strand of NZ_JBYTDY010000015.1, from coordinate 42,186 downwards.
GCTTTATATTCGGGTACATAATCTTGAACGTCTTCTCCAGGTATTCGTTAAGACCAATCGTCGTGTTGCCTGTTTGGGCATTGAGTCCGTTATCCAACTGCCAACCGGCCAATGCAACTCGAACTGTTCCTTCCATGTCGGACACTTTCTTGATGTCGGCCCCGCCCGTAACGTCTGATCCAGATCCGTCCGAGCATGCAGCCAAGGTGAATACGAGCACGAAGCTTAAGATCAGCAGAATTGCCTTCTTCATGTGAGTTCTCCCCCTTAAAATAGTTAATGAATCGCTTGAGTCGCAAATAACGGAACGTGCCTTTCCTGCTGCCTACTGCTTAATACCAGAAAGCGCGATGCTCTCGATGATATAGCGTTGCAAGAACAGATAGACGACTAATACCGGTATAAGACTCGTCGCTGTTGCTGCCATGATGATGGCAGGCTGCTGGTTAATGCCGTTGTTGTAAGTGAACATCGCTAATCCAATCTGGATGGTGTATTTGGCGGAGGACTTCAGTATAAGCAGCGGCCATAGCATGTCGTTCCATACTCCAAGAAACAGGAGAATGATCATGGTCGCGATAATCGGCGTACATAGCGGCAGGTAAACCCGGCTGAACACGGTAATCTCCTTAGCTCCATCCAATAGTGCCGCCTCGCGCAAGCTGGTAGGCAGCTGATCGAAGAAAGCTTTAGCTAGAAACGTTCCAAATGCATAGTTAAGCGCTGGAAGATAGAAGGACAAGTAGTTGTCTACAAGTCCAAGCTTGCTGAACAGGACGTACTGCGGAATCATCGTCATTTCAAATGGAATCATCATGGTGCTTAACGCGAGCAGCAGCACGAGGTTGGAGCCTTTGAAGCGAAGCTTGGAGAGCGCATATCCAGAGAGCAAGGCAGACAGAGCGCTGATGATGATCACCCCTGCGCTCACGATCGTGGAATTGCCGATATAGCGCATCATCTTAATATTCGTGAATGCTGCCTGATAGGGTCTAAGAGAAGGCTCCTCCGGCCAGAGCCTAGGCGGAAACGTTATGTTTAATCGTGCACCCCAGTCGAAGCTCGTGATCAGCATCCACAGAAAAGGCACGATCATAATAAAGGAACCCAAGAATAGGACAATCGTAAGGATCCACTGGTTGAGCGACATTCGTTTGCGGGCAGGTGCTTGGAGAATAGCGGCATGTTCCATAGTTTCCCTCCTAACGTTGCATATTGTGGCAATTATGCTCCGATCAAGCCCGTACCTTAGTCAAGACTGTCTTTGCGTCGATTGAGGAGCATAAGCGCTGCCGTCAGGACCAAGATAATAATGAACAGCAGATAGGATACTGCAGTCGCCAGGCCCATCTGGCTCGCAAGAAATGCGTTGCGATAAATATACAGCACCACTGTCATCAGACTTCCGCCTGGATTGCCAGCCGTCCCACCGATAAGCCATACATCCGTGAACCGCTTCATACCTCCGATCGTGCCCATTATAAGCATGAAGACGAATATTGGCCGCAAGTATGGGATTGTGATATAGAGCCATTTGCGATAAGTGCCTGCACCGTCCACTTCCGCCGCCTCATACAAATCACGCGGCACACTCTGCAAGCCAGCTAGAAATATGATCGTGTTGTACCCAAGCGCCCCCCACAAGCTCATCAGCACGATGCTGAACCTGGACAAGTCCGGGTTCGTGAACCAACCGATCGGTTCCAGCCCGATCAAGGTGACGAAGAAGTTAAGCAGCCCTTCCTTAGAAGGATAGAATAAGAACGAGAACAGAAGAGTAGTCGCAACTGCGGAGACGACATTAGGCAAAAAGTACACGGCTTTAAAGAAATTTTTCCCGAAATTCCATTTCAAGTTGTTGATAAGGCTGGCTAGGATAAACGATAGACCGATTCCAAATAAAACAGATAATACGCCCATCATAAATGTGTTGCCCAGCGCCTGCCAGAACATAGGGTCCTCCAGCGCATAGATGTAGTTATCCAACCCAACCCACTTGCCAGATACGCTAAGTCCCGTAGTCTGTTGAAAGCTCATGTACAGCGCCGCGAACATGGGATAGATTGCGAATGCAAGCACACCGATGATTAGCGGTGCGCTAAAGAGATATCCCATCCAATCATTGTGTGTGAACCTGCGTTTCCTCTTCGGTGAAGCGGTTACAATTGAATTCGCTTTCATTTTCAGGGATGATGGCAAGCTAATCCTCCTCCTTCCATACTAATGCTTCACAGCGAAATAGAACCGACTCACATAAACACGAAGATGAATGCCTTCTTGTACATCTCTATTGTGCGTCGGAGCGGAATATGTCCAAATGTTCAAAGGATGGGTGCGCAGCACAAAAAACCGCTGGAGAATCTAACTCCAGCGGCTTTCTTGGGGGCGAGGTCAGCCCAAATAGGGATTGGTAGTCTGTCGCGTGATGCATCACGATAGCCTGCCGTTCCGGACTCGAGCTGCAAAAGCCGTTTATTCGGCGAATTGTTGTACAGAGTGCAACATATTCTATTTCTGCTGATCAAAAACAATGAAATGTTGTATTTTGTACATAAAAATAATCATATTGGCCATAACTTTATGGTTTTCTTGAGATATTGTTGTATTCTGTACAACAATCTTATGGAATCGGCTGTTTTGGAGTTCTTATTGTTGTAGAATGTACAACATTTTCTACCTTCCACGGGTACTGTGCATTCACATATTGCGGCCGCTCATAGATTATCCTTTCACGGAACCGCCAAGAAGTCCGCGGACAAAATATTTCTGCAGCGCAAAGAATACAGTCAACGGCATCAGCATCGAAATGAACGCAGCCGCGGTCAGCAGATGCCAGTCATTCCCGCGCGACCCGACCAAGCTGGCGATCTGCATCGACAAGACCTGCACCTCCGGCTGGCTGCCTAAGAAGATCAGTGAGATCAGATAGTCATTCCATACCCATAGAAATTGAAAGATACTGATAGAAGCGATCGCGGGTATAGACAATGGCAGAATCAGTCTGCTGAAGATCGTAAAGTTAGAAGCGCCGTCCATAAATGCGGATTCGAATATATCCCTAGGCAGCTGGCTGATCGCGTTATACATAAAATAGGTGATCAGCGGCAAGCCGAACGCCGTGTGTGCTAACCAGATGCCAAAGTACGTGCCGTTCAATCCAAGCGTTGTATAATCGCGCATGATGGGGATCAGCGCCACCTGCAGCGGCACGACCAGCAGCGCAACGGTGGCGACGAAGAACACCTTGCGCCCGGGAAAGCGAAGCCATGCGAAGGCATACGCCGCGAACGATGCGATGAATATCGGGATGATGGTAGACGGAACCGTTACGGCCAGCGTGTTCCAGATGGAACGTGTCATGCCACTGCCCTTCTCCGTCTTCGTCGTGCCGTCCGGCTGCGCGATCTCATAGGTTTTGCCGCCGAGCACCGTTTGGTAATTCTGCAGTGTAAATTCCGTCATCATCGTCCATTCTTTATCCTGAACATTCACGAGGCGCGCGCGGCGGTTCTCCCATATGAGACGCTGGTCGTTTTGCTCGACGCCTGCGCGAAGCTGGTCGTCGGTATAAGCAGTCCCGCGAACCTCAATTGGCTGCCGAAGATCGGTTTCCTTCGGCAGGGTAAGCTGCTCGGTCGTTTCCCAACCTCTGTGCGGCAGTATGTTCCACCAGCCAGATTGCAGAATATCCACAGCAGGCCGGAACGATGAAACTAACAACCCGATCGTAGGGACAAGCCAGATGACGCATATGAAGCCAAGGACTGTGTTCACGAGCCATTTGGATTTACGGAGTCCCTTTCTTCGCATCTAGATCCCTCCCTGCTTGCGGAACTGTCGCAAGTTAATGAAGATAACCGGAATAACGGCAATCAGCAGCACGATGGCAAGCGTTGAGCCGTAACCCGTGTTCTGGTACATAAACAATTGCCTGTAGAATTGTGTGGCTACCACTTCCGTATCGTACTGGCCTCCCGTCATCACCATGACGACGTCGAATATCTTCAATGTAAATACGATAATAGTCGTCGTAACCGCCAACAGGGTACCGGATATGTATGGAATCATGATGCGGAAGAAGATTCCGACCTCGCTCGCGCCATCCATGCGCGCCGCCTCTAATAGGTCATCTGGAATTCCCTTGATCGCCGCAGAGAAGATGACCATCCCGAACCCGGTCTGCATCCAGATTAATATCACGATCAGAAACAGGTTGTTCCACGGCTGCAGCATGCTAATCCAGGCTTGGGGCTCACCGCCGAACGCGACGACGATGGCATTCAGCAGGCCGATCTGCTCCTGCTCCGGCTGGTAATAATAGACGAACTTCCATATGACCCCTGCCGCCACAAAGGATATCGCCATCGGCATAAAGATGATGGCCTTGGCAAGCCGCTCGAAGCTGCTGCGATCCGCCAATATGGCAATCAGCAAGCCTAAGCTGACACAAGCCAATGTCCCGACAAACACCCATAGCAGGTTGTTACGAAGCGCGGTGATGAGCAGCCGCTCGGTAAAGACAGCGACATAGTTCGCCAACCCGACGAATTGCGTGGAGTCGGCGTTCAGGAAGCTCAAGTAGAGCGTGCGCAAGGTAGGCATGACCAGCAGCCAGCCCAGCAGAATGACAGCTGGTCCGATAAACACATAAGGCAGTATTCTGCGCTTCCATACATCGGAATACTGCTCAACTACCCAGTTGAATGAATAATAGATGGAATAGATGCCAAACGCTCCCCAGAGGACTGCAAGCAACGCGTTAACGATAGGATGAAGACTCGATTCACGGAAAAATACGAATATGAGCCCGTGCAGCCCGATATTGAGGATCGGAACCAACACAGATAGCAACACCAAGCGAAGCGTATTTCCCTTATGCGTCCGAACATGCACGGCTATCCCTCCCTATAGGTCAATAAGCAAAGACCAGCTTCAATACGAAAGGAGGGACTATCTGTGACAGGGATAGTCCCTCAATCGTTACGGAGTGCTGCTATTTCTTCCAGCCGGCTTGAATCTCTTCCATCGCTTGATCCAGATTAGCTGTACCGCTGACGTAGTCGGTCATGCCTTTCCAGAACGTGCCTGCTCCAACTGCACCAGGCATCAGATCCGAGCCATCAAAGCGAATGGTCTTAGCTGACTTCAAGAACTCAGCCATGCGGCGCTCCTGATCATTGGTATACCATGACATATCCGCATCATTCATCGGCGCGATAACACCGGTGGATTGAACCCAAGTCCTGATCGATTCGCCCGTCGTGAAGAATTCCATAACGGCACGCACTTCATCACGGTCATTATGCATGGCGTAGATATCACCCGCGATCAATGCCGGCAAACCGTACTGCGGATCGATCGGAGGCAGCGGAAACCAGTCATACGTATCAGGTGTCGCTTCTTTCGGGAAGCCCGATGTGATGAAGCTTGCTTGACGGTGCAGCCATGCCTTCGGCGGATTCGTGAACAACTGCTGCGGCGCATCCTGGAACGACGTTGTCGCAACCGACTTGCGCCCTCCGTATACATAGCTCTCATTGAACCAGATATCCGACATCTTCTTAGCGGCATTCTTAACAATTTCATCTGTAAATGGAAGCTCTCCCGCTACCCATTTGTCGTAATTCTCAGGCGTCGTTGTGCGGAGCATAATGTCTTCAATCCAGTCTGTAGCCGGCCAGCCTGTTGCCGCGCCGCTCTCGATACCGATCGTCCAAGCCGGGTCTCCATCCTTCGCAATCTGCTCTGACAGAGCCAGTAATTCATCCCACGTCTGTGGGATCTGGTAGCCGGCTTCCGTGAAAGCCTTCTTGTTGTACCAGACTAAGCTCTTGACGCTGCTGCGTGACCAAATGCCGGCCTGTATCTTCGAGCCGTCTTTATTTGCCATCGAGGCCATATCCAGCCAGCTCTGATTGTACTGCTTCTTCAAATAGTCTTCGGATAAGAACGACTTCACATCAACAACCTTGCCAGCCTTCACGAAGTCCGCCAGCAGACCTGGCTGCGGGAAGTCCGCAATGTCCGGTGCGTTGCCGCCGTTTACGCGAACGGATATCGCAGCTTCGAACTCCTTGGAGCCCTCATAGGCGATATCGATACCCGATTTCTCTTCGAACTCCTTGATGCTATTGTTAAACTTCGCTTCGTCTTCGTCTACAAACGGACCGAACATCGTTACTTTCTTGCCTTTAAACTCTCCGTTTAGGGCACGCTGCAAGTAGCTGCTCTCTTCCGGCTTCTTCTCATCCTCTTTCTTCGGTTCTGTCTTCGTATCAGCGGGAGGAGCAGGCTTATTCTCAGCTGGCTTCTCTGCAGGCGGAGCTGTCTCCGTTGTACCTCCACCGCAAGCGCTTAGCGCCATCGTAAAGACGACAATACAAATCAGCGTTAATAGCGTACGTTTTCGGTTTGAAAACATCATAGACCTCAACCCTTTCAAGTTTGTGTAATCACTTAAATCATTGGATACGTTAATTTCCCCTGCATGATCGGGAGCGGACACACAAGCCGTTATTTGCTGCTAAAGCCTCTCATTCGCTATGTTCGCGGACCGTAGAGCCGTTATTTAAACAAAATCAGCAGATTATTGCTAGTTTTGAAGCAAATAGCGTCATCTGAGTCCGCTAAACTCAAAATAAGCTTCTAATTCTTAAAATAGCGGCTGCTGTGTCCATTTCAGCGAATTATTCTGCCTATCCACCACCAGACGGTGCTGAATACTCAACAATAGCTAGTAACTGAGCCAAATCATTAAGCTCTTGTACACGATGCAGGGGCTCATGATGACACGCATCCCCCCTCTCTAAGGGTTTCTCGATTATTCTGCTGACTCCATGCTGTTGGTCTCGTTTCTGAACCTATGCGGGCATAACAGTGGCTGAGGAATTAATAGGTGTTGATGATGTTGTAGACGCTGGTGCGGTGGGTTGTTCCAGCAGTTGTGGTGATTGTAGTTTCTGTGGCTTCTCAGATTGTTGAGGTTGTTCTTCTAGTTGTTTCAGTGGTTTCAGTGGTTGTGGTGGTTGCAGCTGTCACTTCTGTAGTGTGGAGTTGTGATGGTCATCACTGTTGCTATAGCTATGGAGATCGAAAATAAGTGTCGTAGAGTAATAAAGTGGTACATGTATGCTGCTTGTTTAGAGCTTGCGTGACTGATGTGAAAAGCTTTTCAAACATGCGCTGGATCTGCTACTTCGCTCGAGATGAATCTCTTATAATCAGCTCATGAGGAAGCTTCTCTCGGAGTGTCGCAACTTGACCTGCCGATACTAATTCATGAAGCTTCTGTACAGCTCTGAACCCGATGTCGTATATCGGCTGAGCAATCGTGGATAGTTTCGGGATAAACATATTCGCCATACGAATATCATCGAAGCCAATAACCGAGATCTGATCAGGCACCTTGATCCCATGATCATGCAAATACGAAATAACGCCCATCGCAAATTCGTCAGACACAGCAAATATGGCAGTCAGTTCAGGATATCTGCTAATTAATCTGCCCGTCGCTTCATACGCTTTTTCATATCGGAGCTCCGCAAATTCTACACAGTTCGTATAGACTTCAAGCCCATGTTCCTGAAGAGCGCGCATAAATCCTTCATATCTCGGCACTCCTGATACCGTCTCCGTTAACGGAAAACCGACCATACCGATCTGTCTGTGACCGCCAGCAATCAGATGCTGCACCGCTTCATATCCCGCCAGCTCCTCATTAATATCAACCGATGGAATGTCGTATTCAGCCGAGTTGGTCGAAGCCAGCACGAACGGCAGGTTATACCTCTTCATATGCTCGTAATATTCAGGATATAAGGGCTCACTCGTATAAATGACACCATCTACCTGCTTCTCAATAAAATATTGAATATAAGAGTGAAGCTGATCCCGGTCTCGATCCGTGTTACAAAAGATTAAGCTGTGATTGAGTTCAACAGCCGCATCCTGCATACCGCGAATGAGGCCGGAATAATAGGGATTCTCAAGATCTGGGATCATCACCCCAAACGTATTGGACTTCTTAAAGATTAATCCGCGAGCAAAAGCGTTAGGCTGATATTGAAGCGCTTGAACAGCCTCCAGTACGCGTACTCTCTTCTCTTCCACAACGGTTTCCGGTGCATTCATCACACGAGAAACGGTACTAATGGAAACGTTGGCGTATTTGGCCACATCTCGGATGGTTGATTTCATTAGCAGGCAGCCTTCTTTCCGTCGATATGAATAAGTGCACCGAATAGGAGTATAAGAGCTTTCAGGTGATTGAAGCACGTCTTGAAAACCTTTTCTGAAACCCCTTACACTGTATATTATCGATACTAACCCTGATTTTCAAGGAAAATATTTCATGTTACCCGATACACTTATAAAGGACTACTCGAATATGTCAACGACAAGCGACTACTCTACATAGATCATTTTCCGCGTCATACCGCCGTCTACCACAAGATTAATACCCGTGACGAAATCATTATCCGCATTCGTCAGATACATACAGGCACGCGCGATATCCTCTGGCTTACCTACCCGCTGTGACTGATGCTGTGTATGATCGATTTCGCGAAGGTCGGCATAGTTGCCCGTCTCGATCCAGCCTGGACTTATCGCATTCACGGTAATGCCGTCCTCTCCCAAGGAAGCGGCCAGCGCGTGAGTCAGCGACAGGATGCCTCCCTTAGATGCCGCATAGGCTTCCGAGTTCGGTTCCGACATCAGCGCGCGAGTCGATGCGATGTTCACAATCGCTCCTCCGCCATGGCGCTTCATGATCCCTGCCGCCAAACGGGAACACAGAAACGTGCCGCGCAGATTCGTGCCCAGCACATAATCCCAATCCTCTACCGTGAGCTCATAGGGCGATTTCGTTATGCCAAGCCCGGCATTATTAATCAGCACGCCCAGACGATCATCTCGCTCATCGAGTGTGCGGAACAACTGCTCAATCTCCGCCGACTTGCTCAGATCAACAACATAGCTTTCCACGAAGCCCCCGCTGCTCCGAATCAGTTCGGAAGTCTCCTGCAATCCCGCCTGATCTCTATCGATAGTAATAACCTCCGCCCCGTGTTGGGCATATGTAACCGCGAGCGTTCTTCCAATGCCGTTCCCCGCTCCGGTAATGAGCACCTTCTTCTCTTTCCAGGCCATTATTCATCATCTCCTTCTATGTAACTGCAAGATCATCTCAACCCGATATCGTGATAGCGGTTGTTCACCTTTTCGCGCATCCACGATTTCAACCATTGGATAGCCAATTCCTCCGCTTCCCGGGCCTCGACCAATAGAGCAATCAATTCAACTCTAAGCGCAGAGTCTATTCGATGACCAGCAGGAAGCTGCTCCAGCAGCGCTGCAATAGAGTCAACGCAACGGGCTGCATCAGCATAATGCGGAACGACAGTACTCATCTGCGGCCAGATCCGCTGCAAGGCTGACATGTACAACTTAATATCCCGCTTGGCTTCAGCATAGTAACGGATCACTTCAACGATACCGGTTCTGTCGTACTCATCCGTCTCTAAAGCCTGCAGGATCGCATCATAAGCGGCTCTTCCACATGCATACTCTGCGGCAGGGAGCATCAAGTCATGGGTTTCCCATTTATATATGGCCTGAATCAAGGATTCTCGAAAGATCTCGATCTCATCCATCTCGATGCGATCGTCGAACACTTGATAGTACCAGTATGGCGACAGATTGCATCCGAATGAATCATACGGCATACTGCACAGCCCCGCCTCGACCCCATCAGAATAATACAACCTCTGCTCCGCATCGTCATAACCAACGGCAATCGCGAAGCCGTCCTTCCATATCACAGCGCCCGTTCCGCTGTCGATTGCCCGCTTTATATCAACAACGGCCTCTTTCTGATACAGAGGAAATGTAGTCTGAAAGGAGAATCCCGCCTGCTGCGAAGAGATAATTCCGGTAAAGTCCGCTGCAAGGAAATTCTCGGCCATCCAATTGTAAGCGTGGATGGAGTCTGCTGATAACGTACGATTCACAGTAAAGCGGAAGCCTGTAACCGTCATTCCCGCCAGCATGGATTTGGTGCAGCTGATCCAGCCCTTGCGGTACAAGATGGCATGCATGGCATCTATGTAAGAGTTAGATCCTTTCTTCATATGCAAGTCCGATAGAATCACGGCACTCATTAAACTCCTCCTCTCACCTCGGCGAATGTGAGCCCCATCTAGGCACGATACTCCGTTTCAAGTCTGGATAAGACCTGGATATCTCCTTAAAATGGTCGACCGCCTGCTCCTCCAGCGCCTCTGCTGCTGTTAGCATCTCCACCAAGGCAGGAATCGAAGCTCGATTGACTTGGCGTTTGCCCCGTGACGTCGCTATACATTCGCTCATATCAACTACTCTCTCAACCAACTGTTCGTATCGCGCGCAAGCATCATCTAATCCTGGAAGCACATGGCGTACATCGCGCAGAAAACACATAATCTCAGATCTCGATACCTGATAAGACTCCAAAATGTAAACAGCGCCGTCCTCATCGTAATCGCCCTTGTCCAGAGCTCGCTTCAGAAAGGAATAGGCCAATCGTCCAGACGCGATGTCCGTGTTCGGCAAAGTCTTATACGGCACTTCCCAATCCTGAATAGCCAGGCGCAGCGCTTCCAGCGTCATCTCCTCCAGCGAAACCGTCACTTTGTCGCCGAACAGCTGAACATACCAGAAAGGGGTCCTATTCAAGCCGAAATTATCATATAGAATGACCTGGCTGTCCTTTGAAATGCCATTTTGCACAAAGAGAACTCGATCCTCATCATCATACCCGCATATGACCCCGAATTCAGGAATCCAGTACAACACGCCGATACCTCGATCCAAGCTTGCAGTAACAGTCCTAACCGCATCTTGCTGATAAACGCGAAACGTAGGATGACGTGAACGTCCCCCGTCCCATAGCGTATAGATTCCTAGATTGTCGATAGCAGGCTGATGCTCCACTCCCCACTGTCCGTATGCGGTAACAGACATCGGCAGAAGCCGTTCATGCACCGTAAATTTGAACGCCATTCCGCTAAGTCCTGAGAGCATATACTTCGGACCGCTGAATAAATTCGCGGCTGTTAAGATGGCGTACAAGCTATCGGTAAACGACTTCGATTCTCGTGTCATCACGATGTTATCCAGATAAACGCCAGCCATGCTTGTTCCCCCCTGCCATTGACGTGTGCGCCATACTTGGTCTACGATGCCATTTATCCTCCAAGTCGAGACATCAGCTGCTGGCATCTATTCTTCAGCCGCTGCTTTAGCCACTGAGGAGATTGAAGCTGCGCCCACTCCGCTGTCATCAAGTGCTGCAGAAAAGCTTCTTCGTCGTAGAATTCCACCTCATACTCGAACGGCTGCAGTTCTCGCGCCGCATAACCATTCCATGTCGTTCCATGTAGCTGCTTCGATAGCAGCACTCTTGCGACAAACGGTTTGCGAATCGGTCTGCGCTCCTGCTGTAGTGCTTCATTGGCCGAATGGTCGAATTGATCCTCCGTCACGGTTACATGCTGTATGCGATCAAGCCGCAAGCTTCGCTGCTTACGCTCGCGTTCACAGTAGGCAACCAGATAGTCGGCATTGTAGTTGGACTCTAGCTTCAGCGGAAGCAGTCGCAGCGAGCTCTCCTGTTCGAATTCATTGTATATGAGATGAATCGCCAGCTTCTCTTGAACAGCATAGGTTAACAGCTGTATGTTCTGAATGAGCCGTGAGTCCATCTCGAACCACGGAAGACGAAGCGAGGACTCCCCCTCTAGTTCACCGGTAAAGCGATCTAATAGATGAGAAACTCGATTCACAACCGCGGCATTATCATCATGGTACTGTCGATAGCGAAATGCTAGAAACTTCAGCACCTGCCTCTCTTCTTCTGTCATATAAAGATGCGGCAGGATAAAGGTCTTATCGGTGTAACAGTATCCTCGCTTCTTCGCGACATATTGGAGAGGAGCATGCAAGGACATTTCCAAGTACTCGATATCACGCTGAGCCTGGCGCTTCGAGATCTCGAAGCGTTCCGCAAGATGATTGCTATTCGGATATTTGCCGATTCGGATCTGCTGATCAAACCATTGAATGCGATGCATATTGCTCAAACCTCATGGCTCCTCTCTACACTTTGTGTTTGTACGATATACTATTTATTACAACATTTAACTTTAAATAAGTGCAATATATAAAATAGATTATAGTTAAAAAATTCCACTATGGATAATAAAAAGGATGGCACCGTACAGCCCCATCCCTCTCCACTCAATCCCTATATCCCAGTCCTATCTAACGCTTCTGTAGATCTAGTAGCTTCACTATTTCTCCGATGATACCTTTATTCTGATGAACCCCTAAGTCCGAATTCGTCATGATGACAGCCCCATTACCTATGTGCGGGTAAGCGATTAACATGCATTGATACCCGACTCCCCAACCAAGCGAAGATATCTCTAGCTGTTGATCAGAACGATCAAGAAAGAGGCCAAGTCCCGTCCATGGTGCACATCCTTGCGGAGTTATCATTTCTTGGATCAAGGCGGGAGAAAGGCCCAGCTTACTATGACCTTGCAAGGAGTCCATGAGTTCAACTGCTAACTTGGCCAGATCTGCAGCGGTCGACCAGAGACCTGCGGCAGCGAGAAATGGGTATAGCGGATATTTCCCTTCTGCCGTTCTCCCGTCCTTATGATGTCCGCAAGCAGCATTAAGGCTTCTCTCTAGCAGCAGCGCATGATCAAGCGTGCTGTTCTTCATATGTAAGGGCTCTAGCACAAGCTCTTCCATCAATAGCTTAAATGGTCTTCCCGTAACATCTTCTATTAGCTGTTCAAGGATACAGAAGCCTGCATCTGAATAGTGAAACTCACTTCCGGGCTCATACTTAACTTCAATTGGCGCTGTACAGTAGGAAGTTCTGCCTTCTAGCAGATCAGAAATAGAAGGGATGCCATGAGAAGCGCGGTATTCATGAAAGCTTCCCTCTGGATCTATCACACCTGATTGATGACTCAACAGTGTTCTCAGGGTCACTTTCTGATGCTGAGTATATTTATTATCAGGAACCTTCCAAGAAAGCAGCCTATCATTTACATCCTGATCCAGTTCCAGAATGCCTTGCTCGACTAATCTCAACGATAATAGGGCTGCTGCGAGCTTGCTAATAGAACACGCATTAAACATCGTGTCGTTGCCAACGGGATGGTCTGTTCCCGCTTCAAGTAAACCGAAGCTATCAACGTGGCTTAGCTTACCGTCATTGATTAAGGCAATACTTAACCCCACTGTGTTATAGCGCTCCATTAGTTCGGTTATTTCACTGCTCTTTAGCTCCATATGCGCGGCTCCTTTTCATCTGTATGAGTGGTTGGCATCTTCTATATTCGCACATGAATTAAAAATACCTGCACCGGTTAACCGATACAGGTATTTCATAACGCTATGGTGCTGCCTTCCATTACACTGCAGCAGCATCTACTCTATGCTGAGATGCTTTGGAGCACTTCTTGCATACCGTAACGGATTTACCCGCAGTTGTCTTCATCGGATACAGCAATTTGATGCGAGTGCTGCTGCAGATCGGACAAGTCCCGCGCGAACGGGAAGGCATACGCCAGAGCGCACGTCCTCGTTTGGATTTAGCCATATGTGACGACCTCATTTCTATATAGGTTAAGGCTTCTGTACTGCTATTCCATTATATAGAAGGAGGTGTGACATATAGTGTCGCACCTCCAATAAGATCGAGCTAATTAACTGCTGTTTGCACATTTTCCGCTGCCCTTACCACATCTGCAGGTATTTTAATGATAAATAATGTTCCTGAGCCCCGCTTGCTGCTGACTTGTATCGTACCATGATGAAGCTCGATAATCTTATGAACGATCGACAGACCGAGTCCGTTTCCACCCTTAGCTCTATTCCGCGACGTATCCGACTTGAAGAATCGCTCAAATATATGCGGGATATGCTCCTCGTCGATACCGATGCCCGTATCCTTGATCCGAACCTCAATCTGATTCTGACGCTCCTGCATCGCGATGTGAATCGAGCCGCGATCCGGCGTAAACTTGATCGCATTATGAATGAGATTCGTCCACACCTGGCTTAACATCTCTTCGTCTGCTGCGATTGTCAGCTTATCTAGATCCAATTCCATGTCCAGCTGCTTCTGAGACCACTGCGGCTCACATGCCAGCACCAGATTGCGCATCTGTTGATCCAGACGGTACGTTGTGATCTCCAAGGTCTGCTGTTCAGACTCCAGCGCCGTCAGCTTCAATAAATTGTCGCTCAGCTTGGATAAACGCATCGTCTCAGTCTCGATGATTTGCAAGTAATGGTCGCGTTCCTCGGCACTTAACTGCTCACTGCTTCTTAAGGCCTGAGCAAAGCCTCGAATCGAGGTGAGCGGAGATTGGATCTCATGCGAGACATTGGAGATAAACTCTTGGCGCATCTTCTCCATCTGTCCTAATTCTCCAGCCATCTCATGAATGCTCTCGATAATAATGCCGAATTCCCCTTCAAAGTCCTTCGACTTCTTGATGTTAACCTCGAAGTCCCCCTTCGATATTCGCTTCAGCGCATCGATAATCGATTGCGAGAATGCATTCTGCTTATTGAGAGCCCTAGGGATCATAATGGCAAGTATAATGCCCAACATTATCAATGCCACAGCGCCATTCAAGATATAAGCCCAGAAGCCTGTAACATTCCAGTCCAATGGGTCAAGCACATAGGGGGTCACCCAATAAGCAACCGCTAGAGCAAGCAGCACACTGCCGAACGCGACCAGTATACTGAAAGCGATTCGGATTCTCTCCCACAGCTTAGATAGACTCATTCTATCACCTCGAGCCGATATCCGAGTCCACGAATCGTCTTAATGCGAAAGAAGCAGTGTTCCTCCGCGAATCGTTCTCGCAGACGATTGATGTGCACATCCAGTGTCCGCTCATTCCCCTCGAAGTCGATTCCCCATATATCTTCTATTAATTGTTCTCTTGAAAATGTTCTCCCCGGAACCCCTCCGAGCTTGAACAACAGCTCAAACTCCTTCAGCGGAAGCGTGAGCTTCTCCGTCCCATATATCACTTCATAAGTTTGACGATTCATGGTAACAGCGCCGAACTGAAGCGTCTGGGATATCGTGATGTGGTATCGCTTGAGCAGCGCCTTTACCCGTACAACCAGTTCCAACGGGTCAAACGGCTTTACCAAGTAATCATCCGTACCCAGGTTGAAGCCCTTGACCTTCTGCGAAGTTTCACCCTTGGCGGTAAGCATCAGCAGCGGGATATCATACTGCGAGCGCAGTTCTCGGCATAACTCCCATCCGTCCATATTAGGCATCATAATGTCGAGTACGACCATGTCAGCTTTGTCCGTTTCCATAATCTCTAGCGCTTCTTGTCCGTCCGCGGCTTCAATCGTTCGGAAGCCTTCCTTCTTCAGGAACATGCTAACCAGCTCGCGAATATGAGGATCGTCATCAACGATTAATATGGTGATCATACAGCGATACCGCCTTTCGGTTCATCTATGAAGAGCCCAGCTGCTCCTGAATGCGCAGCTGCTGCATAGCAAATTCTCGATACATCTCGTGGGTCTCAAGCAATGTCTCATGCGTACCTATTCCCGTCAACTTGCCCTTGTCAATAAATACGATCTGATCCGCATCGACTACAGTCGATAATCGGTGTGCGATGACGAGCGTCGTCCGTCCCTGCATCAGATTGTTGAGCGCCTCTTGTACAACAACCTCAGACTTGCTGTCTAAGCTGGAGGTCGCTTCGTCAAGCATCAGAATATGCGGGTTGCGCAGCAGGGCGCGAGCGATCGCGATCCGTTGACGCTGTCCGCCTGACAGCTTCACACCGCGCTCTCCGACCTCTGTCTCGTAGCCTTCCGGCATCTCGGAGATAAAGGTGTTCGCGTACGCCATCTCCGCGGCCCGCTCTAATTCCTCTTGCGTCACCTCGCGGTTCATGCCGTAGCAGATATTGTCGCGAATCGTACCGTCGATGAGCGGACTCTCCTGTGAGACATATCCGATCTGGGAACGCCAAGAGTGCAATGTAAACTCGTTAATCGAATCATTACCCAGCTTAATTATACCAGAAGAAGGCTGATAGAATCGTTCGAACAACGAGAACAAGGTAGTCTTTCCACTGCCGCTTGGGCCAACGATAGCGGTGACCGTGCCCGGATGTATAGTGAAGCTGATGTCTTGCAGAATCGGCTCTTCCTCATTATAAGAGAATGACACCTGTTCAACCGATAGCGATTGATTCGCTAATATCGAAGTTACCGGCTTACCATGCTGCAGATCCTCTTCTTCACCTTTCAGAATCGTACTGATCTGCTCCGTCGCACCAATCGCCTTCTGCAGCTGTGTGAAGAACATCGTCAGCATACTCATCGGCATCACGATCTGGATCAGATACAGAATGTAGGCAACTAGATCACCTGCTGATAATGCACCGCTTGATACGCGAAGCCCGCCATAGCCAATAATAACGACGAGCAGCGCCATCATGACCAGCGACATAATCGGAGAGATGACCGCTTGCACGACCCCTTCCTTCGTACCGAAGCGAAGCAGATTCGTTATTCTCTGTTTGCCGTTCGCATACTCTCTCGTCTCCGCGTTAGACGCCTTCATGAGTCGAATCTCCGACAGTACCTGACTCAGAATCGAAGTGAAGGACGCCGTTTCGTCCTGCAAGCGCATTGAGATCTTGTACATCTGCCGGCCGATCGGTACGAGTATGATTGCTGCCAGCGGGATAACGATCAGCATAATCAATGTCATCTGCCAGTCTAGGTAGAGGAGCACAATGAACGATCCGACGACGGAAATAACTCCGTTAAAGAAGCTGGTAAGATGCTCGGTGATGAAGCTCTTCACGATACCTGTGTCATTCGTGATTCGGCTGACCGTTTCGCCCGTCTTGTTCTCATCGTAGAACGATATAGGAAGGACGAGCAGCTTCTTCCACAACCGATCGCGCAGATTAGCGACCACCCGCTGCCCAATTAAGCTTAACAAGTAGATCGAGACACCGGAAGCGATCGCCTGCACGACGAACGCCAATCCTAATGCAATGATCTGCATCGGTTCCAGCGCGGATAGTGTGAAGCCATCGACCAGTTCCTTCGTGAACATCGGAATAAACAGCGATACGACGGTCGAGCTGACGCTAAGCAGCACAGCTGTAAACAGCATAAGCTTTGAAGGCTTCGTATCCTTGATCAGACGTGCAAATTGCCGCCAATCGCCCAGTGAGCCTTTCGGGGTCCCTCTCTCTTTTTCCATATCCATATTACCTACCTTTTCATCTCATCATCATTTACTACTTGCTGATATCAGAGTATAAGATGAATGTAAACTCAATTTAAACTAAAAACAGTTTCCTACCACTGACCATGGACGGCGGCGGACACACAATCCGCTATTCCTCTGAAATCCTGTCATTCCAGCAGCCAAACGGACCGTGGTTCCGTTATTCTCGTACAATCCGCCTAAAATTGCTTGTTTTCACGCAAATAAGGTCTCCTGTGTCCGCAAAACTCACAGATTACCTCTTATTTGCTTATATAACGGCTCTACGGTCCGCCCCCTTCATCCCAACATAAACAAAGCAGCAGTCAGAGAACATCTATCCTCTCAACTGCTGCTTCATCATATTATTTCTTCAGCTGCACTGCATCCTTATCCAGCTTCAGCATCGTATCCAGTGGATAGCTGCCTGAGGACAAGACCTCGCTAGCCGCTGATTCATATAAGATCAATAGCTGATCCTCAATCGGTGCTATTCCTTCCGACATCGGCGGACCGTCAATCTGGCTTAAGCGATTCTCGTCGTCTAAGTACCATAGAGGTATCTGCTTCCCCTCAATACTCACTTCGGCATGAGGCTTCAGCTCGCTTACATCGCTTAGAGCAAACGGGTTTTCATGGAACACGAGTGTGCTCTCAGCGTTGCGGCCATACGAATCACTGATCACGATCCAATCGTTCCAGAAGGCGATTCCTTGAACACGATCCTGCACCGAGAGCACATAATCCGGCGTCGCCATTGCAGTTCCCTGCTTCTCAGCTGGCAGGTGATCTGTCTCCTCGTCAAGCTGATAGCCGACAATCCACGCCTTATGCTCCTTGCCATCTCGATTCGTCATGACATGAGCAGCATTGGTTTCATAATCCTTGCCTAGCGCGAATTCTCCAACCCACAGCACACCGTTATGATAGGTCGTAAAGGAGGCTCGAACATCCGTCTTAATGCTGCCGTCGAAGCGAATCTCTTCTCCGTCTTGAGCTGCTTCAATCGAAGCTAATGGCAGTCGGTAAGCAACACCGCCCGATGAGATCCATGCATTCTGCTTGCTCACGGCAACACCGCCAGCATGGCCTGTATAGACTGACCCATCCTCCTGAGATAGGACTACCGACTTCAGCAGCTTGCCGCTGTCAGCTTCAAGAACAGATAATATGCTGGGCTTGCCCTCTTTCTGATAGCTGGAAACGAGCAGCCACTTGTGCGAAGGATCGTAAGCCAATCCCTGAGGAATAACGCCCTGCTTCAGCCCAGGTATGATCGGTCCCTCTTGGGCAACCTTCAGCAGCGGCTTGAATTCCTCATTGTCCAGCTGAAACGGAATCTTCACTCGCTCCTGCGTCACAGGACCATCCTTAACACCTTCAGCCGAACTCGCACTCCCACCCGCTTCTTTCGGCTGCTGTTCGTTCGGCTTCGCTTGAGACACCACTGCCGGCTTCGTCTCCGAAGCCTCATTGGACTTCGATGATTGGCAGCCTGCAAATACCGCCATTAACGCTAAACCCGTAATCAGCATCAACAACTTCACATGGATGGCATGCGAATGGCGTTGATCGACTCTTCCACTGCTTATGGTACTTGCCCTGTCCCTATTGTTCATGCAGCATAGAATACAAACGGCCAGGATAATCGGTAATAATGCCGTCCACACCAAAGTGAATGGCGAGCTTGAAGTGTTCCACATGGTTTATGGTATACGGATATACCTTCAGACCTGCTTGCTGAGCTCCCGCAATATCTTCTGGTCCGATATGGTTGCCTTGCGGATGCAGAGAATAGACAGGAACCCCAACCAGACCAGCCATAGCGGCATGATCGACGAAGCTGGCATTATAGAGCAGGCCGATCTTCACTCGATCGTCTGCCTCCTTGAGACGCTTTAAACATTTATGATCGAAGGAGGATACCACGACAGAATCGAAGCGGTCGTATGCTTCAAGCAGCTTAAGAAGCTGCGGCACCGTTCTGTCGTCATGGAACTGCTTAATCTCTACATTGATCATGATCGATGCCGGCACCAGATCAAATACCTCGGCTAATGTCGGCACACGCTCTCCCGCATACTTGGAATCAAACCAGCTGCCTGCATCCAGGGCTTTAATCTGTTCAAGCGTCATCTCATGGACTGCTCCTGTACCGTTAGTGGTCCGATTCACGATAGCATCGTGAATGACGACTGGAATTCCTTCCTTCGTAAGCTGAATATCCAATTCGATCGCATCGCAATGCTGTTCAAGCGCTAAGCGGAATGAGCCCAGCGTGTTCTCAGGCGCTTCGCCTGCGCTTCCGCGATGCGCAATGATTAACGGCGCTTGAACTGAACGTTGATTATTAGAAGAAGTCATGGGATCCACACCTTCCTATTAGTGCTTGCGCAGCCCTTTATTTAAAAGTTGAGTTAGCCATAGCCGCAACGATATGCTTCTGGAAAATTGCAAATATAAGAATAATCGGAACAATGATCATGACACTTGCTGCACTGAGAATGTGGAACATGAGCGCCTCATTGCCCGCGACAGAGTCTTTCAACATCGCGATGCCTACCGTCAGCACCCGCATACTATCAGAATTGGTCATAATAAGCGGCCAAAAGTAAGAGTTCCAGCTGCTAATAAACGTCAATACAATCAAGGTTGCAATCGTAGGGAACGCCATCGGCACAAGAATGCGATACAGCAATTGCATACGATTCGCGCCATCGACCTTCGCTGCTTCCATCATATCATTATTAATCGACATAAAGGTCTGCCTCAGCAAAAATATGCCAAATGCGGAAGCGCCATGCGGCACAATCAATGCAAAGAAGGTATCAATCCAGCCAAGCTTAGACATCAACACATACACAGGAACGAAAGTTACCTGGTCAGGTACGATGAGAGCAGCCAAGACGAGAATGAACAGCTTGTCCCTTCCCCAGAACTTGCCCTTTGCAAAGGCAAATGCGGCCCAGATCGCTACGTTTACTTGCAGTAACAGAATGCCTGCGGTCTGAATAATCGTATTCACAAAAAAAAGATCAAATCTTGCCGCCTTAAACGCGCTGACATAGTTCTGCCACTGAAATGACTCCGGCCAGAAGGACGGTGTGGCCAGGCGCAATTCGAATGGAGTCTTCAGAGACGTCACAATCAGCCAATAAGTTGGAAATACCATAATCAGCGTTATGATAATGGCGGCGATCAGCCGCAGATTCTTCAATAAAGTTCGCGTCATGCGTGCCTAAGCCTACCCTTCATAATGGACTCGTTTCTTCGACACCCAGAATTGAAGCATCGTCAGCAGAATAATGATAATGAAGAAGATAACGACTAGCGCCGATGCTCGGCCGGTACGGAAGTCAACAAACGCCATCTCATAGATCCAGTACACCATCGCTTTCGTTGCTTGAAGCGGTCCGCCATTTGTCATAATATCGATGGATTGGAACACCTGCATGGAAGAGATAAAATTCGTTACGACCAGGAACAGTGTAGTTGGTGAGAGCAGCGGCAGCGTAATGTGCCAGAATTGATGCCATTTGGAGGCGCCGTCGAGACTGGACGCTTCATAATAATCAAGGGGAATGCTGCGCAAGCCGGCGATAAAGATCAACATCGCAAAGCCTACACCCTTCCACAGAGATACCGTTATAACTGCATATAGCGCCGTCTTCGGGTTCGTCAGCCAATTGACAGGGTCATAGCCTAGCCATTCCAGCAGCTTGTTCGCCAAGCCATACTCAGGGTTATAGATCCACAGGAATACCATTGAAGCGATAACCATGGAGATATAGTAAGGCATGAATACAATCGTGCGCATAAAATTAAAGAATCGCGAGGTGACATTAAACAGCAGCGCAAGGCCCAAGCCAATGACGAGCGTAAAAAATACGTCGAATATCGTGTATTTGAACGTAACCAGCAATACATGTGTGAAGTCCTCATTCGTTAACAGCTTCGTGTAATTGTCTATGCCGACAAACTTCTTCACTGGTCGCGTCA
Source organism: Paenibacillus sp. EB106-04-04-XG159 (assembly GCF_058791835.1). NCBI lineage: Bacteria > Bacillati > Bacillota > Bacilli > Caryophanales > Paenibacillaceae > Paenibacillus > Paenibacillus sp. EB106-04-04-XG159. The sequence goes on along the minus strand of NZ_JBYTDY010000015.1, from coordinate 20,849 downwards.
TATTCCAATTTGTAAAGCTCAGATAAATGGAATTCAGGAGCGGATAGTATATAAAAATAACCAAGAACAGTAACGCCGGAACTGCAAATCCGAAATCCTTCAGAGCCTCGAAGAATCGAAAGCGAGAAGGCTTCTTTCGTGCTCGTGCAGCGAGCGTTGCAGTCACAGATTCGGTCTGATTCTGTGCGCTCATCTCATTACCTCATTTCTCGCAAATGGCTGATTTCAGTCAAAGTAAACGGTCAAGAAACATAGATTGCCATCCTGTATCTATCATGAGAAGTTGTCTCTTGACCGTCTGCTTTGCTATGAAGCTCTATTAATTGGCATCTTCAAGAATGGCGTTAATCTCCTTCGAAGCATCGGTCATCGCTTGCACTGGATCTGCTCCCTCAAGCACCATCTTGCCGAGCGCCTCCATATACTTCGATCTGAATTCCGGATAGAGCGGATGCTGCAAACGAGGACGAACGCTATCAAAGTTCTCGAGCACCGCCTTGTATGTAGGCCAACGCTCCTGATAAGCTTTGCCTTCCTCTGTATCAATTACGCTCTTATGCGTTGGCAGATATCCCACCTTCTCAGCCCATTGCAGATTGAATTCCTTGCCCGTCATGTGCTGAATGAATTTCCAAGCGGCTTCCTTCTCGTTCTCTTTCGCGCCGCTCATCATAACGATACCCGCTCCGCCGATATTCGAGATGCGCTCTTTGTCGCCAGGGACGAAGGAAACGCCAACTTCGAACTTTGCATTTTCAACGTAAGTTTTGATGATTGCTGAAGAATGCTGAACCATGGCGATCTTTTCTTCAAGGAACATTTGCCGCATCGTGCTGGAAGCTCCTTTGCCATAGCCGATATGAATTGAACCGTCATCAAGCCACTTCTTGAAGTTCTGGATATAACGCAAGCTTTCAGGCGATTCAATATTGGATTTGCTCATATCTTCAGTCAGGATAGATCCGCCGCCATTGATCATCCATGGATCGTAATACCATGTGTCCCAGCCAGGTACGGAAAGAGCGTATCGCTCTGTCTTGCCGTTATTCTTGACCGTTACCTTCTGATTGAACTGCTCGACTTCCTCCCAAGTCTGCGGAGGCTGCACTTGCAGCTTGTCCAGCAATGTCTTGTTATAGATCATCACACTGGAGCTGACGATTAATGGGAATCCAAACTGCTTCTTCTCATATGCATAAGCATTTCGCATACCGTCGGCGAAGTCGTCCATGTCCACCTTATCGCGCTCGATATACGGATCCAAGTTCTCGAATATACCGTCGCGAGAGAATTTAGGCAATGACGAGACTTCGACGTTCGTTACCGCAGGTACATCGCCTGCCGATACAGCAGCCAGCAGCTTCTTATGCAGATCGTCATACTCCCCTTGGTAGACCGGCTCTACTGTGATATGCGGATACTTCTTGTTGAATTCAGCGATCATATAGTTTAGACCTTCAAGCTGCGCCTCCGCATGCGCGTGCCAATACTGAATCGTTACCGGCGTATTGTCTTCAGGTGCCGGAGGCAGCTTCTTAACCGGTTCTCCTGACCCTTCCTCCGCGCCACCAGAACAGCCTGCAAAGACTAACAAGATCATGCTTAGAGCAGTAAATAATGACAGCCAACGTCTTAACTTCATCTTGGACTCCCCTTTCACTCAACCGAAATAGTTATACTTATTCGATGTTGCGATCCATACCGTGCTACAATATGGGGCAGCCCGCTTCCATTGAATCCTGTTCAGAAGGAATGTCAAACAAAAAAAGCCTCAGAATTACATAACGAAGCTTGCCTGAAGAAGAGCAGCCGTATGCCGTATCGAAACTTAGCTCCAGTTCCGATCTACACGAACAGCAAATCCTTCGCAAGATGCGTTAACAATTCCGGGCTTTCTCACATTCTCCACCCTATTGAAAAATATACAATTATTGAAAGCGTTTCCCATATTTGTTCACAAATATATCACGCCTTCAATCTATCGTCAACAAAATATAGAATATTTTGCAAAATAATAACAAAAATTGTGATGTAAGTTATATCATCATATTAATCCGACACTAATTTACCCTCGCTGCGAAAGCGCTTCCACTTATCCCAACACGCCTGCCTGCTTGTCCTTATCTCGGCGCAAGGATGATACAAGCGACCCATGTTGAATATGCAGTACATCTGGCATTAAACATAGGTGCTGAATGACCTGCAGCACATGCCCTTCACTCTGTGCCTTCAAGATGCACCTTAGCGTAATGATTCGCATCGATTCCTCATGCTCGATGTGATCCGGATCCTCCACTTCTACATACAGCTGCTGAATTCGCACACCATGATCGGAAAATACTTGTATGACTTTGCTCATCGTGCGATCTTGATCCCGCATGCGCAGTATCAACTCATGAACACGACGCTTCTTCATCAGCACATACTCCCAGCGATTCAGCAGGATAAGGCTGATTAATACCGTGACCGTCGCCAACAGCGCAATCTCATAGAAGCCTGCACCGACACTAAGTCCGATACCGGCTACTACCCATATGGAGGCCGCTGTCGTTAAGCCCGACACCGTCAGCCCATTACGCAGTATTGCTCCTGCTCCAAGAAAGCCGATACCGCTAATAACCTGAGCAGCCAGCCTGGCTGGGTCTATCCTCACATTAGCTTCATACACAAACTGCGAGAATCCATAAATCGAGAGCAGCATGATCGTAGCGGAGCCTACGCACACCAATATATGTGTGCGAAAGCCCGCTGCATGGTTGCTCCATTCACGCTCAAGGCCGATCAGCCCCCCTAGTACGAGCGCAACTAAATAACGCCAAGCTAGATCGGCGAACGAGATCTGCCAGACTTCGGGATGAAATCCCAACTCGGTTGGAGTAGTCAAGCCATGACCACTTCCTCGTTAACCTTATGGGCTGCTGTCATCTGAGTATCGTTAACCGGCAAGGTCATGAGAGCGTCGAATAAGCCGTCAATCCGCTTCGACTCACGTGCGAATTCCGCTTCACTCCAACCCATCATGTTCCGCATAATAGCCAGCACCGCATTACGATGGTTCCGAGCCGCCATCGGATTAAAGTACATCCAGCCCGTGCGCAGGCGTAGGAAGTCAGCTGCAGTCGCTGTCATCTCCTCTTGTATCGAATAGGTTAATTCGGCTTGCAGCGCGCGCATCTCCTCATCCTCGCGTGGAAGCTCCATATATATAGCAGCAATCCGCAGCGCGTTGCTGCCGTATATATCAATCCAATGCTGCATGACGTCTTCCTTTACACCTTGCTTGACTCCCCTCTGCAGCATCTCGGCTTTCCAATCGGCATAAGTAGAGGCTGTTCCCATATCTCCGCCGCTCACCGTGATTGTATCTGTAATACATTGTGGGAATACGAAGCCAGACTCCTTTTTCATCGAATCGGTCACTAAATTAACGACCTTCTCCGCCATCTTGCGATAGCCCGTCAATTTGCCGCCTGCGATGGTGATCAATTGGGAGTCCGAGATGAAGATCTCGTCCTTGCGCGACAATTCGGAAGGACCCTTGCCTTCCTCGTATATTAGCGGCCGCAAGCCTACCCAGTGCGATTTCACATCCTCTATCGTGAGCTTAACGCTAGGAAACATGGCATTTACCGCCCGCAGCAAATAGTCGCGATCATCCTGTGTTGTACGCGGCTCATCTACACTCTGATCATACGCGGTATCAGTTGTACCGACATAGGTGATCTGTCCGCGCGGTATCACGAATACCATACGGCCATCTGGCGTGTCAAAGTAAGCCGCTTGCTTAATAGGCAGACGCTCCGCAGGAACGACCAGATGCACGCCCTTGGTCAGGAACAGTCGCTTGCCCTTCAAGCTGTTGTCCTGTTTGCGAACTTGATCGACCCATGGACCTGCAGCATTTACCACATGCTTGCCGCTAATGTTGTAGCTCTTGCCATTCAGCACATCTTCTACTACGATCCCGCAAACTTTGCCATCCCTATAGATAAATTGCTTGCATTCCGCATAATTAACAGCCGCCGCCCCATTCTGCACAGCCGTCTTCATCAAATCCAGCGTTAAACGGGCATCATCTGTTCGGTACTCAAAGTACAAGCCTCCACCCTTCAGATCGTCCGACTTTAACAATGGCTCCTGCATCAGAGCCTGTTCTCGATTCAGCATCTTACGGCGCTCTTTGCGGACGACGCCAGCAAGCATATCATAGACGTATAGACCGACTGAGGAAGCTAAGTAACCGTAAGTGCCACCTTTATATATGGGAAGCAGCATAGGAATCGGCACAACCAGATGCGGCGCATTCTTATACAGAATGGCCCGCTCTCGGCCAACTTCCTGTACCAGCTTTACTTCCCCTTGCTTCAAATACCGCAGACCGCCATGTACTAGCTTCGTCGAACGGCTGCTCGTTCCCGAGCCGAAATCGTTCTTCTCTACCAGCGCAACCTTCATCCCGCGCAAGGCAGCATCCAGTGCTATCCCCGCTCCTGTAATTCCGCCCCCAATGACAACTAAATCCCACTGTTCCTCTGACATATATTTAAGTTGTTCCTGACGCTTTAATGATGAGAAACGCATGCTGTATGCCCCCTTATAAATATAAAAAGCCTGGTAAAAAGACAAACGCATAGCCACCGCACCGCGAAACGATGCAATTCTAACGTCAGTCTCTTCCCCAGGCGTCTCCATGTCTCAAGCCATTAATGGAAGATGATTATGATATCTTACTGTTCATTCACGCTCTGGAAGAGTGGCTCCATAGCTCGCTCGTTCCAACCGAAACCGCTAATGCTCCGGCTGCCAGTGCGTCGTCGATCTCTTGCCGATTGCCGATCAAGCCCCCCGCAATGATAGGCAGCGGTGTCATATCTGTCAATTGACGTATAATGCGCGGCATAACACCCGGCATGATCTCCACTGCATCAGGCAAGCTCTGCTCAACAGCCTTAATGCCTTTCGCCACCGCATTATTATCAATAAGAAAGATGCGCTGAATCGACATTAAATTCATTTCCTTCGCCACACGAATAAGGTTGCTCCTAGTTGATAGAATACCTGTCGGCTGGAAATATTGCGATACATAAGAAACCCCGCTGCGGTCGCTCGCTATTCCCTCTATAAAATCCATATGTAAAAACACGTGTTTCCCCGCTTGCTTCACCTGCTCTACCATGGACTTTAAATTAAAGATAGAACCTGTCAATAAAAATACGATGTTCGCATCGCTCTCAAGCGCCAGCTTCAGCTCTTGTTCAGAGTGGACAGAAGCGATGACCTGATGTTCAACCATGTCTACAATTGGATACAAAGGACACTCCTCCTTAGTGGGATACAAGCCCATTGTACCTCATTTTTACAGATTAACGACGTCTGCAATGGAATTTATCACATATTTTGCTTGAATATCTGCTTGGTCAACCATTTCTGGCTCTGTTATGCCCGTCAGCACGAGCACCGAGTTCATTCCATTCTCATTCGCAAGCAGAATGTCTGTCTCCAGACGGTCCCCTACCATATAGCACTGGTCTGACTCTAGCTGCAGATGAGCTACCGCCATCTTAGCAGCAATGGCCGACGGCTTGCCGACAACAGTTGCCATAGCGGCATCCAGCTGAAGCCCAAGCGCTCCTTCCAGCGCTCCGATCAGAGCTCCCGTGTCCGGCACTTGTCCGGTCTCCATCGGGCAAGTGCGATCCGGATTCGATATGATCACATGCGCGCCGCGAAGAACCGCTTGATACAGCACATTTAATTTGTCATACGTAAATTTGCGATCCCATGACAGCACCACATAAGGCGCATCCACATCATGATCGCTCAGCTGCAAGCCCTCATTGCGCATCTCATCGCGTATCGGCTCTTCTCCAATGACGAGTATCTGATCTCCAGTCTGCGAGATTTGCTTCACATACCTGGCCACCAGCGAGGAAGAATTCATAATATCGCGATCCGTTGTCGGGATTCCCATCTTAGATAGCTTATGCGCATAGGATACTCGTGTTGCAATAGGCTTATTGGATAAAAACATCACTTTATCCCCTCGAGCTCGCAACGCTTCGATAGCCTCAACCGCTCCCTCAATTACGCGCTCCCCTAAATAAACAGTGCCATCCAAGTCAAAGATATAGCCTCTCATCTCCTGTATCACGCCTGCCCTTCGCTGTATTTGTAGCTAGAAAACTACGCAAAAAAACCCTCACCAAAGCAAAATCACCCGGGGCTGCTACCGGGGTATGCTTTCGGATAAGGGTTCTCCAATTCTCCACCTAACCGTGTATGGACCTATGAATAAGTTATGTTCATTATAGCGCGATTCACCAAGTTGTCAAATATAACCTGTATTTTGGGTGGTTGCACTGGGGATGGTTACACTCTGATATCCTCAGTCTCTCCCCGTAAAATGAATGCAACTAGCCCTTTTCGATTAGATCATCATATAGGGAGAACCTTTATTGAATCCCTGAATCTCGATGTGTTATGCTTGAAAGAAATCAAACGGGTTGTGAAGCATACACCGCTGCGCTTGGATACGAGTTTCTCGTGCCTGGCTGGCGGTGTTTTTGCATGTATGGCGGAAATTATTGCGGTGATGATTGGTTGTTGCTGCATGCAATGCGATAACTATTATTGAAAGTGGGTGTAGTAAATGTTTAATCATTCCTATGATCTATGGTACAGCAGTCATTTACAAGATAGCAGCGGTAACAGAAGAGAGCGTCTAGAGAATGGGTATGGTCATGCTGAAAAATTGTTTCTGCAAAATGTTTGGTATCCAGCACTCAAAAGCTTTGATCATTTGCATCCGGAATATGAAGTATCTGATTTCAAAGACGGAAGTCGTTATATTGATTTTGCTTATATCCGTTTCCCTCTGAAGCTAGCGATTGAGATTGATGGTTATGGACCACATAGTGCTAAACTCACTCGCTCCCAATTCTCAGATTCCCTACTCCGGCAAAATCACCTGACGATGGATGGTTGGCGAATCCTGCGTTTCTCCTATGATGACATTAATGAAAAACCCCGTATGTGCGAACAACTGCTGCAGCAGTTTATGGGGATATGGAGCTTCGGCAGTAATTCTACTATTAGCTATGAGGAGTATTTGGAGCAGGAAGTATTGAGATATGCGCTGCAGCTCGATCGCAAGCTGAATACAAAGGATGTGTGCGACCTGCTGCAGATCCATACAAGAAAAGCTAACTTGATCCTGCGCAACATGCTGCATAAGGGCAGTCTGCTGCCAGGAGGCGAAGGAACGAAGCTTGTACGCGTATTTCAAGTCAATCGCAGCTATGTGAATGGGAGAAAGCTGTTTGGATAGTATGAGGTAGCAGCTGGATTGGGGGCGCCGAGAGGGATCGGACGGCACACTCTGTAAGTTAGAGCGCTGGGTGGGGATCGGGCGGTACACTTTGCGGGATCGCATGGCACCGGTGGGGGCCGAGATGCATTTTTTCGACGTCTCAGCTCATTTTCGAGCCGTTTCCGGGGCTGGGACGTTGATTTTCGACGTCTCGGACCGCTTTGGGGGCTTGGACGGCACCTTTTGGAGGCTGAGATGCATTTTTTCGACGTCTCAGCTCATTCTCGCGCCACTTTCGGGGCTGAGACGTTGATTTTCGACGTCTCGGACCGCTGTGGGGGCTCGGACAGCACCTTTTGGAGGCTGAGATGCATTTTTTCGACGTCTCAGCTCATTTTTGAGCTGCTTTCGGGGCTGAGACGTTGATTTTCGACGTCTCGGACCGCTGTCGGGGCTTGGACTGCACCTTTTGGAGGCTGAGATGCATTTTTTCGACGTCTCAGCTCATTTTTGAGCCACTTTCGGGGCTGAGACGTTGATTTTCGACGTCTCGGACCGCTTTGGGGGCTTAGATGGCACCTTTTGAAGGCTGAGATGCAGTTTTTCGACGTCTCAGCTCATTTTTGAGCCACTTTCGGAGCTGAGACGTTGATTTTCGTCGTCTCAGCCCGCTGGGCAGGCCAAAACGGCACCCTTTGGTGTATGTGCATTTATTTTTATTCAATCTTGATTGAGATATTAGTTTCAAGCCTATATTGCTCAGTATTATTCTCTAATTGGCTATCATGATCTATAGAGTAGTTTAATTCCGCACCAATCGTATATTCACCTTTAGGGAGTCGAAGAGGTCTTGCATTTGTATTTTTTTCATCACCCATCTCAGCTGATAAATAATTATTAGCTAGAACCCCGTTCCAAGTTCTTATGATCTGATCTCCGGGCTTGAATAAGTCACTTTGCATTTTGAGAGTTGTGGGCTCTGTTATCGTTACTCCATTGCTATCTGTTATATAAAATATAACTAGTGGATTTAAATGGAGCACCTTCACATCCTCATCTCCAATAACATCTAAAGAAGCCCATATTTGCAGCTCTTCTCCTGCCTTATATTTTTCCTTACTGCTATTAATTCTAAGTTGAAATAGATCATCTTTATTCTGATTATGCGTAGTTGATCTTACATGAGAATTTAATGTATCAAAAGAATCATAATAAATTGAGTTTGTATTAGATTCATAACTCACTAGACCAGTATTTGTATTTTCTAGCAAGCGAATAGGGATATAGACAGCTCCATTACTCTGTAAAAATGGTGTTTTCGTATTATTGGCTATCCGATTCCCATCCCAATAAATGTTTCCTTTGAACTCGTGAAGACTGACAGTATTAGAAGCCGATACATTTGATCCTAAGATAAGAAGCAACATCGAAATCAGAACAATTCTTTTTTTCATTTGGCAGCCTCCATTATTGTGAATAGTAAGCAAACTCAAATGGATATACCTGTAACAAACAGAAATGTTTCTTCACCAACAACGGAGCATCGAGCAGCGCAAAAAAAACCGCCCCCCACCACCTCAACGGCGGCAGAAGAGCGGCATAAAGCATTAGGCGATTGTCACTGGCTGCCCCAGCTCAATCGACTTATAGCCTGCAAGCGCGACCTGCGCGGAACGCAAGCCGTCCTCGCCCGTGATCGGCACCGGTTTGCCGGCGAGAAGCGCTTCAACAAAGTCGCGAACCATGTAGTCATCCATGGAATCGCCCCAGAACTCCCACGTGCCCTTGCCATTGGCATCGCTGAACAGCTCATTGTTCTGAGCAAAGGAATCAACATTGATGACGCCCTTCGTGCCGATAATCTCCATCGTCACATCGCCCCAAGTAGGGAACGTAGAAGGACGCGACCAGCTCGTATCTAGAACGCCGAACACGCCATTTTCATACCGAACATGCATCATCCCCGCGTCATCGACAGGTAAGCCTTTATGAAAGATCGTACCCGCATGCGCAAACACTTCCTTCACCTTCGAACCCGTAAACCAGTTCATCAGATCCACCACGTGAACCGTATGATCCAAAAGAGCGCCGCCGCCGGACAACGAAGGATTCACGAACCAGCCGCCCGGCATCGTGCCGCGATTCGTCCCCTTGAACCCGATAATATCGCCGATATCGCCGCGATCCACCGCTTCTTTAGCCCGAACGACCGCAATCAGCGAGCGGCAAGGGAACGCCGTCATCAGCTGGACGCCATTATCCGCACAAGCTGCGATCATCGCCTCCATCTCCGCTACCGAGATGCCGAGCGGCTTCTCGCACATGACGTGCTTGCCTGCCTTCGCAGCCGCAATCGTGAGCTCCGCGTGGTACACATTTTCCGAGCATATAACGACCGCATCGACATCGCTTGCTAACAGCTCGTGATAATCCGAATAGTAAGGAATCTGATAGCGCGCAACTACATCCGCTACACGGTTCTCCACCTCATCCGCGATCCCCGCGATCTCCACATTCGCGAGCGATCGGAAGCCTTCCAGATAAGAAAAGGCATGACCGTGCGCAAAGCTGATAAAGCCAACCTTCAATTTACTCATTTCGACACTCCTTCCTCAACGCTCGCACCGAGTGCCACGACTCTGCCAGTACGCAGCGATTCCACTGCGGCATTTGCAATTTCTAGCGCTTTATATGCATCTTGAGCTGTAACAACAGCTTCTTCTCCTGTCCGAATACACCCTATAAAATGCTCCAACTCCAGCTCATACGGGTTCTTGTAGCCGGGACTTTGCGGTACCGCCACAAACTTGCCAGCCTTCTCCTGCACCGATGCCTGGCGAATCGAGAGCGAATGGCACTTCTCACTGTTGTTACGCACCACGCCACCACTGCCAGCGATCTCAATCGCTGTATGGAACTCTCCAGGGTATCCCCAGCATGCTTCAAGATTAGCAATAGTCCCATTTTCAAAACGTAAGGTTACAAAGGCAAACTCCAACTCCTCTGTACGATGCCCCAGAGCATAGACCGACTTCACTTCGCCTACCGTCCACCGGAGATAATCGATGTCGTGGATCATCAAGTCTAGAATGACGCCGCCGCTCTTATCGGCTTCCCGGAACCACGAAGACACATCGCCCGGATGAGCTCCGCTCCGTTTCGTATGGGCGACGCCGAGTTGGCCCAGCTTGCCTTGATCAACAGCCCGCTTGATTTGCACATATTCAGGGAAGAAGCGAACCACATGACCGACAAACAAACGCACCCCATTGCGTTCACAGACGTCCATCATCTCTTGCGTATCCGCGAGCGACAACGAGATTGGCTTTTCACTAATTACATGCTTGCCAGCCTCAGCCGCCTTGATCGCCATTTCCTTATGTAAATAGCTCGGTACAGTTACGCTAATCACATCGAACTCCGCATTAGCCAACATTTCATCGATAGAGGTATATGCAGTTGCTCCTGTATGATCCGCTATATCCGCAGCGCGCTCCGGAATAATATCGCATACTGCCGTCAATTCCACATCAGGCATCTTGTGATAGGCAAATGCATGCACATGCCCCATTCCACCACAGCCTACAATCGCTATTTTCACAATTGCACCTCGCTTCTTCTCGTTTTCGTTGAATCCATCTTCTCCTATACGATATACTTTTCGTATACCGCTCGTAAATGCGGGCATTTATGCAGTTTGTATCCAAATTAGCCATTGCCAAGAATGGGAGCTGAAGCAGTGGAAATCTATCAAGAGCCGATCATCTATCAACACTCCGCGCTGCGCATGAAAGTGTGGCGCTTTATCGATCCTTTTCGTGCAGCGTCTTCGCATATTCCTATGCCATGGCATTATCATAAAGAAATTGAATTCATATTAGTGGAGCACGGTATTCACGAGATGGAAACGCCTGAACGGTCGTATACACTCGGACCTGGTGATATCGTGGTGCTCGGTTCCTCACAATTGCATCGCCCTCGTAAACTGAGCGACGATCCGTTGAGCTTTATTGTGCTGCATGTGGATTTGGAGCCTTACTTTGATCCTGCGATCATGATGTATTACGGGCATTTTGCGGAGGTTCAGGAGCCGTTGGATGAGTTGAACTATATATTTGCCGATAAGCAGGTCCGGTCGGAGGTTGGAAGAATCATCACGTCGATCCATGATGAGGTTATGTCCCCTCGCAAAGGCTATGAGATCGCGGTCAGCATGCATATACAGCATCTCATGCTGACTCTTCTTCGTCAGGATATAATAGGCAAGCTTCAGTCATATGGCGAGATAGACGCCGCCGTTATTCGGCCTGTGGTTGCCTATGTGGAGGAGCATCTGACGGATCGCATCGATATGCAGGAGGTTTGCCGCATTGCCGGGATGAGCTACACGTACTTCTCTAAGTATTTCAAACGCAAAATGGGTGTCAGCTTCACTGACTTTGTCAATCGCAGACGAATCTCCTATGCGAAGCGATTGCTCGTGACTGAGCAGCGTAAGATTCAGGACATTGCTGAATCGGTGGGTATCGGCAATATGGCTCATTTTTATGAGCTGTTCAAGAGGTATAATCAGTGCACGCCGAAGCAATATATGGAGAAGATGCTTGAGAATTAGCCTGAATTAGCTAGAATGAGTTTGAATGAGACTGGATAAGACTAGCTAGCCGCTTGATCGCCAGTTGTAAACTTTAACTATAATCATTGTCTCCACGTTTGCCGCTTGTAAGTGTGGGAGAGGCTATGCTAAGGTGAACATATTATTGTAGAAGAAGGAGGTGTGACAGGATGAACACAAATAAGTCGTCGTGGTTGAGAAGCTTGAATCTGGAGGCGCTTCGTACGCAGCTGCGCGGAATTTTTTATGATGGGCTCGTTAACGGGATACGTATGTCCATTTTCAACAATTCCAAACTACATTCACATTCAAGCGAAATGACCATCCTGTCACTGCCTTAACGGATCTTTTCTGTTTATCGACAAGGCTGCGGGGACATTTCCCTGCGGCCTTTTTGTGTTATCGCGGGCTTGGCAGATGGTCATCAATAGAGAGGGCGATCCAGATGATCATGATTCAATGTCAACAGGTGAAAAAGGGCTATGGAGCAACCGCAGTGCTTCTAGATGTTACGTTTGAGATAGGAGAACAGGAAAGAGTCGGTCTAATCGGTCGCAATGGGACCGGCAAGACGACGCTATTTCAGCTGCTGAACGGCAGCGAAAAGCCCGAGGCCGGGCAGCTTGCGATCAAGAAAGGCGCGCGCATCGGGTACTTGGAGCAGGTTCCGCACGCGGAGGAGTCCGCGACGGTGCAGGATGTGCTGGAGCGCGCATTTGCGGAGCCGAAGCGCTGGCAGCGCGAGATGCAGGAGCTCGAGCGGATGATGAGCGACCCGCAGGCGAGCCGCGATGAGCGGCAGTTCGCGGACCTGCTGCGCCGCTACGGCGAGCTGCAGGAGCGGTTCGAGCGCGCGGGCGGCTATGAGCTCGACGCGCGCTTGGGGCGAGTCGCCTCCGGACTGGGAATACCGGAGGCGCAGCTCGCGCGGCCGTTCGCAGAGCTGTCCGGCGGCGAGAAGACCAAGGTCGGCCTCGCTGCTATGCTGCTCGAAGAGCCGGATGTGCTGCTGCTGGATGAGCCGACGAACCATCTCGATATGCATGCGATCGAGTGGCTGGAGCAATTCTTGCAGTCCTACAGTGGCACGGTCGTTGTCATCTCGCACGATCGCTACTTCCTCGATCGCGTCGTGACGAAGATCATCGAGCTGGAGGATGGCGAAGCCATCACCTATTACACGAACTACACGGACTATCAGAAGGAGAAGGAAGCCCGCTTGCTTCAGCAGTTCGCGGACTATAAAGAGCAGCAGAAGAAGATTAAGAAGATGAAAGAGTCCATTAGACAGCTCATCGAATGGGCAAACCGCGCCAACCCGCCGAACCCAGGGCTGTACCGGCGAGCCGCCTCGATGCAGAAGGCGCTCGATCGGATGGTGAAGCTGAAGCGCCCAATTATGGAGCGCAAGGCGATGGAGCTTGACCTGAACCAGCGCGACCGTTCCGGCGTGCAGGTCGTGACGCTTGATCGCGTCGGCAAGTCGTACGGCGACCGCTCGCTCTTCTCGGGCGCGAGCGAGCTGCTGCGCTATGGTGAGCGCGTGGCGCTCCTGGGGGCGAACGGCTCCGGCAAGAGCACCCTGCTGAAGTGCATCTTGGGCGAGGTCGCACCGGACGAGGGCGAGGTGAAGCTCGGCTCGCGCGTCGCCGTCGGCTATCTGGCGCAGGAAGCCGCCCCCGAAGACGAGGGCGCTACCGTCCTCGCGTACTACCGCGAAGCCGTCGGCATGGAGGAAGGCGAAGCGCGCGGGCGGCTCGCCCGCTTCCTCTTCTGCGGCGCCGACGTGTTCAAGTCGGTGCGCTCGCTGTCCGGCGGCGAATGGAGCCGCCTGCGCTTCGCGCTGCTCATGCATGAGCAGCCGAATCTGCTCGTGCTCGATGAGCCGACGAATCATCTCGATATCGATTCGCGCGAAGCGCTCGAAGAAGCGCTGGAGGACTTCCCCGGCACCGTGCTCGCCGTGTCGCATGACCGATACTTCATTAATCGTATCGCTCATAAGATCTGGGCGCTGGAAAATGGCGGCTTAGCAAGCACGCCCGGCGATTTCGAGCACTTTAAAGAGAAGCAGCTACTGCTGACATCGGCACCTGAACAGCGACTGAAGGCCGATTCGGCTCAGGTTGGCCGAGTCCAGGGTCGTTCCACACGGGATGGAGTCAACTTGGAACGCCTAGAGCAAGACATCAGCGAGCTCGAGAAGCAGCTTCGCTCGATAGACGAGACTATGATGGAGCCGGCCAACGCCGCTTCCCCTTCCAAGCTCGCGACGCTGTACGAGGAGCGCGAGCTGCTGCAAGCCAAGCTGGATTCCCTATACGAGAAGTGGATGGAATCCTCGACTTCATCGTAAGATATCTGTACTCAGAATAGGGGAATGCTCTTTCCCTATTCTGAGCTTCTACTTCATGCTAATGATAGGAAGATGGCCGTAGGCTCAACCCTTCTTAAAGATAAAGCTGAGTATACCTGTCATTAAGCCAGTAAATATGAGTCCGTAATTGATTGCCATGAAGATACTATTATCGCCTATGCTCCGGTCGAGTAACAAGACTCCACCCGTTAAGACAAACAAGACAGACAAGAGCAGCACATCTGTGAGCGATCTTGATCTAGTAGTTGCCAACAACGATAGATTGACTGATATGACAAGACAAATCATTAGTAAAAATAATAAAACCAATATTGTCCCATCCTCCCCACTATGGTATCACCCTTCATTTTCCAATCAAGTTCATGTTACTCGACTCTCGACATACCTATTCCTTCCATACCACAATTCGATAATACGCCAAGAAATTGCGCGATGCATCAGTCACAAATCGTCGAACCGGACACAGAGGCCGCTATTTTTGCATTTTGAAGCAAATTTGAAGTTTCGCGGACACAGAAGCCGTTATTTGCCTCAAAATGAGCGATAATGCGTCGATTGGGAGCAAATAACGGAACTACGGTCCGCAAGAACGATAAAACAGCCGATTTTGTCACAAATAGTGGATCGTGGGTCCGCATCACACATAAAGTCGCAATTCTAGTTAGTCTGAGACAGTTAGATAGACGGTTAACCGATCAACCGGACACAGCGGCCGCTATTCTTGCATTTTGAAGCAAATTTGAAGTTTGGCGGACACAGAGGCCGTTATTTGCATCAAAAAGAGCGATAATGCGTCGTTTGGGAGCAAATAACGGAACTACGGTCCGCAAGAACGGTGAAATAGCCAATTTTGTCACAAATAACGGATCGTGGGTCCGCATCACACTTAAAGTCGCAATTCTAGTTAGTCTGAGATAGTTAGATAGACGGTTGACCGATCAACCGGACACAGGAGCCGCTATTCTTGCATTTCGAAGCGAATTTGAAGTTTGGCGGACACAGCGGCCGTTATTTGCATCAAAATGAGCGATAATGCGTCGTTTGGGAGCAAATAACGGAACCACGGTCCGCAAGAACGACCAAACAGCCGATTTTGTCACAAATAGCGGATCGTGGGTCCACCCCCACACATAAACATAAGAAAGACAGCAACCCAGAGGGAACGTGCACCCTCCCCCAGGACTGCTGTCTTTCTGAACTTATCTCATCGCCAGCCGCATGTGCTGCAAGTAGCGCCAGCGGATGACGAGGAAATATACGATCTGAATCGTAATGAACGATACGAAGATCATAACGGAATTCTCGTACACCGAGAAGCTTACCAGCTTCTGCAGCGCCGCAAATGCCACACCGCTGTGCACCAGAGCCATCAATAGCGGCAGGAAGAACATCAGCATCAATTGGCGCGTCACGGTACGGCTCATCTCCCGCTTCGTCAGACCCAGCTTGCTAATCAATTGATACTGCCGTTGATCCCGCTCGAGATCCGTGTACAGTCGGAAATACAAGAAGCTGGCTCCAAACGTAAAGAACACGATGCCCACCATCGAGCTCACGATGAACAGCAGTCCGTTACCCTGCTTGTTGTTCAGCCATTCCAGCACCAGCGTTGTTACATAAGGCGAAAACTCTGTACGTGTTTCATCTTCATTAATCTCCTTGATGAGCGTCTGCGCGATCTCCCTAGTCCTCTTCCAGTCCGGAACGTCAAACAAGATATATCGATCCGTTCCGATTCCACCATCGGGAATGGACGCAAATGCGGCATCCGATATAATCGCAACCGCTGCTCCCTCAGGCAGAACAATCTCATTTATCACTCGTGACACCTTATACGTATGACTCCACTCTTCCTGCAGTATCTCAATGTCCTTAGGCCAGTTCTCCTCCTTCATCCAGTCGGTTTGCATCATGATGTAGGATGGGGCGAGCACTGCCTCTCCATCGTCCAGTTCCACGATCTTCTCTATTCCCAACAGCTCTGCTATCTGATTATAATCGCTCAGACTTATAGGAACCCACGGACTTTGATTCAGGCGAGAATTCACTTCCAACATCTCATATGCGAAGACTCCATCCTTCAGCAACTGCTGAATCAGCTGCACATCCTGCTCCTCAGCTTTATTCTTCGAGCTGCTGCTGTATATAAAGGCATACGGATTCTCCATTTCCGTGAGGCCAGGGTCCCCTAACGCCAGCACCGTGCCGATCCCTGTGAACGCCACCGCAGACACGATAGCGATCATAAAGAACATCGTCGCATTATCCTTCATCCGATACGCCAGATCGGATATAGCCAACACATTGATGCGTTTGAAGAACACCTTTTCATTGCGTTTCATAGCTCGAATCACATATACACTTAGTTGGGTGAACAGGAAATACGTGCCGATAATGACACTAATAACGCCTGCGAATAACAGTGGGAAAGAGAACATTCTATTTATCGCAAAATAAAACACCATCCCATACCCAGCCAGAATAAAGAGAACAGCGAGCAGAGAGAGCATAAGTGATGCCTTCGGTTCAGGCTTCGGTTTCTCCTCGGACTTAAACAAATCTACAAGCTGCCCTACCTTCACCTTCCGTGAAGTGAACAGCGACACGATGAGGAACAACAGCGCGAATGCGACCGTCGTCGTCAGCATCGGCGCCCAAGGCGCGTAGAAGTCTAACCCATTATCGATCGCAAGAATATTCTCTACCACAAGCAGAATGAGCTTCGCAAATACAGTACCAATCCCAATCCCCATCACGATAGATGCCGCTCCGATAATTAAATTTTCGATAAACACAAGTTTATGAAGCTGGCGCGGTGACATCCCATGCATCATGAGAATGCCGAATTCTCGATTGCGGGTCTTCAGAAAAGCGCTGACCGAGTATAAGCAGAAGAAGAATGAAAATATGAAGATGATGATCTGTGACACCTGCATCCCTATCATTCCCAAGGTGCTTAGCGTTTCGCTCGTAGAAGAGAGCTCCCCCTGAAGCTTCGGATGGAACTGCAGCAGCGCGTAGATATAGAAGACCATGACGGAAAATGAACTGCTTAAGAAGTGCGCTAAGTATATTCGTTTGTTGCGAACGACATTGTTAAACGCGAACTGTCGAAAAGTCATGTCGATAGCCTCCCAACAGCGACAGCACGTTAATGATCTTCTGGTAGAACACCTCGCGATTGTCACCGCAAGTGATCTCATTGTGGAACTTGCCGTCCTTAATAAATACGACGCGATCGCAATAGCTCGCGGCCATCGCATCATGCGTGACGAGCATGATCGAAACCTGCTGCTCTTTGTTCATCGCCGAGAGCAGCTCCATCACGTCGCGGGCCGATTTGGAATCCAGATTGCCTGTCGGTTCATCCGCAAGCACCAGCTTCGGATGATGAATCAGCGCTCTCGCGATCGCTGTCCGTTGAGCTTGTCCGCCAGAGATCTCGAACGTCCGCTTGTCCAGAATCGACGCGATTCCGAGCTTCTCTGCGATCGCGTTGACACGAGACTTCATCTCTTGGAGGCTTGTGCCATCCAGCGTGAGCGGCAGCATCATATTCTCCTTCACCGTCAACGTATTCAGCAGGTTGAAGGCTTGAAACACGAATCCTAGTTCACGTCTGCGAAATAGAGCCAGCTGATCCGGCTTCAGCAGATGGGGGTTCTGCCCTTCGATGCTGACCTCCCCTGATGTGGGAGCATCAATCGTGGACACTAAGTTAAGAAGCGTCGTCTTTCCGCTGCCAGAGGGTCCCATGATGCCGACAAACTCCCCCTTGTTTATCGTGAGGTCGATACCCGACAGCGCTTCGTAAGGTATCTTTTCATTATATGTTTTGCATAGATCGCGGACTTTTAATATTTCCATCATACGTTCTCCTTTCAATCCCATACGTTCCTATATCGTATACCCCTAGTCTATATGAATCTGGAAGATGTTCATATAATACTCTCTGACGTGAATCTTACATCTGTGTAAGATAAGATATAGAAAAGAGCAGCCTCCTATGAGACTGCCCTTATGGATCTATTTCCCCGCATATGGAAATCGAATGCGAACGGTTGTCCCTGCGCCTACGGTTGATTCCAATTCAATCTGATGGTGCAGGCGATCAATCGCTTCCTTAACCAAATAGAGTCCCATACCAGTAGACTCTTTGTATACTCTGCCATTCTCCCCCGTGTAGAACGCGTCCCAGACTCGCGATAGATCTGATTGCGGGATGCCTGCGCCGCGGTCAATCACTTCGAGAATAACCGCTCGTTCTTGCGGATACGCCTTCAACGTTACTTTCTCACGGCTTCCCGCAGAATACTTAATCGCGTTCGAGATCAATTGCTGCACGATGAAGCGAAGCCATTTGGCATCCGTTTCAACCGTGATGCTGTCATCGATCTCAATCTCGGGATATACATAATGGCGAATGAAAGAACGCCTATTGTCCTGAATCACTTCATTGACCAGCTTGCGAAGGCTAACCTTGTGCACATGAAAGTCCTCAGCAAAGGTATCTCGTCTCGCCATATACAGCACCATCTCCAAGCCATGACGCAAACGATCGGTTTCTTCTGTGATGCTCTCGAATCTAGGATCGTCGCCGTCTTGAGTGATGAGCTCAATAACAGACAGAGGCGTCTTCATCTGATGCACCCATTGGTTGATGAAGTCTTGGTACTGCTTCTTTCCGCGTTCCCATGTCCGTAGCTGTTGCTTGTATTCCCGATGCTGTACAGTCTGCAGCTCGTTCAGTGCTGCGGATAAAGGGGCACCGCTTCGTTTAAGCGCATCCGATGGCAGCTTGTCCGGCTCTGACAAGCTGCGATAGAACTCCCGGTGGCTGATGTAGCGATAGCATAAGTAGATGAAGGTGATGAATAGCCCTAGCGACATCGCGTACAACGCTGTTGCCCACCGATCATAGCCGTCCAGCCAATAAACGAGCAGCACGACGAGCATTTGTACCATATTGAAGCCGATCAATGGCAGCTGCTCTCGTATAAACAGCCTCATGTCACACATCGCCCTCCCAGGTCAAATGGAGACGATAGCCGACTCCGCGTACCGTTTCAAGAGCATCATGAATGCCGAGCTCACACAGCTTCTTGCGAACACGCGTAATATTCACGCTTAAGGTATTGTCATCGACATAATTATAGTCATCCCACAGCTTGTCCAATATAGCTTCCCGGCTTATGATTCGCGGGCAATTGTTCATCAGCGTTTCTAGTAGAAGCGCTTCTTTGCGAGTCAGCATAACGGACCTCTCTCTCAGCTTCAGCTCCAAACGCTCAGGATAGAGCAGCAGTCCCGACTGCTCAATGACCCGTTCTTTCGTCGCATAATCGCCGTATACTCGCCTAATCTGACTCCGTAACTTGGCCATCACGATTTCATAATGAAACGGTTTAGGTATGTAATCATCTGCCCCGCTCTCGAGTGCCATGACTTGATCCATCTCCCCGCTGCGCGCAGAAATGAAGATGATAGGGCAAGTGGAGATCGTACGAATCTGTCTGCACCAGTAGTAACCGTCATAGCTCGGCAGATTCACATCCAGCAGCACGATATGCGGTTGAATATGTTGAAATTGTTGGAGGACGTGTTGAAAATCAGTTACGATAATGCCTTCATCACCATACTTCTGAATATGGGACTGGAGCAGCTCCGCAATCTTGGAATCATCCTCAACAATCATAATTTTGTTCATGTCAGCACACCTCTTTTGTTGCTGTTTCGCATGGGGTTCATTCGTCACAGCTTGATGTTCCCTCTGGTGGACACTTTACCATAATCTCCTTTCCGCATCCATCGAATTGTCGAAATGCGTGGAAGATCGGCGCTCGCGCGGGGCCCATTTAGCCGCTGAGACGTCGTTTTTCGACGCCTCAGCCCTCGGGCGCGGCGTTTTGGAGGCTGAGACGTTCATTTCCGACGTCTCGGACTCAATTTCCGCTCGCGCGGGGCACATTTGGCGCTGAGACGTCGTTTTTCGACGTCTCAGACCTCGGACGCGGCGTTTTAGAAGCTGAGACGTTATTTTTCGACGTCTCGGACTCGATTTTCGCTCGCGCGAGGCCCTTTTGGCACCTGAGACGTCGCTTTTCGACGTCTCAGCCCTCGGGCGCGGCATTTTAGAGGCTGAGACGTTCATTTCCGACGTCTCGGGCTCAATTTCCCCTTACGCGGGGCCAATTTAGCCGCTGAGACGTCGCTTTTCGACGCCTCAGCCCTCGGGCGCGACGTTTTGGAGGCTGAGACGTTCATTTCCGACGTCTCGGCCTACGGTTTCGCTCAAGCTTGGCCATCTTAGCCACATCTATATGGTGAAATAAGTAATAGACTGCCCCTAGAAATTGAAACAGCAACAGCCATGGACGAGAAAATAAAGTCCCAAACTGTCGCTGTTTCATTGAACTAACATATCCGTTAGCTGGACGCTCTAATCGAATTGAGGCCAATATTCTATTCATTTGACGGATTGTCAAGCTAAGCGCGACAGTTCGTCCATGAATGCTTCGTGAGCAGATTTCCAGCCAAGACATTTACGA